>JBDRHN010000033.1:0-35472 GCA_043816765.1 bacterium | reverse complement strand
CTTCCAAATCTTTTACAACCTTTTCTTTTGTAACCACAGAACAAAGAGCTGGCGACAAATCGGTTATTGTGTGCCCCATTTTTTTAAGCCATTTATAACCATCACCCGTTGAACCTGTCATCGGATATGACTTTCCGCCGGCGCATAAAATAAATTTATCAGCAAATATTTCTTCGCCGTTTTTTAGGACAATTTTTTCTATTCTATTATTTTTTTTAATAATGTCTTTTACTTCCGACCCTGTTTTTATTTCAACATTAAATTTTTTTAAATAATTAACGAGGGTTTGCCGTACGTCCAGCGAACTGTTGCTAAGCGGAAAAACTCTTTGGTCTTTTTCAATTTTCGTCTTTACTCCGTGTTTTTCAAAAAAATCAACAGTATCGTCTACGCCAAATCTTGATAAAGCGGAAAATAAAAAATTTCCATTTTTCCCAAATTTATTTATAAAACCCCTCAAGTCGTCTGTTTTATTCGTAATATTGCATCGCCCCCCTCCGGTTAGCAAAAGCTTAACCCCTAAATTTTTATTTTTCTCAATCAAAATAACGCGAGCCCCAATCTCGCCCGCACGCAATCCCGCCATCATGCCTGCGGCGCCTCCTCCTATTATTGCGATGTCGTATTTCATGATTGATTTTCAATATTATTCATTGGGATGAACGGTTTTTAATCCGCCGCCTTCATTTTCAAGTCCACCCTCTAAACAATCTCTTCCAAAACCTCGCCCGCCCCCTCTTCAACCCCTTTTGAAAAACTCCTCTTTCTCATCTCTTCCAGCCCCTCCATTTTATATCCAGGAAATCCTGTGCCGACAGGGATCAGACGACCAATGATAACATTCTCTTTCAGCCCTTCCAGTCTGTCAACTTTTCCGCTTACAGCCGCGTTAATCAAGACTCTTTGAGTTTCTTGAAATGAAGCCGCGGCAAGCCAACTATTGGTTGAAAGAGAGACTTTTGTAATGCCAAGCAATAATTGCTCAAAAACAGCGGGCTTTCGTTTCTTTTTGGTCATATTTTCATTAACAACCTCAATTTCGGAACGTTCAACGACCTCGCCCGGCAAAAAGTCGGTATCGCCAGATGATTTAATTAACACTCGCGAGAACATTTGCCTTATAATAATCTCAACATGCTTATCTTTTAATTTCTGCCCTTGCGACGAGTAGATAAATTGAACCTCTTTTAAAATATATTTTTGCACAAACTCGCGATCCTTGTATGAAAACAACTGTTTTAAATCAATACTGCCGCCTGTTAGCTGATCGCCGGAATTAACCAAATCTCCATCTTTTACAAATAAGACATAACCCGCAGGTATAACATATTCCATTATCTTATCAACTTCAGACACCATGACTATCTTTTTGTCTTTAACGTTTTTTACAACTCCTGATTCTTTGGCCTGAATTTCAACGCCGTCTTTTGTGATAAAAAGAACTTGATCCTTTTTAATATTAGAATCTTTTTCAACTTTAATGTCTGAACCTTTCTTTGCGGTATAAACAATCTCCTCATTATCTTTGTAATAAATTTTAATAATTTTCTGATCAGCCGCATTTACTGAAATCTCTTTGCCGTCGATATCTTTAATAATGCGCTCTGCTTCTTCTATTTTAACCTTGCCTGAAACATCGCTTAAAAAAGCTCGCTTTTTCGGATTTCTCGCTTCAAACAATTCTTCAACTCGCGGCAAACCTTGGGTTATATCGCTTCCAGCGACACCGCCAGTATGGAAAGTCATCATTGTAAGCTGCGTGCCTGGCTCGCCGATGCTTTGAGCGGCGATTACCCCGACAGCAGTCCCTTTTTTGACCAATTTATTATAGCCTAAATCAATGCCATAACATTTCACGCAAATGCCTTTATGGCTCTTGCAAGAAACAATAGATCTGATTTTTACACAATCCAAATCAAACTTTTTCAAATCTTCAACCATTGATTCGTTTATCAACCCGCCTTCTTCCAAGAACACTTTCCCTGTCTTTGGATTTTTAATCGCCTCAACTGCATATCTTCCAACAATGCGATCAATTAAATTTTCTCCCATTTCTTCGCTCTCTTTTTTGGTCAAAACCAATCCTTCCGCGTCGCCGCAATCATCTTCTCTGATAATAACTTCCTGGGATACATCAACCAATCTTCTTGTCAAATACCCAGCGCTTGCCGTTCGCAACGCGGTATCAGATAAACCCTTGCGAGCGCCATGGGTGGAAATAAAAAATTCCAAAACATCAAAGCCTTCTTTAAAGTTTCCTTTGACAGGGAGCTCAATAATATCGCCAGCGGGATTTACAACCAACCCCTTCATTCCGACCATCTGGATTAATTGGCTCCAAGATCCTCTGGCGCCCGATTCAATCATAGAAAACACAGAACCCTTTGGATCTAAAGCCTTATTAGCTATTTTAGCAATATCTTCTTTAACCTTAGACCAAATTTCAATAATTTTCTGATGACGTTCATTGTTCGTCAATAGTCCCATTTGAAATTGCTCTTCCGTCTCCTCTACTGATTTTTCCGCTTTTTCAATTAAACCGTCTTTTTCAGGAATTGAAGATAAGTCATCCATTGACCAAGAGAGGCCTGATTTTGACAAAAAAGAAAAACCGATTCTTTTCATATCATCAAGAAGCTGAACGGTTCTATCTTGTCCGCATTGAACCAAACAAAGCTTAACAATAGCTCCCAATTCTTTTTTTGTCATTGCCTTATTATAATAAGGCAGTTCAGCTGGTATGATTTGGTTAAATAAAATTCTTCCAACGCTGGTAATTGTTATTTCTCCATTGCCTTCCGCCGCGCCGTATTTAATTAATTGCGGATCAACAACTTTAATCAAATCCTGCAATTTTATTTTATTTAATTGATAAGCCAAAATAACCTCGCTTGTGCTATGAAACACTTTCATTCTTTTTTCTCTTTCCATCTTTTCTTTGTCTGAACCCGACTCATACTCCCTTTCAACCATGGTCATATAAAAACATCCCCACACAATATCTTGATTTGGCGTAGCCACAGGAGAACCTGTCGCGGGTTTTAAAAGATTTTTGGTTGACAGCATAATATTTTTGGCTTCCCATCTAGCCTCATCGGTTAATGGAACATGAACCGCCATCTGATCTCCGTCAAAATCAGCATTAAAAGCCGCGCAAACCAAAGGATGAACCTGAATCGCTTTTCCCTCAATCAATATTGGCTTAAACGCCTGAACTCCAAGACGATGCAAGGTTGGAGCGCGATTAAGCATTACATAAGAATCAGTTATAACCTCTTCTAAAATATCCCAAACCTGCGTTCTGTCGCTTTCAATAAAACGAGCGGCGCTGCGAATGTTGTGCACAAAACCGCGTTTTATCAGCTCGCTCATTACAAAAGGCTTAAAAAGTTCAAGCGCCATACGTTTAGGAAGTCCGCATTGGTCTAAATTAAGATTTGGACCAACGACAATAACGCTGCGACCGGAGTAATCTATTCGCTTGCCTAATAAATTTTGGCGGAAACGTCCCTGTTTTCCTTTTAAAATATCCGCGATTGATTTCAGCTGGCGCTTTTGTCCGTTTGAGGCTGTAACTGTTTTTCCGTGGCGAGTAGAATTGTCAATTAAAGCGTCAACCGCTTCTTGGAGCATTCTTCTTTCGTTGCGACAAATTACTTCTGGAGCGTTAAGTTCTAATAATTGTTTTAGACGATTATTTCTGTTGATTACCCTTCTGTATAAATCATTAAGATCAGCCGTTGCAAAACGACCGCCATCCAACGGCACCATTGGACGCAAATCCGGAGGAATTATTGGAACCACGGTCATAATCATCCACTCTGGCCGAATTTTATTCATCTTTAAACTAGTGGCTAATTTTATCCGCCTGATATATTTTTGATATTTGCTTTTACTGTCTTCTGATTCCGCTTTAAGAATTTTAATTAATTTATCTAAATCAATCTCTTTGAGTAATTTATAAATTGCTTCAGCTCCGATGCTGGCTTCAAAAATATGTCCGTATTTTAAAGAGAAATCATGATAAATATTTTCTGTTATAACTTTAAGCGGTTTAATATCTTGCAATTCTTTAATTGTGGAATTAAAAATTTCATCAAGATCCGCCCTTTTTTCTTCTATGTTTTTATTTAATTTAATCAATTCATTTTCAATAACATTAGCTGATTTTTTTTCTTCTTTTCCTGTCTTTTTGATTAAATCAACAGCTTTTTTAAAATCATTTTCTATATCTCTTTTTTTATTTTTATACTCCTCTTTTATTTGCTGTAATGTAGATTCTTTTAAATTTTCGTCAACATTAGTAATAATAAAACTCGCAAAATATACTATTTTTTCCAAATCTGTTGTGGACAAATCAAGCAAAAGTCCGATAGAAGAGGGAACCCCGCGCAAAAACCAAATATGAGTCGTTGGAGCGGCTAGATCAATATGACCCATTCTTTCGCGCCTTACCAGCGCGCGCGTAACCTCCACGCCGCACTTGTCGCAAACGATTCCCTTGTAGCGGATTTTTCTATACTTTCCGCAATAACATTCCCAATCTTTAGATGGACCAAAAATTTTTTCGCAAAAAAGACCGTCTTTTTCAGGTTTTTGGGTGCGATAATTAATTGTTTCCGGACGCAACACTTCTCCGCAAGACCACGCATGAATCTGCTCTGGAGACGCGAGTTTTAATTTGATAGCTTTAAAGTCGGATGATTTTAACGGGTCAAACATAGATTAAGTTTAAATTTAAAAGTTAAAATTTGATTGTAAAAATTACATCGCTCTATTAAATTTCTCATATTGCTTCGCGATTTTTAAAAATTTCTTAAAATCATCAACATCATTTTGCAAAACATTATACAACAATTCTTCATTTAAAGAAGGATAATTATGAATAGCGCGATTGCGAAATCCAACCATATCGCGTAATTTTTCAGAAAATTCTTTATTGATAATTTTCGCTTTTAATAACCTTTCGGGAATGCTTCCGTAACTTTCAGCTTTTATCCCTTTAGATGAAAGAATATATTGACTTATATCCAAAATTGCTTCTACGCCAGCCACTACGCCGAAAGTTACCGCCCACACATTTTCTATATTTTCTTTAAAGTCATTCAATTTCAATCGCTGGAGTTTTTTCAAGCCATCATAAATTTTTACCAAGTTATCAACTTTATCGTCAAATTGTTCTTTTATAATTTTAGTCATAAATTTTCTAATTTAACATTTAAAAATTGATTATAGATTTTAGACAAATGAGAATATTCTTCGTATTCTCTTAAGGTGTTAATCTCAAAAAATATTCTATCCTCATCGCTTCTCTTATATAATAACTTGCCTTCCAAAATCGCCGATTGTTTTAAAAGCGGGCTGGAAATATTAAAATTTACGACATTTATTTCTTTTTGAGAATACATTTTTGAAAAAAACTCTATTATTCGGCTTTCCAATCTTAAATATTGACTTTCTTTGGTTTTCTTATCAAATAATATCCCCATATCAACATCACTCTCCTTATGCGAAGTTCCGCGCGCGACCGACCCAAAAAGGTATAACAAAACAATATGATTATCGCCTAATCGCTTAAAAGATTCATGTTTTTTTATTTTTCGCGAATTATTTTTCATATTAATATTCTATATTATACATATTTTTGGTTTTCAAACGTTTTGACATTTAAAATTGAAACATTTGAAATTGTTTTAAAATTTGAAATTTGAAATTTTATTAGAAATTAGAAATTATAATTTAGAAATTCTAACTCTCCCCCTCTTCTCCTTGTCTCAACACATCCGCCAATGAAATATCTTTACCCTCTTCTCCGTCTTCAACCTTAGAATCAACATTTTTTTTGTCGTCCTTTTCCTCAGAAGAGTCAATTATATCAGAAGAAAATTTCGACTTCTCGTCTTCAACAACATAATCCTTTCTGCCAACCAAATCAACGTCAAGACCAAGCCCTTTGAGCTCGCGAATCAAAACATTAAACGATTCAGGAACATTTACTTTGCGAATTCTTTCTCCGCGAATAATTGACTCATAACATTTTGATCTTCCAGTAACATCATCAGATTTAATAGTAAGAATTTCCTGCAAAGTATGCGCCGCGCCATAGCCTTCCAGCGCCCATACTTCCATCTCTCCAAATCTCTGACCTCCAAACTGCGCTTTACCGCCAAGAGGCTGTTGGGTTATTAAAGAATACGGACCGATAGAACGTTGATGAATCTTATCTTCAACCATATGATTTAATTTCAACATATAAGAATAACCCACGGTAATTTTTTCAGCATACGACTCTCCTGTCTCGCCGTCATAAACTTTTAATTTGCCGTCTTCCGGATAGCCCGCTTTTTTCAGCTCTTCTTTTATCTGAACTTCGGTCGGTCCGTCCAAGGTAAAAGCCGCCGCTTTGTAACCCAATTTATTTGCGGCAAGCCCCAAATGAGTTTCCAAAATCTGACCTAAATTCATACGAGAAATAACCCCCAAGGGGCTTAATATAATATCAATCGGAGTGCCATCTTCTAAATAAGGCATATCTTCAATAGCAACTATTCTTGAAATAACCCCCTTGTTCCCATGCCGTCCCGCCATCTTATCGCCTACCTGTATTTTTCTTAAATGCGCGATAGTAACCTGAATTGTTTTAATGACGCCAGCCGAAAGCTTGTCGCCGTTTTCCCTTGAAAAAATCTTAACATCAATCACTTTTCCATGCTCGCCATGCTCCAAATACAAAGAGCTGTCGCGCACATCTCTGGCTTTTTCGCCAAAAATCGCTCTTAATAATTTTTCTTCCGCCGAAAGCTCTGTCTCCCCTTTTGGCGTAATTTTTCCGACCAAAATATCTCCGGAAGAGACTTCAGCCCCAATGCATACTATTCCCTCTTCATCAAGATCTTTTAACTTATCTTCTGAAACATTGGGAATGTCGGCTGTGGTTACTTCAGGGCCAAGCTTAGTGTCGCGGACATCAACATTATAATCTTCAATATGAATAGAAGTATATTTGTCGTCATGGACAAGGCGATCGGAAATAATAATAGCATCCTCATAATTGTATCCTTTCCATGGCATATAAGCCACAAGAACATTTTGCCCCAAAGCTAATTCCCCGCCTTCCGTTGATGGACCGTCAGCAAGCAAATCCCCTTTTTTAACGACATCGCCTACGTTGACTTGCAATTTTTGATTAATGCAAGTAGAGGCGTTTGATCTCATAAATTTATTAAAATCATAAACCTCAACCTTGCCGTCATCTTGCAAAACTTCAACATGGTTAGAATCCGCGGCTATTACTTTTCCGCTTTTTGCCGCAAAAGCAGCCTGCCCGGAATAAAACGCGACATCCTTTTCTATTCCTGTGCCGACTATCGGGGCATTCGGAGCGACCAGTGAAACCGCCTGCCGTTGCATGTTGCTTCCCATCAAAGCTCGGACAGTATCATCGTGTTCCAAAAAAGGAATAAGCGATGTCGCAACACTTATAATCTGCTTTGGAGATACATCCATATAATCAATTACCCAAGTATTATCAATTTCCGGCTCTCCCTTTCTTCGGACTTCAGCTCTTTCATTTAAAAAGTAACCATCCTCATTAATCGACGTTGTCGCGGATGTTGTAACAAAATTCTCGCCCGAAAAAGCGTTAAGATAATGAATTTCATCTGTTACGCGCGGTTTTACGGGGATTGTTTTGCTGTCTGTTTTTTCTAATTCTTGCGCTAATTTTTTAGTGATATTTTCTCCTGCTTTTCCGATGACCGCGCCTTTTTTATTTTTAATATCTTCTCTTAGAATTTCGCCTTCCGTCTCGCTAAAAATATTCTTTGGATCGTGGACAACCTTGCGAAAAGGAGTTTCAATAAAACCATAACTGTTTACTCTGGCAAAATTCGCCAAATAACTCACAAGTCCGATATTCGGTCCTTCGGGAGTCTGAATGGGACAAATTCTTCCATAATGAGTCTGATGCACATCGCGAACCTCAAACCCTGCGCGCTCTCTTGACAGTCCTCCCGGACCCATTGCCGAAAGACGACGTTTGTGCTCAAGCTCGGCGAGCGGATTGGTCTGATCCATAAACTGCGAAAGCTGCGAGGACATAAAAAACTCTTTAACCGAACCGATAACCGGTCTTGCGTTAATCAAGCGGTTTGGGGTCAAATCTTCCATATCTAATGTGGTCATTCTGTCTTTAATTATTCTTTCCATTCTGGCAAGTCCGATTCTAAACTTGTTCTGCACCAATTCTCCAACAGCTCTAATGCGGCGATTTCCCAAATGGTCAATATCATCCGCTTCTTTTTGGGTAATATTTAAAGTAATAATTCTTTTTATAATATCTATAAGATCTTCCCGCCTAAACACTCTGTTCTCTTTTGTTATCGGAATGTCTAAATTAAAACGTTGATTCAGCTTGTATCGTCCAACTTGGCTGAAATCATATCTGTCAAAATTAAAAAACATAGCGTAAATTAAAGATTTCGCGTTATCAGGAGTAGCCATGTCTCCCGGTCTAATTCTTTTATATACCTCAATCAACCCCTCTTCCATATTTTTTGAAACATCTTTGGCTATTGTCGCTTCAATATATTTAACATCAGGATGGACATCCGCGTCTTTAAAAAGTTTTATTAATTCTTCGTCTGTTTCATATCCGAAAGCTCGTAAAAGTGATGTAACAGCCACTTTTCTCTTTCGGTCAATTTTTACCCAAATAACATTGTTGGAATCAGTTTCTATTTCAAGCCACGCACCGCGATTTGGAATTATTTTAGCTCCGTAAAACCTTCTCCCCTTTGCGAACACAGAAGTGAAAAAAACGCCAGCGCTCCTGATTAATTGAGAAATAACCACTCGTTCAATTCCATTTACTATAAAAGTTCCGCGGCAAGTCATCAGGGGTATATCGCCTAAATAAATCTCTTGGTTAACCTCTTTCTTGGTCTTGAGTCCGACTAGTTTAATTTTAATTCTGAGAGGCGCTTCATAAGTAATATTTTTTGCCCTGCTTGTCTTTTCGTCAAATTTTGGCTCGTCAATATAGTATTTGCAAAAATGAAGCTCAAGATCGCGTCCGCTGAAATCTTTGATCGGACTAATCTCTTCAAACAAATATTCCAAACCTTCTTTTAAAAACCAATCATAAGAAATTTTTTGCAATTCAATTAAATCAGGCAATGGTATCATATCCCGAAGCTGGGTAAAATATTTTCGTTTTCCGCAAGCAATTTGAGTTTGGTTGTGTGTTTTACTTTGTTTATTAGACATAAAAAACGCTCCCTCCTACTTTTTTCGGAGCGAGTTTGTTAATCTTTTTTGAATTAAATAAAATTACCCATGAAGATATAGGGAAATGGATGTAAATAAGAGGTAATCTTTCTGCTGTATCTGCTTTGTTTTCTAAACTTTTTTATAGTATTTCAGTAATCAATAACTAACCAACTGATTACTGGTTGCTGATTACTGGTTACTATTTTATTGACGCAATTTTAACAAAAAAATTAAATCTTGTCAAGGTAGAATTGCTTTCCCTGTGTATAAAAAAACACCAACAAAAAAATTTTAACTAATCTTGGGTAAAAAATAAAATAAATCTGCTTTTAAATAATATTCTTGATAAAGTTATCCACAATTTTAATTTGACATTTTTTCATTTTTTAACAAATCACAATTTGCCGCTGCCATTTGGATTATATCCGTTTTTAACCTCATCTCCGTCTGAATATCCATCGCCATCTGTATCTGAATTAAACGGATCTGTATTATATAAAATTTCTTCTTGGTTTGTCAGACCGTCTTGGTCATCATCAGTTTTGTCAATCGCGTCAACTTCACCGTCGCTTTTTGTTGGCAAAAGCGCTTTGCCAAACCATTTCTCGTATATGTTTTGTATTGCCTGTTCCAAAGATTCACCGTCTTTGGGGGTTTGTATATTCAATGGCTCATTAATATTATTTAATTCAAGAGTAAATAAAATATTCGCCTTATTTATCCATTCCGCGTCAGCAATATCCGTCTCAAAATTATTAACTAAAATCTTTCTCAAAAAATAATTCTCTTTTTCAATCCAAACCTCAATAGGAATATCTTTTATATTTTCCAATGTTTTTCTCACCTCATCAATTTTTTCCTTAGAAAATTCAGTTGGCAAATTTTGATCTTTAGACGCATTCTGTGCAATCTCTTCTATTTTTACAATAAATTCAAAAAAACCTTTGCCGTCTAATGTTATCAAATAATGAAAGGTTGGAACTGAATCTATTGAATCGTCTTGCAACGATTGAATTGTTTTAAATAATTTTGCTTCTTTAAAAATTTCATAAATATTCTTTTGATCTCGTTGTTTATTTATTGTTGATTGCGGTTGATTGGCAACAATAATCTTTTTAAGATTTTCTCGCTCTTGGTTTCCAAAATAAAACCATTGATTCTGCAATTCTGATAAATCCAAAAAAGGAGTTTGAGAATCTTCCGCCAGTTTAATATGCATAGTCTCGCCTGAGTATCTAAAATCCAAAGACATATCAATATTTGCATTTGGCTGGCTAAACGCAAAGCTATAATCCAATTTTGGATTTCCTTCTATGTTTAAATCGCGCATCCCTTCAATTGAAATATTAAAAATTTTATCTTCGCCGTCTCTGTCTCTTTTTATTATTTTTATATCAACTTTTTCTTGGGATGTTTTAATATCTTTAAAACTGGAAAACATTTTCTCTATTACGTCTTCAGGAGATTCTTCCGTAATAGCTGCTGTGGTTTGCTCTCCCCCGTTATTTGTTGAATCTCCAACAATCTCTTTTTCTGTGCGGAATATCTTGCTTATAAAAGGAATATCCAAATCAAAAATCCTATCCGCGGCGAATAATAAACCGCCGCTTATTAAAATAACGCCCAAAATAATCGCAATGATAATAAATAATCTTTTTTTAAAAAAACGCGATGATTTTATTTCATCCAAAGATTCTTCTTGCAAAAAATCATTGCTCTTTTCAAGCGGTTGGTTTGAATCTTCTTCGTCTGGTATATTAAAATTTTCTGCGCCAACCTGTTCTTCATTTGATTGGATAATTTGCTCCGCGTTAACTTTCTCATCGCTGAATTCATTAACTTGTCCTTCCGCAATTTGTTCTTGGTTGTCAAGTTTGCTGGTTTGCTCTTCTATAGATCCGTTGATTTTCTCTTCAACAATTTTCTCAACTTGTTCTTCGCTTGATTCTTGGTTTGGTTCAAACATATTATATAAATTTAATAATTTAATCTTATAATACTATTTTAATCTAAAAACTTTTTTATATCAACAAGCAAAAATTACTTTTCCACACCGCCTCGCATCACACTCATCATTCCAAAAAATTTTTTCATAATGTAAAATTATACTTTCACTAAATAATCTCTTTAATTTTATCCTTATACTTTTGATACGCAAAAGAAATAGACAACAGCGCAACCCCCAAACTGATAGAAGAAATAATCCTATACAAAGTCCCCAATCCCCACAAATCATAAAAAAACAGCTTTAAAATAGCCAATGATAATAATCCTATTCCTCCCAATCTTACCAACTTATACTTTTTTACAAACTATAAATCCTTTCATTATTTTTTCTAACATTTTCACCAAGTAAATCAATAGTTTTTTTTATTTCCTCTAAATCATTTTTTTCAGACATAATATTTATAAAATTTGCAAATATTGTTTTGGGGTATAAACGTCAAATTTCTTATCTGCTTGCTTTAGTAATTTTTGATCCCAGCTAATCAATGGACATTGATGATATAATGCTGTAATCGCAATCAATAAATCAGATGTTTTTAAAATAAACTTATTTAAACTATCCAAATAAAACTGATTAAATTTTGAATCAAAATAAAACAAATTCATCTCTTTGCTTTCCATAAAAGATTGATATATGGATAATAAATTAACTCCTGAAGAAAGTTGCGCGATTTTATTTAAAACTTCATATAAAACAATTTGCGGAACAACAATTTTAAAATTTCCTTTCTTTTCTAAGGCGGTAAAAAAATTTACCGAGTTAAGATGATATTTTTCCTCTTTTATTAAACTTGATAAATATACTGAAGAATCTATTAAAATTAACATAAATTAATCTCTATCTTCTCTAATTAATTTAACCGCGTCTATTTTTTTATTTTTTATTAAATTATCCTCATCTGGATTTGCCCAAAAATTTAAACCGCTAATTGTTTTTTCATCTGTAATGGGATTTAACTTGGCAATAGGCTTGGATCGACTTAATAAAATAAAACCCTGACCGGCTAAAAGTTTTTTTTGCACGGCAGGAAAAGCTGTTCGAAGTTCTTTGACTGATAATAATTTATATTCACTCATATATTTTTAGATAATCTTAAAGTAATCTTAGTTTAATTTAAAAATTATCTAATGTCAAATTAAAATGCTTCATCTTTTTATAAAATTCCCAGACGAGGCAGCGCCTCTTCTCTGCAATAACTTTCGACCTTATAGACTTTTGATTTTTGACTTTTGACTTTTGACTTCATCACGTCCCCATCTCCCAACTGCTCAGATACTCCTTCTGTTCCTCAGTCAATTCATCAATTTCAATCCCCATAGATTTTAATTTTAAATCCGCAACGTAGTTTTCAATCTCCTCAGATACATTATACACTTTTTTCCCCAGTTTGTCTCTGTTTTTCACAACAAACTCCGCGGCGAGCGCTTGCGTTGCAAAACTCATATCCATAACGCACGCAGGATGCCCTTCTGCCGCCGATAAATTAATCAAACGCCCGTCAGCCAAAAGATAAATTTTTCTCCCGTCTTTTAAAATATATTCATCAACAAAATTGCGGACATTTTTATTCACCTCTTTTGCCAAATCTTTCAACCCTTCAATGTTTATCTCAACATCAAAATGCCCCGAATTGCAAACAATAGCCCCATCTTTCATAACTTCAAAATCCTCTCTGTCAACCACCTTAATATCCCCCGTCAAAGTGCAAATCAGATCAGCAATCTTTGCCGCCTCTTTCATTGGCATAACATCAAACCCATCCATCGCCGCTTCCAACGCTTTTATTCTATCAACCTCGCAAACAATAACTTTTGCTCCCATTCCTCTCGCGCGCATGGCAAACCCTTTTCCGCACCATCCGTAACCGACCGAAACAACATTTTTCCCCGCAATCAAAATATCAGTCGCGCGGATAATTCCGTCCAAAGTTGATTGCCCTGTGCCGTAGCGATTGTCAAACATATTTTTAGTTTTGGCATCATTGACCGCGATAATCGGAATTTTAAGCGCGCCGTCCTTTGCCATCGCTTTTAATCTAATCACGCCTGTTGTCGTCTCTTCCATGCTTCCAGCCAACTTATCACACATCTCAGAATATTTATTGTGAATAGTGAAAACTAAATCAGCGCCATCGTCCATGGTAATAACGGGCTGATGCTCAATCGCCGATGTTAAGTGTTTATAAAAAGTCTCTTTATCCTCTCCTTTGATTGCGAAAACAGGTATCTTATATTCTTTAACTAGCGCCGCCGCCACATCGTCTTGCGTTGACAAAGGATTGGACGCGCACAAAACAATATCCGCCCCGCCGGCTTTTAACGCTCTGGCTAAATTGGCGGTTTCAGCGGTAATGTGCAGACAAGCTGACATTTTTAAACCTTTAATCCCCCGGGGCAGGGGGAGGGTAAAAGGTTTTTCCGCTTCAAACCTTTCGCGAATCTGTTTCAAAACAGGCATATCATTATCCGCCCACTGGATTCTTTTTTTTCCTTCTGATGCAAGGTCTATATTTTTGATGTCGTAGTTCATATTTAGTTAGAAGCCGGCACCCCTGTTGGATATCCGGCTCCTTTTTATTTGACCAATATTAAAATTAAAAATAAATATCTAAAACCAAAATCTCTCATTTCAAATCAGAAATAAGACTTTTAAAACCAGCTGTATTTACCCAATAATTATTCGGATTTTTGTTGAGAAATTTTTTAATATCTTTTCTCTGAACAACTATCTTGTCGCCATTGCCTTCATCGCTTAACAAAATATTAGAATATTTACCATCTAAAAACAAAATATAAGAAACCCCATTTTTTTCAGTCAATCCTAAAATTTCTATCAATTCTGAAATCTGCTTATCCTGTCCGCCGCCGGAAGTGTTTAAATGTTTAGCTTCGCAAAGCAAAATTTTATCCTTCGCTTTTATTATCAAATCAAGTGCTTTATTTTGCTTCTTAGTTTTTATTTTAACATCTAAATTTTTGCGAACATTTTTTAAATTGAATTTTTTAGAAAATTTTACCACACAATAATCAGACTTTAAAAAATCATCCCAATTAAAAACTTCTTCAAAATTTTTTCTTTTTAAAATATAAATTAGTTTCTTTTCTCCGCATTTTCCTTTTTTGCGCGATGAGTTAGTATCCAAAATTGCTTGCACCCATTCTTCGGGAACCATTTCGTTTAACGTTCTTTTTACAAAATATCTTTCAGTAATTTTTTTTAACAAACTTATTTCATTTTTTGCCTCGCCAATAATATTATCACAGGCATTAAAAAAACAAGCAAATTCAGAACAGTTGGAATATTTGCCAATAATTTTGGATAGCTCCAAAAAATATTTATCAACCACAACCGATTTTTCTTTTCTACTTCGCAATGTTCTTATGGTGATTAAAATATTTTTTATCTCTTTGGTGTTTTCTATATATTTGTTCAGGTCAGGATGTTTTTCATCAAACACATAAAAATCATCAAGCAATTTTTCTTGGTTATTTTTAGATGTTTCAAAATAATGCAGGTTGTCTTGAATTTGTTTCATAATAAATAAGGTTTAAAAATTTATAAGCCAAATCAAATGATATTCTTTTACGGTTATTGTCTCTAAAATTAGTAAGAAAAAAAGAAAAATACTTCTCACGATTAACCGACAACTCATCATTAAATTTTTTCATTAATTCAATTTGTTCGTCAATAGATACTTCAGTCTTAAAAATTAAATGAGCCATGTTGCGCGATGTGTTTTTCCCGACAAGACCGGATATTTTATATTTTCTTATATCTTCAAGCTGTATTTTTTTCCCATTCTTGCTGTCAATAGCTCTCAAAAATAAAATATTTTTTTCTAATAAATTTTTTATATTATCGCTAATTTTTATTATTTTCTTATCTTTAATATTCTGTAAAGCTATTTCCACTTCATACTCGCCAGATTTTAAATAGTCTTCCGTAAGACGAAAAACACCTAATTCATTCTTAGTATTTTTTATTTTATAAATAAAATCTCCGCCAAATTGCCATCCGAATTTTTTTTCAACTGTTAATTTAATTTTTTTATTTTCTGGATAAATTGTTGCGTCTACAATATTCTTTTCTGATATTTTTTGCTTTTTCCTAAAATAAAAAGAAATTACATTATATGTAGTATCATTAAAAACCTGCTGTGAAAATATGTTTAACTTAATTATTTCAAATTTTTCAAAAAACAATTTTCTTATTCTTCTTGAATTTTCAGCGCATAAAAAATTCAAAGGAATTATGATTATTCCTTCTTCGCAGTTTAAAATAGAAGAAATGGAAACTTGATATAAATCTTCAAAATTAGAATTTTTTCCTAAAAAAAACTTTTCTTTAGTTTCTTTTGTTGCTTTGTTTTTATGCAAATATGGCGGATTGGTGCAAACAAATTTATATTCTTTAGGTGAATTTATAGAATCATTATAAAAAACTTTCTTATTGTCAACATACTTATTATCACAATCAAACCCTATAAATTTTCTGCATTTATTGTTTATCGCCCAATTTAATAAATCTTGATTTCCAGCAAAAGGATCAGAAATTTCTTTGTTTTTAACAAACTCGCCAAAACCCTGCAGAATATAATCAGAATTAGTGGTAAAAAATTGACCTAAATTTCTTTTTTTGTTTATTGTTTTCATATTTACATTATAACTCAATTTACCGTAAAATAAAAATCACTTCAACTTCCCCAACTCTTCCCTGGCCACCACCCTATCATCCCAATCCAAAACCTCACCCCCAACAAACATAGACTGTTCCGCCCCCTTGCCCGTAAACAAAACTATATCATTCTCATTTGCCAAAGACAAAGCCTTTGCAATCCCCTCTCGACGGTCTCCAACGACAAACAAATCCTTATCTCTAACTTTTCCACCCTTTTCAGCCGCGCCCGCGATATCCTCCAAAATCAGCTTTGGATCATCATCATAAGGATCAACATTACTAACAACAACAAAATCAGCCATACTCCCAGCCACCTCCCCCATCGCAAAACGTTTCGCCCTGTCACGACCTCCCCCCTCAGCGCCCAAAAGAACAATCACCTTGCTGTTTTCGGATTTCAAACTCTCCACCGCGGTTAACGCCGCTGACATACTCTCTTTTTCGTGGGCATAATCGACTATAACATAAAAATTCTGCCCCTCGTTAATCTGCTCCATTCTGCCCGGAATAGAATTTAATTTAGCCAATCCTGATTTAATTAATTCTTTATCAATGCCAAACAAAGAAGAAATAACAATCGCCGGCATTGCGTTATAAACATTAAACTCGCCCAAAATATTTAATATGTATTTTCCCTCAATATCTAAAACCCTATGTGGGGTTGAAGACTTTACGTTCGTCAAATTTATCTCATCAACTTCAAACTCAACTCCGTTTTTAACACTCACAATATCTTTGGCGACACAATCCGCGCCATCCTTAACGGCTCCGTCGCAGTCTCCCCGCGGGGACTGCGGCGTGGAAACCGAAAAACCAATTTTCCTGTCCGCAGAAAAATTCAAAAAATAATCCTTATTCTCATCATCATTATTTACAATAATTACTTTTTCAATCTTTTTCCCGCCAATAATTTTATTATTATTTTTACTAAACCCCTCAAACAGCTTGCCTTTTGTCTGTTTATATTTCTCAAAACTCCCACCGTGAGAACTAAGATGCTCGGGGTATAAATTCGTAAAAACGGCAATATCATAAAAAATCCCCTTGTGCCTATATTGTTTAATCCCTTCCGAGGTTGTTTCAACAACACAACACTTCACGCCATCTTTAACCATTTGAGATAAAAACTTTTGAATAACAAAACGCCCCGGCATTGTCATGTGGTATTTATTTAAAAATTCCTTCTCCCCAATTCTAATATTCGCCGTGCTAATCAAACCTGTTTTATATCCCCCATTATTTAAACACGCCCAAATAAAATTCGCCGTTGAAGTTTTCCCCTTTGTCCCCGTAACGCCGATTATAATCATTTTTCGCGACGGAAAACGATAATACACAGCAGAAAACATAGCCAAAAAATAATGGTAAGCCAAAACTAATCTTTCGCCGAGTATTTTTTTGATTGTTTGTTTTATTTTCATATTACAATAGGACACGAATTTTATAAAAAATTTTCAATTTTCAATTCTCAATTTTCAATGAATTTTCAATAATTCAATTTTCAAACATTTAAAATGTATACCTCACTTGAACAAATTTTAAAAATTATTCCCCGCTCCGCGGGAGTCTCCCGTCAGGGGACTCCCGCGCATGGCAATACAAATTATCTCAAAATTTTATTTAAAAAAACAAACTCTCCTTCTCCAAATAGTTAACGTTATTTTTAAATCCAAATTTTTTATAAAAACTAAAATTTTTTGAACTAGTCCCCAATAAAAATTGGGTCTTGGAAAATTTTTTTAAACATTTATCAATAAGCGTTTTGCCGATTTTTTGGTTTTGATAACTTGGCAAAACAGCTAAATCATAAATTAAGCACTAACGCACGCATTATCTTGGGTAGATGCCAGCAATTGCTGGCATCTACCCGTGCAATATTCAAATTCCTCTACAATAAATTATTGACCTTTGAATCTGATCTGACAAAACTCTAACTACCCCAACTAATTTCTTATTATCCCAAGCGGATACAACATATGTCGAATTTTGAAACGCTTTCTTTATTAAATTACCATTCTTTTGTATATATAATGTATGATTTGCAATAGAATCTTTCACCTTATTCTTTGATAATTTCTCTTGCGGCGATTTTACCCATCCAACACTATCAAAAAGGATAAACAATTGCTTTTTAGGTATATCTTTTATTTCTTTATATTGAATCATAATATTTTAAATTTGGTCATTTGAAATTTGAATTTTGTTTGAAATAATTTGAAACAATTTGAACTTTGACATTTTTCTAAAATATCAGGGTTAATCAGGGTAACAAGGGCAATCTGTGTTCTATTTCCACACCCTCTTCATTATATTATACCCCCGATACCAAAACGGACTCGCGACCAAATCATAAAACTCCGAATGTTCAAAAACATCTCCCCCAAACTTCCTTTTAAAAACCGAAAACCCCTCCCACTCTGTATTAGCATATTTTTCGGTATTAACATTTCCAAAACTATAAAGCTTGCGCCCAACGCGTTTTGACTCTAAAATAGAATTCCACTGAACCAAATAAGCCGGCATCAAATTTCTATACTCCTCATTTGAACCGCCAAAAACATAAGTCGCCATATTCCCGTAATGAATAACAAAATTCAGAATCAAATCCTTGCCGCCGTATCTCGCGATCACAAAAAACGCGCTTTTGTCTTTCTCGCAAATATCCAACATCTTTTCATAATAACTTTTCGGATGAAGCGAAAAACCTCCCCTTTTTGCCGTCTCACCCAAAAGAGAATAAAAACTCTCAAAATATTTTTCAAAATTTTCTTTTGCGATTTCTATCTCAACCCCCTTTTTTTGCGCCAGCTTAATATTATAGCGAGCCTTCTGATGCGTATTTTTTAAAATCTCACCCTCGCTTTGAGTCAAATCAATAACCCACTCAACCCTCGGCTGAAAAGACGCCGACGCCCCCGCGTAACGAGGAGCTTTTTTGAAAAATTTATCAAGCAACATCAAATCATCTTTTTGATCAACAGGCGGCATAAAATCCAATCGCGCGAAAATAGCATTCTCTTGCTTCAAAACTTCAAGCATCTTATCTTTAAAAATTTTCAAAAAATTTTCAGAAAAAGGCAGCTTCACCGCAGGCCCATAAGCCGCGTAAAGATAACTTTTCCCAAGAGGAAGAGAATATTTTACAAACTGACAAAATGCCAACGGTCCATTATCATCCTCAAAAACAAATCTCCTCACACCCCGCCCCATACTCTTCTGTATCTCGCCATAAAAATAGCTCTGAGCAAAAGAAGTGTTCAACGACAAATTCAAAGGATTAAAATCTTGTTCGTCGGTAATTTCTTCAACTTTTATATTTGTATTCATAATTTTAAAATTTATTAATTATAATTCCAGCTCCGCTAAATATTCTTTAACCGCATCTTTTCTTTTCTGACAATCTTTAATCACCGCGTCAACAAACTCTTCATATTCTTTTGTGTTATTATTAAATTCATTCGTCACCGCAATTTTATCGCAAAGGGTGCCATTTCTTAAATTTAAATAATCCTTATAACTTGACCATGGATAATTTTTCGCTTTAGCAAGTTTGTGAATTTCAACATTACTATTCACATAGGCTGAACACCAAGCCAAATATTTAGCGGTGTCTATATATTTGGCTTTGAATGGTCCTTGAAATAATGAACCGGAACGATTCTGCTTTTTATTAAAATACATTGTGTAACCAGTGCTTAATCTTTGCATTAACTTCGCTATTCCATTATCAACTAATTGCTTTAAAATAAAATGATAATGATTTTTATTTAGACAATAGCAAACAAATTCTACCAACGGAGATGGCTGTGGAGGTTTAGCCTCCATAATGGAGGCTAAACCTCCATTAACACCCCTGCTCTCTCTTAAATATTTCTCATACAAACTCCCAATCGGCTCCACAACATTAAACTCCCTCATGCTCACAATAAACCTCCCAAAATCTCTCTCGTCTAAAAATATATCTCGCTTATCAACTCCGCGGTTGTATATGTGGTAATATTTATCGTTTTCAAATTGCAACTTTCGCATTTATCAAATCTTAAATATATTAACAACATTTAATTTCACCCAACTTTCGACTTTATGGACTTTATAAACTTTTGACTAAATTTGTGCTCTTGCGTCCCATAATGCTCAACAGCGCAAGAACCACAAAAAGAAGCCAATCTGCCCGTCTTTTCCCAATCCCAACCATTTGCCAGCCCTTTCAAAATACCAGCGCGATAAGCATCACCAGCGCCAGTCGGATCCACATTTTTAGCCTTAACCGCCGGAATCTCCAATCCTTTCTTTTGGTCATAAATCACCGAACCCTTCTCCCCCAACGTCACTATCAAAACATTAACATTATTTAAAATATTCTCCAAATTCCAGCCTGTTATCTTTTTTGCCAATTCCAATTCATAATCATTAACTATAAAAACCTTAGCCGATTTTATTATTTGACGCAATTCGCCTTGATTCCAAAATGTAACATTTTGACCCGGATCAAAAACAAAAGGAATCTTAAATTTTTTACACTCTTGAACTCTTTTTTTTTGTTCCAACTTTAGAATCCGGTCCAATCAAAACAATGGCATTATTTTTATTAAACTTTAAATTTTCCAAGCTCGCCTGATTTGAATAATCCATCGCCCCGGGATGAAAAGCAGTAATCTGGTTATCGTCTTTGTCGGTAATAATCCGCGCGCAGGCCGTCAATTCATTTTTTATAATTTTAATTCCGCGAGTTTCTATTTTTAATTTTTCCAAATATTTTTTGTAATCATCAAAATCTTTCCCGGCTGTCGCGATGATTTTCGGATTTTCTCCAAGCAATTTTAAGGTGTAAGCAATATTACCAGCGACACCCCCTTTTTTCTCAGTCAATTTTTTAATAAAAAAAGAGACCGATAAAATATGAATCTTATCAGGCATAATATGATCCTTAAACAATCCCGGAAAGTTCATTATTTTGTCGTAAGCGAGCGATGCTGATATTATGATGTCCATACATTTAGTTAAAAAGTTAAAAGTTATAAAGTCCTACCTGCCTACCGTCCTACTCACCTGCCAACCTACCGCCCTTTTCCTAATTTTTTAAAAAGAATATAAGAATCCACCACTGGCCACAGCAAGAAAACCATCATAACAGAAAAAACAAACCAAAATGGAATATGCAAAAGACCTCCAAACACAATACACAAACCGCCGATAATATAAAACTTTTTCGCGCGCTGATGCGTCTTGTCCCACACCTCTTCCGATCCCAAAGTCCACAGTGTCCTTATTCCGATAAAATAATTTTTCTTAAAATGCGGCATCAAAAATCCCATTCCAATAATTAACAAACCAAAAGTCGGAATTATTAACAAATCTATCAGAAAATTTTCTCCTCCCGCGAATGCCGCTATAATGGTGTACATATAAAGCGCGGAAAAAAACGAGACCAACAGCAACTTCAAATAAAAATAAGCCTTTGCGGATTTTTCAATATTTTTTCTCAAAGGATTAATAAGCGGCGCAAATGTCATCAACAAATAAATAGCAAGTATCAATCCCGGAAAAAAACAGACCGCAAAGGTCTTACCTATATATCCATCAATCTCGCCGTTTATGTTCCAATGAGAAGGAACTTTTGCCGGCAAAGACGGATAAACCAAAACCCCGACGATTATTGCGGCAAGCAATATCGCCAAAGGGATAAACTCTTTTTTTGTGATTAGTTTTGACATAAATTTATGAATGGCGTCCAACACCCTCTTGGATGTTTGGGCGCCATAATTTATATATGATTTATTTTACAAACCAAAACCGCTGTGGTATGCTGATTTTGCAAAGTTTTTATAATTTTATCTTTATATGGCGTAAAAGTCAAAGAATTAGCGTACAAGAATTAGCGTACGATTTATTATCAGTGGCGAAATATTCTATGTCGAAAATTTCTTTTACAAGCGCTTTTGTTTTGTGATCATGATCTTTTTTTTGAAAATATGAGCTAACTCTTTTTTCCAAATCTTTCGCTTTTCCGACATAAATAATTTTACCAGCTTTGTTTTTGTAGATATAACAGCCTGGTAAGTGCGGGATGTTTTTGATTTTATTTTTCATAATTTATGCCGTAGGGGCGTATCGCATACGCCCACCGCAATCACGATGGGCGTATGCGATACGCCCCTACGAAATTGCATAAATAAATTTTCTGTATTGTTTTTGTCTGTTTCCCACTTAATAAGATCAAAATTCATTGGCATGAGAGTAATTGATATATGCAAAGAAACAATAGACACTTTAAAATTAAATACAGACATTGAGTCGTTTTACAACAAAAGAATTCAACTATTTTTAGATATCGTCAAAGACGAACTTGAAGCATTGCCCGGATTGATTGAATCATTAAAATTATTTCAATCAAACAATTTTAAAATCGCCCTAGCCTCGTCCGGCGCAAAAAAATATATTGATCTTGTTTTAGATAAGTTTAATCTGCGAGATTATTTTGATGTAATTGTTTCCGGAGATTGTGTAAAAATCGGAAAACCTAACCCCGAGACATATCTTGTCGCCTCAAAAAAATTAAATTTTAAACCGGAAGAATGCGTCGTCTTGGAAGACGCCAAAAATGGAATTGAGTCGGCAATCAACGCGGGATGCAAATGTATCGCGATAATAAATACAAACACCCCTCCGCAAGATCGCTCAAAAGCAAATATGATATTAGATTCTTTGAAAGAGATTACATTAGAAAAGATTAATTCTTTATAGAACCAAAACCACCCAAATAGGGTGGTCTTGGCGTGTGGACCCGACGGGAATCGAACCCGCGCTACGCGTTTGTCAAGAACGGAGTGCTGCCATTACACCACGAGCCCGAGCCACGAAAATATTATATAACAAAAAGAACCCTTTCTCAAGGGAACTTTTGTTGACAAACGCGTTTGATGCCCGTAGTATTGGGCACGCCGTTCTATATTGCTATCATAACATAAATATATATTTTGTCAATAAATTATCCACAATAAAAAATTTTAAAATTTTACATTGTCATTTTCCATTTTGAAATTTACATTTTACATTTTCTTAAATACACGTCAACAAACTCATTCAACTCCCCATCCAAAACAGCCTCCGGGTCATTACTCTCAAACTTCGTCCTATGATCTTTAACCATTTTATACGGATGAAGAACATAAGAACGAATCTGACTCCCCCACTCCGCCGATTGAAACTCCCCGCGGAGTTTTTGTTTTTGCTCCTGCTGTTTTTTTAATTCAAGCTGATGCAATTTAATTTTTAAAATCTTCAAAGCCGTTTCTTTGTTTTGAACTTGCGACCTCTCGTTTTGACAACTCACAGTAATTTTGGTTGGGATATGAACAATGCGAACAGCCGAATCAGTAGTATTCACGCTCTGCCCCCCCTTGCCGCCGGAACGAAAAACATCAATTCGCAAATCATCATCATTGATTTTTATCTTCCCCAAATCAATATTTGCAAACTCGGGCAACACCTCAACCAAAGCAAAAGAAGTATGGCGCATAGCTTCCGCGTCAAACGGCGAAATGCGAACCAAGCGATGAACCCCCGCCTCAGACTTTAAATAGCCGTAAGCATAACGCCCCTTTATTTCAACCATCACACTTTTTATCCCAGCCTCAGCGCCAAAAGACTCATCAATAATTTTTGCAGTAAAACCTTTTTTCTCCGAAAAACGCAAAAACATTCGCAATAACATCTCAGCCCAATCCTGCGCGTCATCGCCTCCAGCACCCGCGTGAATCGCCAAAATAGCATTGTTCTTGTCATGCTCGCCGTTAAACAAAACAAAAAATTCCCGCTCATAAAATTCTTTTGAGAGTTTTTCAAATTTCTCCTCCAACTCTTCACGCAAATTAACATCTTTATCCTCTTTATCCAGCTCGGCAATTTCCAAAGTATCCTCAACCTCTTTTTTTAATTTCTCCCAAATTTCAATCTCCTCTCTTATATCGCTCACTCTTTGCGAAACCTCTTTAGCGGTTTCCTGATCCTGCCAAAAATCAGGCTGGTTCATCATTTTTTCCAAACCATCAGCCTCTTTTTTATTATCATCAAGCTTTAAAATATTCCAAGTCTCAACAATTTTTTGTTTTAACTCTTTTAATTTGTTGATTAATTCTTGCATAAAAAATAAAATTTGTTTAATATACTTAGATGATTATCCCGAACCAAAATTACGAAAACCAACTTTATACTCAAGGCTATCAATACATCGCCGGCATTGATGAAGCCGGTCGAGGCGCGTGGGCAGGACCGCTTGTTTCCGCCGCTGTAATAATGCCCAAAAATATAATTTTAAAAGACATACGCGATTCCAAAACATTAACTCCTCAAAAAAGAGAGGAATTATGCGAAGATATTAAAAAAATATCCCTAAGCTGGTCGGTTGCAATTATCAATATAAACTTTATTAATCAGTATAACATAGGAAAATCAAATATAAAAGCGTTCAAAACAGCGATAAACAAACTAAAAATAAAACCCGATTATTTATTAATAGACGGCATATTAAAACTCAAAAATCACCCCATTGAACAGCAAAGCATAAAAAACGGCGACGCCCTTGTCTACTCCATCGCCGCCGCGTCTATAATAGCAAAAGTTACAAGAGATAATATTTTAAAAAAGGAACATCTGCGTTTTCCCGAATATGGGTTTGATGAACACAAAGGATATGGGACAAAAAAACACCACAAAGCCTTGAAAAAATATGGGATTTGCGAGATACATAGAACTTTATATAAGCCGATAGCCAAAATATGAGTTAAACTTTTTTGACAGAGCAACTCCTCTAATCTTTTAGCCACTTCAACCTTGTCGTTGATACGTCCCTAAAAGGACAACTAACTAATTGGAAGCTTTAACTAAAAGATAGAGGTGCAAACTCCATGTACGAGCCCGAACGCTCAAGGGAAGTCTACGCAACCTCTATCGCTTTTAATGATAAAGGTTGTTTTTTATTCTGTCAAAGTGTCTGACTGTATCGGTTCTCGCGCTAATTATCAGCAACTTATAATTAGCGCGAGAAAAGCGCCGTTGTCTCTAATATTTTTGTCAGAGATAATGGCGCTTTTTACTTTTCCCAAAAAAATCCGCGCAAAAAAACGCTGTTATCTTTTATAGCAGCGCTTTTCCAAAATACCAAATACTCTAATTTGACATCTATTTAAAACTTATTTATACTTTAATTATATGCTTCAAACTAAATTGTGCGAAAATAAAATACTTGCGCAAATCCCAGTAAAAAATCAAGGGATAAAAAATCTTAAAAATGAACTTAATCTTTTAAGATCTTTTATGATTAGCATTATCGGCGAAGATAAAGAAGGCAATTATAATCCAAATTTTATAGCTGAAATGTTGCAGGCTGTCAATGAAAAACCCGTCAACTTCTTTTGTGATTCCAAATCGTTCTTAAAAGAACTTCGCAAAATATGATTCAAATCGCCTATCATCGCAATTTTTTAAAATCAGCGAAAAAACTGCCAAAAGCGCAACAACAAAAACTTGCTAAACTTCTTGCGGTTTTGGCAACTAACCCTTTTCATAATTCTTTGCATACCAAAAGACTCACGGGAGATCTCGCTGGACTTCTCTCGTTCCGTATCACTCGCGACTGGCGAGTGATTTTTCAATTTTGCGATCCGCAAACCATTCAACTTCTTCGCGTAAAACACCGAAAAGAAGTATATCTTTAATTCAAAAAAACACTGTTGCTCCGCGACAACAGCGTTTTTCCAAAATACAAAATACTAATTCTCCCACAAAGTATAAAAAACACTCCTCAGCATCTCAACGATATACTCATCAACAATCAACACCGCCAACGCCCCCTTTGGCTGCCAAACCACAACCTTGTTGGCAAACAACTGAAAAGACGTCGCAAACGGCGACTTGGCTTTTAAAATTTTTGTCTCCCTCAACTCCTTATCATCACTTGCCTTCAACTCATCAGCGTCTTCGCTCGGCAAAAGCAAAGCCTTGATTTTAATACTTTTTTTAATTCTATCCTTAATCCACTGCCGCTCCTCCGCCCAAGAAATAAAGCCGATAAAATCTTTTACCGAACCGAAAAACTCGGAAACGTCTTTTGTTTCATCAATTATATTTCTAAACACATCAAGAAATTGCTCTTTACCCTGAATAATTCTAATTGATGTCGGCAATTCCCCTTGATGGTAAAAAGATAACAACTGAGGCATCGCTTGCGTGATATTTTCATCAAGCCTTGCCAGCGCTTTTTTCTTCTTTCGCAAAAGCTCCAAAACAACAGTCGGCGAGGAAACCATAAACGTTCGCGCGAATCTTTTCCGCTCCGAAAATTTCGCCAACCCGTTGCGCTCCAGCCCCTCAATTATTTTATAAATATTAGGACGAGAGATTGAAAGATGCTCGGCAAGTTTTGAAATTGTTGTTGGTCCTAAAGATAACGAGAGTGTGTATAACTTAATTTCATTGTCTGTGAGATCAAGTTCTTTTAGCGAAGCGTAAATATTTTGCTTCACTTCTTTTTGAATAGACATAAGTATATAGTTAAATAATTGTATATCCATTTTATACAATTATTTTATTTTTGTCAAATCAATTGAATAATACTTGATAAAATCGTATATTTGCTATATAATCAAATTTAATTTTAATAATAAATTTTTTAAGCAATTCCATGCGCAATGTCATTCCGACCGGAGCTCTAAAATATTTATGGAACGAAGTGAAATAAATATTTTAGAGCGGAGCGGAGGAATCCCTTTTAGGACGAGAAAATATATCAAATTCACAAAAATTTTAGATAAAAATAAAGTAATGTATTTTAATTATAAACTGGAAAATATTTTAAAATAGTAAAATAGCATAACTCACATCAAGGGATTCCTCCGCTCCGCAAAAGTTTTAATAATAAATTTTATGTCTTCGACAAAAATTTATTATTAAAACTTTTGCTCCGGTCGGAATGACAGTGCCCGTCGCAAATTCGGAGAATACAACGCAAGGCAAAGCTGTCAGCGAATCAGTAAACATCCGCAGGAATGACAATTCGCATAAAAAATAATATGAAAATAGGAATAATCGGTTTTGGAAACATAGGCGGGATGCTGGCAAAAAGATTTGAGGAATTTTTAAATCAATCCGACATTATTGTTTTTAACACTAGCCGCATAAAAAATAATAAATACCATTTGGCAAATTCAGCGCAAGAAGTGGCGAACAGAAGCGACATAATTTTTATTTGCGTCCGACCGCAAAATTTAAAAAATTTATTTATTGAAATAAAACCAAAAAATAAAATTTTTGTAACAGTTGTAGCGGCAATATATGAAAATACATACTATAAACATCTCGGAAAAATTAAACTCGCTCGAATAATGCCAAGTATGTTAAATAAAATCGGCGGTCCGATTTTATTTTGTCCGGGAAAATACACAAACAAAACAGACCAAAATAAAATCAAAAAACTGCTTTCAAAAATAGGCAGAGTTCACGACGTTGATGAAAACAAAATGGACGCCTACACGCATTTGTCAAGCTGCTCTGCCGCGATTGTCGCTGAATTTTTTAGACTATACATAAACACGCTCGCAAGAGAAAAAAAAATCAATCAGCAAAAATCTTTAAAAATTTTAATTGAGATGCTGGAAGTCCTCACTCCCCTCTTGAAAAAAGGCGGGTTTAAAATAATTGAACAAGCTTGCACAAAAGGCGGTATAACAGAGCAAGGAATAAAAATTATGAATGATTATCAGGATAGTTTTTTTAAAGAACTAACCTGCTCATTATTGAAAAGAATGAGCGAAGTAAGAAATCAGTATGGAAAATAACCACTTAAAAATCGGAAAATTTAACACTGTTGAGCTGGCAAAAGAGTTCGGCACTCCTTTGTATGTGTATCACGGAGAAACAATTGAAAAAAATTTTAAAAAAATAAATTCAGCAATCCCGCACGAACAAAAACAAATACATTACGCGGCAATGTGCAACGAACGGTCGGAAATTTTGAAAATTTTATTGAATTTAGGCGCGTACCTTCAGGTTAATTCTCTAAAAGAATATAAACTCGCCAGAGAAGCCGGATTTCCGAATGAAAAAATATCCATTACAACCACAAATCTAAAAATAGATGACATGTACGAATTTGCCAAATGCAACGCCGCCATTAACTTTGATTCTATTGAGGAAATAGAACGTTACGGAAAAATAATCGCGTGGCTGGAATTAAAAAATAAAAACATAAATAAAAAAATAGGGGTTAGAATTTTTGTTCAACAAGAAACAGGCAATCAATGCGCGACAAACAAATCTTATTCTCCCAAACCAAGGGTTGGCATAAAACAAAATAAGTTTGATGAATTAAAAAATTTAGTCAAAAAATATGACCTAAAAATTATCGGCGTTCATGGATATTTGGCGTCCAATATGCTTGGCTTAGAACCGTTCCTGAAACTAAACAAATATTTATTTGAATATGCCAAACAGTTTACAAATATTGAATACATAAATTTCGGCGCGGGTTTCGGAATTGCCTTAAAACCAAATGAAATAGATTTTGACTGGAAAACATACGGAGAAAATATAGTCTTATTAATGCAAGAAGCGCAAATATACTTTGGCAGAAAAATAAATCTGAAAATTGAACCGGGCAGATCTTTGGTTGGCGATGCGGGATTGTTGCTAACAGAAGTAACTAATATAAAAAATATGGGTTCATGGAAAGAAGTTGGCGTTGACTCTGGATTCGGGGTGTTTGCCCGACCATACATTTATCAATGGAACGAAGGCGGATATCACCCCATTGTTTCCGCAAATAAATTTTCTCAAAAATCCGAAGAGGTTTATACAATCTGCGGAAATTCTGTTTTACAAAACGATTATCTGGCAGAAAATAGAAAATTGCCAAATTTAGAAATTGGCGACTTGCTCGCAATTTTAAAAACCGGAGCGTATGGCGCGACTATGATGTCAGGATTTCCCGGAATGCGGCGCGCCGGGGAAATTTTAATCTATCGTGATGAGATAAAAGTTATCCGGCAAACGGAAACGGTTTAAATTTTTCTAACTTAGATATAATTTTTTTTGCTCTCTTAACCAAATATTGATCCTGATCACCGCATAACTCAATAAATTTAGCATAAGCTTCAATTGCCTCTTTGTACCTTCCAAGATTATTCAAAACATTACCAAGCCCATTGTAGGGATCAGCAAGCTTAGGGTTAATAGTAATCGCTTGTTTGTAAGCCTCGATTGCTTCTTTATTTTTCCCAAGACGATTCAATACGTTTCCAAGACCATTGTAGGGATCAACAAGTTTCGGAGTAATATCAATAGCCTTTTTGTAAGCTTCAGCCGCTTCTTCATTTTTTCCAGAATTCTTCAAAAGATTTCCTAGGTTGATAAGTACATGGGTTTGTAAACCGACTTCTGGTTTAAACAAATTAACACTGAATTGTCTCTTTTTGCTGAGTGGCTCAACTATTTCTAAAGATAGACCGCTATCTTGAGGATGTTTTTGAAACTCCACAACATCTTTTATCCGAGGCGAACCTTCTTCTATTAAATCATTGGTAATTTCATGGCGACTACAATTAGATACTCCTGGCGGAGGGGTAAAATCCTGCCAATATACCTTATCATCACTCGTAATTAAAAAAGTTGATGAATGATTAGGTATGTCTGCATGAAGATATTTAATACCCAATTCATCAAGAAGTGCTCCTCCTAAAATTGCTGAACCAACACAATTAATAAGATGGGTTTTAACCATTTCAGATGGATGATTGGGGGAACCTTCTTGTCCTTTGTATGTGAAACTACGCACCCCATCTTGAACCTTTCCAGCAATTTCTCGCTCTTTTTCTGCAATCTCTGATTTATCGCCCTTTTGTCTTACTTCCACTAATTCCTGTTTCAATTTCGGAATTTCTAAAACATCATAAAACTTCTCTTGCTCTCTTGAAATATCAAATCCAATTTTTTTTAAAAAAAAATTAATCATCTTGCGCCTTGGCGCTTCTCCTATTTCCATTTCTTTTACTAATTTTTCTATCCCTCTTTTAAAAATAACAGTATCCAAAACTCTTTTTGGAGTTTTGATAGATTTAATTATTCCTTTTTTAGTTTCGTCTTGAAGATGCCACATTGGACCCTTTTTTATTTCCCACGGCTTCTTACCTTCTGCTTCATAGCTTTCTTGTGCCAAAGCCTTAAAATATATTCTCAATAATTCAACTCTTCTTTTTTCAATATCGTCTGGTGTTTTATTTTCTCCAAGTTTGTCCATTCTTTTTTGGTAAGCTGACCTACCCAAAAACCATTCATCAAGTTTCTGCTTATCTTCCTCTGCAAGCGCTGTTCTCTGTAGAATCTTTTCATCTACGCCGGCATGTTCCTCCAAAGAAATGCCATAATCACAAAATTCTTTAGCAATATTTTGCGCTATTTCTTTGCCATCTTCAATTTCAGGTAAATATGAAGATAAGTATATGCCCGCTTTTTTAAAAATCTCTCCCAAAGAAATAATTTGATCTGTCCTTTGTCCACTAGCATCAGGTTTATCAGCAAAAGTATCATTATCTACCGTCTTTATAATATCTATCATTTCCCAAAGCTGTAAATCTTTGGGTATAAAAAGAGTTTGTTTTCCTGAATATTTTTTTTCCAAAATACCTTCTTCGCCTTTCATTTTTTCCCATTTTTCTCGTGAAATAAATTTGGTGATGATAAAATCATTTATTTTACACCATTTACCAAAAAATCTCCTAACTGAAGATTCAGAAAATGGCATTTCATCCTTTGTTTCTGCGATAAAATTTGTTTCAAATTTATTAACCATAATTTTAATTAACAACAAAATTTCCTTTATTCCAAAACCTCAATCTACTTCAACAACTCCCTCAACTGATCCTTAATATTAACATTGTCCAACTCCTTCAAATTGCCAGTTGTAGTTTGCAATTGACTATCCGTCCCAAGCAAATCTTGATAACCATTTAACGCTTGCGACAACATAGGAGTCAGATAAATATAGGCAGCAATAAGAGGAGCTACGATTATCAATATCTTAAAAAAACTAAAAAAAGTCTCCCATCTTTGGTATCTAACCACTTTCTTTAGCAAGCGATTATTCTCTTTATTAATTTCTAAAATCTCTCGAGAAATACTATTCTCTTTTTTTGGTGTGATATTTTTGGTTTCATTAACAGAAAATTCCGTTCCATTTTTGTGGTCAGCCAAAGATTTTTTTAAATTTTGTTCGTTTATGGGCATAGGATGATTAGTTAAAAGTTCAAAGTTATAAAGTTGAAAGTTTTAGGACTTTAAACTTTATAACTTTACAAACTTTTAACTCGTTGCAGAGGAATTTCAATATTTGCATGTCCGTAGAGACGCATTGCAATGCGTCTCTACAAAATGCGCGCGTTAGCGCCTAATTTATGTTTCATCTAACCTCGCACATTCCGACATACCTCCTCGCAATCTCGCAAACATCTTCCAATTCCGCCGTTGGCAAACTTTTTCTCGTCCGAAAAGATTTATCCAAAAGCTTCGGCGCCGCGACAAATTTTTGCAAAAAATATCTTGGCGCGCCTTTTATTAATTTAGAAATTTCAATCAAATCTTCTTTTGTGTGCAAATATTCAACAACAGTAGTCCGAAATTCATAATCAACTTTATTTTCTATCAATATTTTGATACTTTTTAAAATATCCTCCCCCACTGCTCCGCCGCAGTCTCGCGCTAGCGGACTGCGGCGCGGAACATTGACAACATCTGAATATTTTTCTAAAACATTGGTCTTCACATCCATCGCGACATAGTCAACTAATTTTAAATCAATCAGCTCTTTCAATAAAACCGGAAAAGTTCCGTTCGTATCAAGCTTAATTAAAAAATTTTCTTTCTTTATCTTTATTATAAAATTTTTTATATCTTTTTGCAACAAAGGCTCTCCCCCTGTGATAACAACACCGTCTAAAATTTTTTTTCTCTTTTTTAAAAAATCAAAAAAAACATCTTCAGAGATGTTACTTTTACTACCCATTTCAACCAACTCGGGATTATGACAAAACCCGCAACGGAAATTGCAACCCATTGTAAAAACTATACAAGCCACCTTGTCCGGATAATCAATTAATGTTGTTTTTTGAATTCCGCCGATCAGCATTTGTTTGTATTTAGTATTTAGTATTTAGTATTTAGTATTTAGTATCTTGTATGTAAAAATACCAAATACCAAATACAAGATACAAGATACTAAAAAACTTTATAGTCCATCATTCAACCCCTTATTATATCCCTTCCTTCGCCCAAACTCAGACTGCTTGCCCTTGTTCCAAGAATCAACGGGGCGGATATAGCCGACAACCCTTGAGTAAACTTCACATTTTTGCCTTTCTAATTTTTGCGGAGACATATCATCCTCATCACACTTTGGACAATAAAAGTGTTCACCCGCTAAATAGCCGTGTTTCGGACAAACGCTGAAAGTGGGGGTAATAGTATAATAAGGCAAATGATAATTCTCCGCTATTTTCTTCACCAATCTTTTTGTACCATCAACAGAAAGCCGCTCGCCAATAAAACCATGCAAAACAGTTCCTCCTGTATATAATGTTTGCAATTCATCTTGGCGATCCAACGCCTCAAAAATATCATCAGTAAAATCTACCGGCAAATGCGTAGAATTTGTGTAATAAGGTTCAGCCCCATGTTCTTTAATTGCCTCTTCATTCGCAACAATAATATCAGGAAAATATTTTTTATCTTCTCGCGCGAAACGATAACTCGCCCCTTCTGCCGGCGTTGCTTCCAAATTAAAAAGCTGATCTTTCTCGTTTTGATAATCCATCAACTTGCCGCGCATAAAAGACATTACTTCAATGGCAAAATTATGAGACTCGTCATCAGTTAAATCTCTCCCGAAAAGATTCAAACAAGCTTCATTCATTCCGATAATTCCCACTGTGTTAAAATGATTTTTCCAATACTCGCCAAAACGTTCTTTGATTCCTGATAAATATACTTTTGAATAAGGATAAAGCCCTTGTTCGCTAAATCTTTCAATCACTTTTCTTTTTACTTCCAAACTTTCTTTGGAAAGCAACATCATCTTTTCAAGCCTTTCATAAAATTTAGCTTTAGCATCTTGCGCGTCTGAACTGCTCTTCTTTGAAAGATAAGCAATCCTCGACAGATTTATTGTAACAACCCCCAAGCTTCCCGTGAGCGGATTAGCCGCAAAAAGACCGCCGCCGCGTTTGCGAAGCTCTCTGTTGTCCAAGCGAAGTCGACAACACATGCTTCGCGCGTCTTCCGGATTCATATCGGAATTAACAAAATTAGCAAAATAAGGAATGCCGTATTTAGCAGTCATTTCCCAAACCCTGTCCAAAATCGGATTATCCCAATTAAAATCTTTTGAAATATTATAAGTGGGAATTGGAAAAGTAAAAACCCGCCCCTTGGCGTCCCCTTCAACCATCACTTCCGCAAAAGCTTTATTAAACATATCCATCTCTGTCTGAAATTCTCCATATTTTTCATTTTGAGGTTTGCCGCCAATAATAACACTTTCTTCAGAAATATTTTTTGGGATTACAAGATCCATTGTGATATTTGTGAACGGACATTGAAAGCCTACTCTTGTCGGCACATTCATATTGAAAACAAATTCTTGCATACATTGTTTAACCTGTTTGTATCCCAAATCATCATAGCGAATAAACGGAGCTAAATATGTATCAAAACCAGAAAAAGCCATTGCCCCGGCGGCTTCTCCTTGAAGCGTGTAAAAAAAATTCACCACTTGCCCGAGCGCTGTTCTAAAATGTTTTGGCGGTTTGCATTCTACTTTGCTTTCAACTCCTGAAAAACCTTTGATTAAAAGATCTTTCAAATCCCATCCGCAACAGTATGGGGCGAGCAGATACAGATCATGAACATGAATATCTCCGCCAAGATGCGCCTCGCAAACTGCCGGCGAATAAATTTTGTTGAGCCAATAGTGCGTGCTTACAGCGGTTGAAACATGAATATTGAGTCCCTGCAAAGAAAAAGCCATATTGCTGTTTTCTTTAACGCGCCAGTCAAGCTGTTTTAAATATCCTTCCATTATTTCATCGGAATTTACCAAAGATTCATATTCGCGAAGTTTGGCGTGCTGATCTCTGTATAGAATGTAAGCCTTGGCGGTTTTTATCTCTCTATTTTTAATTAAGGTCTCTTCAACAATGTCTTGAACTTCTTCAACCGCCGGGATTGAACGATAGTGAAATTTTTTATTAAGTTCTTTTATGGCTTGGTCGGTTAAAAATTTCGCCTTGCCCTCTTTTTCGTTTGCTGCCAACAGGGCTTTTTTGAGGGCGCTGATAATTTTGGTTTGATCAAAGTCAACTATTTGTCCATCGCGTTTTCTGATTTGGGAAATGTTGTTGGTGTCTGGCATAAAATGTTAAAAATGAAAATTTAAAAATTAAAATTTGTTTTTTTGTTTTTTTGTTTTTTTGTTTTCTTGTTTGTTAACCAGTTTATTCAACTCTTCTCTAAAATCCGTCGCGTCTTTAAAGGATTGGTAAACAGAAGCAAAACGAATATACGCGACTTGATCAACTTTTTTCAGCCGTTTCATTATAATTTCGCCAATTTGCGAACTTTTGATTTCGTTTTTTGACTTCACTTGAATATCGCGCTCAATATTATTTATTAATTTTTTAAAACTATCATTGGTTATGGACACTTTTTCAAAAGATCTTTTGAGTCCGTTTTCCAGTTTTTCGCGTGTGTAAGATTCCCTTCGCCCGTCTCGTTTGACTACCATCAAATCCAAAATTTCAACTTCTTCGCGCGTTGAAAATCTAAATCCGCATTTAAGGCATTCCCTGCGGCGGCGGATGGCAATGCCGTCTGTCGCGACTCGCGAATCAACGACTTTTGTGTCAATGTGGTAACAGGCTGGACAATGCATATATTATCAAGTTTAAAGTTTAAAATTAACAATATATAGTATATATACTCTTCATTATACCACCACATCTAGTATTGGTCAAAGGCATTAAAATAAGCCCAAAAGGGCTTATTTTAAAAAAATTTCATTTTTAATCTGATAAAATTTTATTCCGCTGTGGATAACTTTGAACTGCCGTCGCCATTTTTGCGAAATTGCGCTAAATGCATTATGGTTCCGAGAAGCGGTCGCAACGTTCGCAAGCGGTGCGAACGCGGTGGTGCATTATGGTTCCGAGTGTCCGCGGGACAACTCGGAACCAGTATTTAATAAATAATTCTCCGCTTCCGCGTTTTATATAAACTACTAATCACACTGCGAATTGCGAAGAGCCTAATAATCATAGCCCATCATTCAATCACATTCTCTACAACAATATTTTGCAGTATCCTTTTTATATGGCTTTACCTTAAATTCTTTATCGCAAATTTTACAGTTTAATGTAATCATATTATTGGACATAAGTTTTCTTCTGGCTATTATAAAGGTTTAAGACTTCCGTTGC
>JBDRHN010000032.1:0-10573 GCA_043816765.1 bacterium | reverse complement strand
GCGTTAGCGCCTAATTTATAAATTTTTAATCTTGCTGCCGCAGGTTATTTTTAACGCGATATTATTCTGTTTTAATTGGTTTATTTAATTCCACAGAAAAAATTTTTTGGAATGACAGGGTTTGTTTGGGCAAGGTGAATTTAAGCGTTGAATTTTCCGCCTTTGAAATAGCGAAAGAGCTGAATTCAATTTTGCTTATGAGATTCTTTTCAATGTCAAGATTTAAAAATAACCGCTCAAAATTTAACAACTCTTTATCTATCGCAATAATTTCTTCATCAAAAAAAGGCAGTGAATTTCGGGTAAAAATAAACTGGGATAAGAATTGGCGGGAAAATAATTTTTTCGCGTTTAGTTTGTACATAAAATCAGTCTAAAATCAGTCTAATGATTAGTCTAATTTTGTCAAATATTTTAAATCAATTTTTTCGCTTTCTCAACCGTATATTTAGGGAATTTTTTTAAAATGGAATTTAGCTTTTTTTTATTTATTTTGGATATATCCAAAGTGTCCAATTCAACCAACCGTTTTCCGCGCGAGATTAAATAAAGCAGGTCGGCAAGCGCTTTTTCCGGCGCGGCAATATAGATTTTATTTTTTAATTCATAGCCGAAAAACAGATCATCTCGCAAGCGGGAATACTCAAATGTCCAATTCGCCATTTGAATTTTTTTGCTTCTTTTTTTGGTCGCGAGTGTTACAACCGACGGCGCTTGATCAATTAAATTATAGTAGGACAGCGCGTATTCAAAACTTACATAAGAAGAATTATCAAACATGGTCGCCAGATGCAAATAGTCAACTGCCGCTAGATTAAAAGTATAATAACCGCGCCCGAGATTAAAAATCATTCCTTTTTTTGTCCAACTAGAAAGCAATGTTTTTAAACTTTCTTTACTGCCTGCGTAAAATTTTTTTAAATCATTAAGACTGAAAAAGGTTTTTCCTGTTTTTCCCAACGATTTTTTAAAATCCAAATAATTAGTTGTTTTCATAAAAATCAATAACTGTTTTTATTATTTTCCATTTATCTCTTGGAAGCCATCTTTTTAAATCATTTTCAAATTCTTTTTTATTAAAAAGAAATTTTTTTTGAATTAAATTTTTAGCATGCAATTTTTGGCATAAATACCAATAATCAAACCAGTCGCGAGGCATATTTCTGTTTTTAATCGCCGTTTCTTTCATCTTATGTAGCGATTCTAAGTCAGCTGTTTTAAAAATTACATCTTTATTATTAATCGGCGACGCGAGCAAAAAATTTTCTGATTTTACTCCGTTTTTTTTCTTGCAAATTTCAATTTTTATTCTTATCGCATGTTTTAATAGCTCATTTTCAATATGCAAAAGTCCGAATATTGTATTTCGTTTTTCAAATATTTCTTCAACCGCAACGCCTTTATTGTTTTGCGCCATGGTTTGCAGCGCTTGTTTTAGTTCTTTTTTGTTGCTCGCATCGTCGGTTTCTAAAAGAAAATCTAAATCTTCAGAAAAACGAAAGCTTTGATAAGCAAGCCTCAGCGCGGTTCCGCCATAGAAGATAATATGTTCAGATAATTTGCATTGGCTTAAATAATAAAGCGTTTCTATTTCCAAATATTCCCTGATAATATTTAATGGCGCGATTTTTAGGTCAGAGGCAAATTCTTCAATTAAAACTTGATTCAACATAGTTAATGATATTATTGACTTTTCTGTATTTATTATTATACACTATTGTTTTACTTAAAACAAACCATCTCAATCTCCACTTGCGCGCCTTTTGGCAGGTTGCTAACTTCAACGGTCGCGCGGGCGGGCGGGTTTTCTGTAAAATAGCTTCCGTAAATCTCGTTGACGATTTTAAAATTAGACAAATCGGTAAGATATATAGTTGTTTTTAAAACTTTATCCATGTCGCTCCCAGCTTTTTGGATCACGGCTTTCAAATTTTCCATTACTCTTTTTGTTTCGTTTTCAATTCCGCCTTCAACCATTTCACCGCTCTTTGGATCAAGCGCGATTTGTCCGGAGCAAAAGATTAAATTATTATACTCAACGGCTTGGTTGTATGGACCGATTGCTTGCGGGGCTTTGTTTGTTGAAACTGTTTTTTTCATATTTTTATTTTTTCAATTTTTTAACCGCTTTCGGCAGTTTTTTATTTTCGGATTTTAATTTGCGTTCAATCTTTTTTGCGTCTGTTTCCTGCGATAACGATTCCGGTTGGATGCCACTTTTGGCCAGCATCTCGCGCATATTTTTATTATTTTTTACATGTTCGGAAGTAGTCGGCGTTTCGCCTTTTAGGTTTTGATCTTTTTTAACATTAAAACTCGTGATCTCGTTGGCTAAGTCCTTGGCTTTAATGGTAACGCTCGGAAGAAAATCCGCCAACGGTCGTTTGTCCGGCACGCCAAGTTTGTTTTTCATATCTTGAGTATTGTATCCGCCAAACAAAGCTTGATCCCCCTTGCTTCTAATTCGCGCAAACCCCGGCCCGTCAACGCCCCGCTCAAATAAAATTCCTGAAAGCGTTTTTTCGGAAATAGAAAGTTTTTCTCTGGCGCGCAAACGTTCCCATTCGGATAATCGATGCTCCACCACCTCTTGCCTGCGGGTCTGAACGGCAAAATATGTCATCACAAAAGCGATCTCGTCTTTTCGCGGGTCGCCGTTTTGAGCGATAAGATAACAGCCGTAGCGAGTGAGCATAATATCAGCTATTTCTTTGCTCGCTTCTTTGGGCATCAGGATCGTTTTCGTGACGTCACGAAAATGATCAGAAACATTTTGCTTGGCGGTTTCACAAGCTATTTTTGCTTTTTTTATAGCATTTTCAAAATTTTCCCAACGACCATAGCCAAGAAGTCCCTGCAATTCTCTGGCATACCAAAATTCCACGCCGTCTTTTTCGCGGGCGCAATCTTCAAAGTTTTTATGCAATTTAAGGATTATTTGTTTTTCCATAGATTTAGTTATTGCATCTTATGTCTTTATATCTCAAAACAATCTTGCGAAAAAAGATTATAAAAAATATTTGTCCCCAAGACTTCTTCCAGCTCTTTCCCGCCAACACCTATCTTCCAAACCACTCCCCTCTTAATATTCTTAATCCCTTTGATGTTCATTTTCTTAAGCGCGGCTAATTTGCTTTGACTGATAAAATCGTCTTTGCAGCGGACTAAATACCGCCCTCCGTTCGCGGGAGTCCTCTGCGGAGGGACTCCCGCGGAGCGCATTTCCGCTCCGCCGCAGTCTCCCCGCGGGGACTGCGGCGATTTGTCGGACGCAAAACAAACAGAAGGAATCTCCTTGCTTGTATTAAGCAATTCTCCCGAGAGAATAATTTCTTCAATTTTTTTATCCAAATCTTTTTTACTTAATTTTTCAGTTTCAATTTCCCAATGTCCCCATTTTTTTATTTTTATATTTTTATATCCTAATTGTTTTAATGTGTTTTCCACCGTTACGGCTTCGTTGTCTGTGATGATTAGTTCAATGAATATTTCTATTGAATTTTTCTTTGGGATATATTTTGGGATAGTGCGGTTGCCCTGACTACCCCCCCCACCCCCCCCTGTCAGGGGGGAATTTGCACTAGCCCCCCCGACAAGGGGGGGTGGGGGGGTTTTAATGTTTTGTTGAATAAACCTCTTCATCGCCTTAAAAATCTCAAGCCCCGCTCCGCATCTTTCAGGATGCGGCATCATTGCAATAACATTGCCAGATGTATTGCTAACTCCGGCGATATTGTAAACCGAACCGTTCGGATTGGTTGGAAATTCGTTGACAATTCCGCCTTTCCCGTCGCAATATCTAAAAACAATTTGGTTATTTTTTATGAGTTGTTTTAATAATTTTTCGTCAAATAAAAATCGTCCTTCTCCGTGCGCGATGGGCATTTTAATGATTGGCAACTTTGAACCAAAGACTTGGACTTCAGTTTTTAAATGCACCCAAGTGTTATAAAATCCGGTGCCTAAAACTTTGTTATTTTTAACCCTTTTGTTCACGGCCAATCCTCCTCCAAGCTGATAATTTTCCAGTCCCGGAATCAGGCCTGATTCAAGCAAAATCTGCGCGCCATTGCAAATTCCAAAAACCGGTCTGTTTTTTTCCGCCTCCTTTTTGATTGCTTTCATTATCGGATCTAACGACGCGATAATTCCGGAACGGCTTCTGTCTTCATAAGAAAACCCGCCGGGTATAATATATCCGTCGTATTTATCCAGTTTTTTATAATCGTCATTCCATCTGAAAAACTCTCCGCGCATACCGGTTGCGTCAACGGCGCGTTTGGTTTCGTATTCACAGTTGGTTCCGGGGAATTGGATGATTGCTATTTGGGGTTGTTGGTTAGTTTTCATGAAATCTTGACAAATTTTTTTAATTTGTTATACTTATTGCAATGGGTATCAACCAACGAAACTCTATTCCGCAAAAGCGGATCAATAAAAACATCTTCATCAAGTGAAGATGTTTTTATTTTGAAAATTTTTAATTCCTATGTTATAATAATTTTCGTGGCGGAAAAACGGAGAGTATAACGTCTCGGTGACGTCGTTGGTTGATACCCAAACGATTCGCTTAACCGCGGATAGGGTTCGACTCCCTTGCTCTCCGCCACACTCAAAGATCGTCTCTTTCAAAGAGGCGATTTTTGATCTAATAAAATCCATAAATTTTAGTTTTACTCTTTTTAATGGCTGAAACATAATTTATCGTATAGGAATTTCAATGTTGAACGGTTTGTGGAAACCGAGCGTCCAACGTGGACGCTCGGTTTCCACAAACCTGCTTTTCCTATAGCCAATGCGCGCGTTAACGCCTAATTTATAAATTTTAAATAATCGTTACCCTTCCATTACCACCCACAACCTCCCCTATCTCATAAACTTTCTCTTTTGATTTAACAATTTGCTGTTTTATTTTTTCAGCATCTTTTTTTTCTACAATTAAAACCATTCCTATTCCAAGATTAAAAGTTTTATGCATATCGCTCCATGGCACATTTCCCAATTCCTGCATCAGTGTAAAAATCGGCAGAATCGGCCATGTGCCTTCTTTGATTTCAACGGCGGCGCCGTTGGGTAAAATCCTTGAAATATTGTCAATCAATCCTCCGCCTGTGATATGCGCGATGCCGTTTATTTTAAATTTATCCAAAAGCGGATAAACTGTTTTTGTGTAATTTTTGTGCGGAGTCAAAAGCGTTGCGCCCAAACTCTTTTTCAGGCCTTTAAGTTTATCAGTAACTTTATATTTGTTGGCTTTAAAAAATATGTGCCGGGCAAGGCTATAACCATTTGTGTGAAGTCCTGAAGAAGGAAGTCCCAAAAGAACATTGCCTGATTTTATTTTACTGCCGTTTATAATTTTATCTTTTTCGACAACACCCAAAATTGAACCGACCAAATCATATTCATTGCCTTGATAAATTCCGGGCAGTTCAGCGATTTCGCCTCCGATCAGGGAAACACCAGCCTCTCTGCAGCCTTTAACCATTCCGCCGACAATTTCGTTAATTTGTTTTGGTTTCACTTTGTCTATTGCGATATAATCTAAAAAAGTTAGGGGTTTTGCGCCTTGGCATAAAATATCTCCGCATGAGTGCGATACCATATCTTCGCCGATTGTGTCGTGTTTATCCATCATTGTCGCGATTTTTAGTTTTGTTCCGACGCTGTCAATGCTCTGAACCAAAACGGGATCTTTGTATTTTTTCAAAATTTCTTTCATCCCGTACATCGCGCCAAATGTCCCAATGTTGCTTAAAACGCTTTTATCAAAAGTGCTTTTGACTTTTTGTTTAATTAACTTAACGCTCTCTGTTCCGGCGGCGATATCAACCCCGGCGGATTTGTATGTTGCTGTTTTTTTCATAAAAAAATTTTATTTTACTAACCCAAAAATATTATCAGGCAAAAGAATTATCAATAATATATTTTCTAATTTTCTTGTAATATTCTTTTTGCCTCTTTAAAAAATTTTCCTGCCATTTCCATCATCTCATTAGAACTATGCTCATCAAAATCCCCATAATAATCCGCGTTCTCTCTAAGCGACTTTCCAAGCATTAGCGCTTCAATAAATTTAAAATTTAATTTTCCGCCCATAACATAAAATTCCCTCACAGCCTCAATCAAACAAAAATGACTTTTTTCCCTGTAACCTTTTTTATAAAGCAAAGCTCTTGCGGAATGAAACATTGAATAATATGATTGAATAGTTGTCCATCTATAATTCTTATTTAAAAAACTTTCTTTTGCGCATTTCAAATCTTCCAAAGCAAGTTTTAATTCCTTGCCAGTCAATGTTCTCGCCTTTGAAAATTTTATAATCTTTCTACGTTCAATGCACTTTTCTAGTTCCTTATCCATAATTTTCCCAAAGAACCCTTCCTTTTTCAATCTCCTGAAAAAATAAAGGTTTATTTTTATTTATCAAAAGCATTTCTTTTGGCGTTTTTATTATTGCCTGAATTTTATCTCTTGACGGCAAGGAATTAATAATTTTTCTAATACTGTCAGGATTATTGGTTTGAATAAAAAGATCAATATCACTTTCACTTGTATTATCGCCATTAGCGCAAGAACCGAAAAGTATAATCTTTTGGCTTATCTGTTTTAATTTTTCAACCAATGAAAATATAAGTAAAATATTCTGCAATATTTTTATCTCTTTAAGAACAAAATTATTTTCATCGGCTTTATATATGGAGGTACGGCCGATTTTTTCTTTTTTTATTATTTTTTTATCAGCCAATTCGCGCAAAGACAAATTAACTGCGGATTTTTTTACGCCAGTGCCTTTAACAATTTCTCTTTCTGTATATTTTTTGCCGCTATTATACGCCAAAAAATCAAGAACTTTCTGGCTTGATACAGGTAAAAAATATTTATTTGAATTTTTTTTATATTCCATATTTTTGGATATATTTCCATTATTATGGAAATAATTATTTCTGTCAATACTGCCACAAATTCAAATTATTCAATAAATAACTCTTTAATACTCAAACCATGGCACGCTCGCATGTCCCTCTTTCCTGACCCAAAAATAAAATACGGGTAAGTCAGGGAATAAATCTTGAAAAATATCACTTGAATATGTATGAAGTATCATATCTGAAAATTCTTTCTGCAATATTTGCGATTCCAGCTTTCTCATTACAAAATATCTTTTTGCCTCATCTTTGTATTTTTCAAACCCCAAATTCCGCGCTGATTTTTCCAATTCTTTGCGGCATTTAACGTCACGCCAATCAGATTCTTTAAGTTTTTTAAGTTCAGCGATTATAATTTTATCATTTAATTTATATTTTTTCCAAATCGAGCTTAAATACAAACTCTTGAAACCTTTCTCGTTAATTTTTTTATCAATTTCTTTAAGGTAATTGCTATATTTATTTTTGCTGTAACCGTTTAACCTCGCGTGTTCATCGGCGAGTATAAAAATAAATTCTACCCCATTTTTATAAATTTTTTTAATCTCTTGATTTATCTTTTTAAATTTCTCAATGGCGATGGCATCGCTTTCATCCATTTTCTCTTTGGCGGACGCTCCCCAAAAACCAATAATTTTTATCGGTTCGTTTTTTTCAGCCGCTGTGTTTATGATATGCGCGATTCCATCCTCTCTATAAGGAATATCTCGTGAAATATTTCTTGAATTAAATATTTTAAGAGTCCCATCGGCGATAGTCGGCTTTATAAACTGCGGAACGCTTGCCTTTAATAGCCAAGGATAAACATTCTGCCAAACCCCCTTCGCGTTTTCAATGGCTTTATTGCTTACATCCAATTTCTTACTCCAATATTTGCTTATATGGTTAAAAGTTTCTTCATGGTTTAAAAGCAGGGGAAATTCTTTTTTAAAATATAAAAACGCTTCTTTTTTATTCTTCTTTATAAAATTGATCGTTTCTTTAATGGATGAGATGTAAGAATTTATCGCGGGATAAAACTTTGGATCTAAATTATCGCATATAGTTATTCCAGTGAAAAGATATTCTCCAAACGATTCATTAAAATTATAAACGATATGCCCGCCTTTTCCAACTAATTCGCAAGCAAAATCTTCAGTCATAATTCCTATATCTATAACTCTCTCTTTTAACGCCTTTGTAATCTCATTATATTTTACCGGAATAAATTTTATTTCCGGCAAAAATTTTTTCATTAAAGTATTAGTTGTGGAAAATTCTTGGAAAGTGCCGACTTTATATTTTTTAAAATCATCCAATTTATCAATTTTTATATTCGGATCCAAGGTAACGGCGGCAATAGCGGCTTTTCCAATCAGTTGCCCGATAATTTTTCCTTTTGTCGTAAAATTTTTAGAAAAAGTAAAAATCGGGTCGGCAATTCCTATTTGGGCGGAACCTGATAATAATGAATTATATGTTAAATCGTCTCCGCCGGACGAAATAAAATCAATATCTAATTTATGTTTTTTGTAATTTCCGAGCTGTGCCGCCAAATAAATCGGAAAATATAACGGCAATCTTCCAAATTCAGCAACCAGCATTCTAAATTCATTCGCCTTTTCGTCTATAATTGTCAAAGTTTCTTTGGTTATAATCCTCTGCCAATTATTGCATAATTTATCAAACTTGAATTCTTTATACTTTTCAAAGTACGCTAATTCCTCTTTTGTAAAAAATCCATATTTATTTTTTGCCTCTTCATCCTCTTTAATTATTCCTGCGGATAAAACCGCTTTTGCCACATCGCCGTCTTGCGTCTTAAAATTAAATCCGACATTCATCCCCGCGCCATTTGCAAAAGGAACTTTATACCGCCAAGCGATATAACCGGGCAAAAATTCCTCGGCAACTTTTCTCAAAATATATTTTGTGGTTATCTGATGATTTTCTCTTTTAACTTTAAGTTTTCCATCAATCTGCAAAGCAAATTCTACCACCTTTTTGTCAAAATATGGAGCTCTTGTTTCAAGCGTGTGCTTCATACTCATCCTGTCCACTCTAACATTATGACTGCGTTCAAGGTCATTGGTAATCAAATAGCATCCTTTGTTTATGTTCTCATCTTTCAATCTTGAAAATTCATTGTACCCGCCGAAAATCTCGTCAGACGCTTCTCCGACTAAAGCGATGCGATAGCCGGCTCTTGCAACCTCTTTCGCTAAAATATCCAACGCAAACGATTGCCGTATAACCTGCGCCTCGTATAACTCCAAATGGTAAATCAATTTTTCAAATTCTTTCGCGTAATCAACATTGGGATAAACAATATGATAATTATATTTATTATCTTTGCATAATCTAAGCGCGGCTTCGTAGTCTGACGATCCCTGAACGCCCAAAATAAAAGCTGTAACATCTTTATGAAAACGCGTCGCTAATTCCATGACAAGGCTGCTATCCACGCCGCCGCTTAAAAGAACCGCCAAGGGCAAATCTGTATCCACTCTTTTTTTCACCGCTTCAACAATAAGCTCGGTTAATTTTGTTTTGGCATAATCCAAATTTTTTATTTTATTGCTGTATTTTAATTTATGATATTCTTTCAGCTTGCCATTATACATGTAATGACCTTTCGGAAAAATTTTTATTTCTTGAATAAAATCAAATTGCGCCAATTGTTTTAGCTCCGAGCCAAAATAATAATTATTTCCCTCTTTTGCGTAAAAAAGAGGCTTCACTCCGAACATATCCCGCGCCGCGAAAAATTTATTCTTCTTTACATCATATATTACAAACGCAAACATCTCTGAATCTAATTTGTAAATCATTTCTTCGCCATGTTGCTCATACAAATGGACTAAAACTTCAGTGTCGGAGTCTGTTTTGAATTTATGCCCTTTATTTTCAAGCTCTTTTTTTAACTCTTTGTAATTGAATATCTCCCCATTTTGCACCGCGAAAACAGTATTATCCTCATTTGTTAGGGGTTGGCGTCCATTTTCTCTGTCAACAATCGGTAGGCGGTTTGCTCCTATGGCGCCATTATCAAAAATACGGTATTCGTAAATATTAGCACCTCTATGCTTTATTTTTTCCAGAGAATTTCTAACAAAACCCTCTTTATCTTTATAATTTCCCAAGATTGCTGTTATTCCGCACATATTTTTCTACACTTTAAAATAATTCCTCACCGAAAATTCAAATTGCTCAATAAATAGCTCTTTGAAATAACTTAAATTATTCTGTAAAAATCGTATCATTTATATACGCTTATCGTGTCATAAATGACGCAATATGGCAATAAATTCATCTATTTGTAAGGTCGCGAACATCATCTGGCAAATAATCAATGCCTTGAAATTCTTTAACAACAATTGATTTTATTTTTTTCTTTATTTCAGAATTTAAAAAGGTAATAGTCATATTATTCGCACCACCGATACTCTCGCAATCATCCTCTATTAAAATATCTGGCATAACTTTTTCAGGTATATTTTTATATGTCTCATTATCCTTCCTGTATAATAGACTTGTCGCGTAATTAGTTCCTACTGCAATTTTCATATTTTGGTCAAATTTTCCAAAAATTTTTTCAGCTTAGCTTGGGCTAAACCTCAAAAATTGTTTGAAAAATTTGCCTCAAAATCTGAAAATTTCGTCAC
>JBDRHN010000031.1:0-18291 GCA_043816765.1 bacterium | reverse complement strand
AAGGAAAATATGTTGCGCTTGAAGACACTTTGAAGGGCTTTGAAGATATAGCTGACGGAAAATACGACGATGTCCCGGAGCAGGCATTTTATATGGTTGGCACGGTTGAAGAGGCGCTGGAGCAGGCGGGGAAGATGCAAGTAGTGAAAAGTTAAAAGTGCAAAGTTGAAAGTTAAAAAAAATCCAAAATCCAAAATCCAAATTATTCCAAATCAAATCCAAATTATAAAATTTAATTATTTGTTAACAAATTTATGAAAAAAATTACATTTTTAAGTTCATTAATTGGAGTATTATTTTTAGCTGGATGTGGTTCACAGATTAAGTCAACATCAATGCCGTTGCGTCAAGATTCTAATGATGGACCATCTCTACAGAAGAACGAGAAAGAAATGAATTGTTTTCAAGGAAATTTTTCTCCTGCAAGTCTTTCTGTTATGGCGGGTTCAATTAAGAATTCAAAGGCAAGTTTTACATTAGAAATCGAAACTGTTTGTAAATTTGAAAAAGTGGAAGTAGTAGTGTCTATACCCAAAGGATTCAAATTAATTTCAGGAGAAAACTATATTTTAATAGATAATTTTAATCCAGGTGAGAAAAAAATTTTAAATTTTGAAGTGCAAGTAGAAGATAAAAGAGAACGCTATATTATAGCAGTGGTAAAAGCAATTAATTTGATTGACGAGTCTTATAGTAGAGATTTTATAATGACAGTTAATCCCTCATATTCTTTAGAATAATATGGAATTAGATAAAATAAAAAGTAAGTTTTAAATTGCAAATTTATGACTGGCGAAATCACCATAATTTCAAGTCCGCACAAGGATTTTGAGAATATAAAGAAAAGGAGCTATTTTTAAAAGAGATATTTACAAGCTATATTGAAAAAGATGTGATCGGTTTTTTGAAAATTGAAAATGAATCTAATTTTATAAAATTGGTAAAATTATTGGCCGCGCAAATCGGAAATCTGATAAATATAGCCGAATTAAGTTCTTTAATAAACACCGACAGATATACAGTTCAAAGATATTTGTCTATTTTAGAAAAAACTTTCGTCATTTATAATTTGTCACCCTTTTTTACCAATGCGCGCCAAGAAATAGTAAAAAATCCAAAAATTTATTTTATTGACACAGGACTCAGGAATTCAGGTTTAGAAAATTTCAGCAAACCATTTGAAAGCAGAGGAGACAAAGGCGCATTATTAGAAAATGTTATTTTAAAAGAGCTGTTGCTGTTTAAATATAATAATGTAAATTTAAAATTTTGGCGTTCCAAACAAAAAGCCGAGGTTGATTTTATTATTGAAAAGGGATTGGATATATGTCCTTTAGAAGTAAAATCTAATTGCAACGGCAAAATGGAGCAAAGCTTATCCGGCTTTATCGCAAGATACAATCCAAAACGGGCGTTTGTGGTAAATTTGGATTATCAAGGGAAAAAAATAAAAAACAACACGGAAATAAACTTTATTTATCCTTATGAACTATCGCGTTGTTTTGATATTTAGCTTATGAATTTAATCATATAAAATCTCTATGACCAACCTAACCTTAGAAATAATTACACCGGAAAAAATAGTCCTTCAAGAAGAGGGCATTGATTTTGTTAATGTTGAATTTTTGGAAAGCGAAAAAAAAGGGCGGAGCGAGATCGGAATAATGAAAGGGCACGCGCCGATGTTGATGCAGCTGTCTGTCGCGCCAATCCGATATGAAAAAAACGGCAACGCTAATTATGTCGTTGTCGCCGGCGGATTTTTAGAAATTAAAGATAATAAAATAACAGTTATTTCCGCAGGGGCTGAGTTGGTTCAAAAAGAGCCGGATGTGGAACCAGCTATCACCGCCAGAAAACGGGTAGAAAGTTGGATGGAAGGCGGGGTTGGAAAAGTGGAGTTTGACGAAAAAAAGGCAGAAGCGGATATCACAAGATCATCTATAAATCTTTATAAAGCTTCGTCGGGGGAGCAATAAATATAATAAATTTTATGAAAAAAAATGTTGAAGCTTCCAAAAAATTTTTTACGTTAAAACATTTAATTCCAGCAGTAGCCGTTATAACACTTATTGCTTTGTTGGCAGGCGCTATCCATTTTTTACCTCCTTTTTCGCCAAACTCGAATAAAGGTACAAAAATTATTCCGTCAAACCAGTTTTCAAGTTTGATTATCAATCCTGCTTTTGCCATGGACAATTTTGAATTGCAACCGGAAAAAATGGATAGCGCGGGCGTTGACGAAAATGCGGTTTACGTTTTGTCCAGCAAAGAAGAATTAGACGCGGAGTTGATAAAAGAAAATATTATTTTAAACCCGAAAGTTGATTTTGATATTGAAAAAGTCTCTTCAACGCAATGGAAAATAATTCCAAAAGAGGAGCTTTCTCCAAATACTATTTTGAAAGTTTCTTTAAACGCCACCTATTACAATGAAAGCGGAGAAATGCAAAAAAGAGATTACAATTGGGCGTACCAGATAAAAGATTCGTTTAAAATTCTAACCACAATTCCGCGCGACACGGGTACGTATGTGCCAACCAACAGCGGAATAGAAATAACTTTCAGCCATGACAATTTCACTGATTTTGAAAAATATTTTTCTATAACTCCGCAAGTTGAAGGGCGCTTTGAAAAACACGGCCGTACCATGGTATATGTGTCTGCAAATGGATTAAAAGAAGCGACAATATATACGGTAACGGTAAAAGCGGGGTTGCCGCTTTTAAACAGCGAACAAAAATTAGCTGAAGACAAAGTCATCCAGTTTGAAACCGAAGGCGTAGATAGATTTTATAACAATAGATATTTTAATATCTATAACAAAATGCTTGAATTTTCCTCCGGCGAAAAACCAGTTGTTCAAGTTTATACAGACGAAACAAACGCGCAAGCGAATGTTAAAATATATAAATTAAACTCAAGCGAAGAATATTTAAAGGCGTTGAATTATCAAGACCAAATGCCATGGTGGTCATATTCTTATAATAAATATGTCTACGACACATCAAAACTTACGGAATTTATGAATCTTTCGGCTCCGATTCAAAAGGGACAATATGTTCAGTTTATTGAATTTCCGGAAAAGTTGCCGATTGGATTTTATGTGATTGATTTTGAATCAAATGGCGCAAAGCAGCAAGCGTGGTTTCAGGTAACCGATTTGTCCGCCTATATCAATATCACTAAAACACAGACAATAGTCTGGGTGAATGATTTATTTTCAAAGCAACCCGTTTCAGGAGCAAATGTAAAAGTAGCGGGGGAAAACAGCGAGTATAATACCGACAACAACGGCATAGCAGTTTTTGATACTTTGAAAGAAACAACCGGTAACTCAAAAAAAGCTTATATCGAAATAACATCCGGCGAAAAGAAATTGATTATTCCCGCCAGCGGAAGCAATAATTATTATAGATCCGTCAATAGTCAAGACGATTATTGGAGGTATTTATATAATGACAGGCCCAAATACCAGCCGACCGATACTATTAAATTTTGGGGAATGCTAAAAAGCCGCGACGGGAAAAAGATAGATGAAAAAGTAAGCATCACTTTTATTAAAGAAGGCTACATGGATTATCAATATCAGCCGGTCTTCATCAGCGAGCAAGAGCTGAATTTGAATGATCTGGGAATTTACAGCGGAGAAATTAAATTAGACAATATTCGTCCGGATTATTACACTCTGCAGTTGCGAGCAGGGGAAACAATTATCACCAGTAAATATATTGAAATATCCCCTTATGCCAAACCGGCTTATAAATTAAGCATGACTCCCGATAGAAAAACAGCGCTAGCCGGAGAAAATATAAATTTTAGCGTGCAAGCCAGCTTTTTTGAAGGAACCCCGGTTCCCAATCTCCCCTTGGTTTTTAATATGCCGGAAGGGGACTATGAATTTGTTACAGACGAAAACGGTCAAGCAAAACTGACTTACACCAAACAATATTACGAATGCGGTGAAAAACAGGTCTGTTGGCCAGAGTCGGCGTGGCTGAGAATTCAGCCGCAAAACAGCGAACTCTCCGAAATTACCGCTGACGCTTCGGTAAGATTTTTTGCAAACAACCGCTATGCCAAAACAAAAGCAACTTATCCGGAAAAAGGAAAAGCGAAATTGGAAATATCCGCCTTTTATCTTGATCCCCAAAAAGCGGATGTTAATTATTGGAGCAATGATATTGGAAACGAGATCGCACCCAATACAAACATTAAAGGAGAAGTTGTAAAAATAATTTATGAGAAATATCAAACCGGCGCCTCTTATGATTTTGTCAGCAAAAAATCATACCCGACTTATAATTATTCCAGCCGCGAAGAAAAAGTTGATTCTTTCAAAGTCAACAGCGGACCAAACGGAGTATATGTGTACGTAAACAACATAGAAGAGGAAACTTCATATTATATCCGCTTGAAGATTTTTTCCGAAGACGGCAGATACAGTGTAGCTAACGCGTATTTATATTATTATGACGGAGAAGGCGTAAATCATTATTATTCTTATTATAATAATTATTACAATTTTGATCTGGAAGATAAGACTTATAACGTCGGAGAAAAAGTAAGCGCCGACATGAGGCAAAACGACGCAAGTCTCCCCGATGACAATGGAAATAAATATTTATTTTTGCAAATGCAAAATGGGTTGCAGGAATATGTCGTTTCAGACAATTCAACATACAGTTTTAATTTTGAAAAACGCGATATTCCAAACGTAAATCTGGCGGGAATTTATTTTAACGGTTCCGCGTATTTTGCGACCGAAACAAACTGGTGGGGCGCAAGCGGCAATCAGATAAAATATAACACTGATAATAGCAAACTTAATATTGATATTGCAACCGATAAAGACAATTACAAGCCGGGAGAGGATATTAAAATTTCATTATCGGTAAAAAATGAAAAAGGCGAACCGGTAAAATCCGAGGTTAACGTAAACGTGGTTGATGAGGCTTACTACGCCATGATGGAGGACACGGCAAATCCAATGGATGAAATTTATGCTTCGGTGAGCAGCGGTTCATACGTTGGCAATTATAGCCATAAAACAATCAGCGACGCCATGAGCGCCGAAGGGGGAGGATGTTTTCTTTCCGGCACAAAAATATTAATGGCGGACGGAAACGTAAAGCCGATTGAAGAGATAGATGTTAATGATGAAATAAAAACAATCGCCGATCCATTGCATATAAAATATGAAACCGGAAAAGTGGTTGAAATGTTCAAGCGCACGGCGGGAGAATATTTGATAATCAATAAAATTTTGCGCGTAACTCCCGAGCATCGGATCTACAGCAATAACAGTTTTGTAATGGCGGGAGAACTGCGCCGCGGCGATTGGTTGTTGGATCAAAACGGAAATAAAGTATTTATCACTTCAATAGAAACAAAAAAAGAGATCGTAAAAGTATACAATTTCAAAGTTGAACCGCAGCATACATATATTGCAGACGGATTTTATGTTCACAACGACAAAGGGGGAGTAAGAGAAATCTTGCTTGACGCGCCTTTGTTTGCTTCAGTTGCCACAGACAGCAACGGCAAAGGAGAGGTCGCTTTTACTCTGCCTGACAACATCACTTCTTGGCGTGTTACGACCCAAGCCATCAGCGGAAATCTGGAAATTGGAACGGCGGTTGGAAATGTCAATGTAAGCCTGCCGGTGTTTGTTGACGCCACAATAGGCAATGAATATTTAACAGAAGATCAACCTATCGCGCGCCTTCGCGCTTATGGGACAAGTTTAAATTCAGACGATGATGCGATATTCAATCTAAAGGCGGAAAGTTTGGGGATAGAAAAGAGTGAAGATTTTATGACCAAAGCGTTCCAACCTGCTTTTATAAATCTGCCAAAATTTACCGCGGGCAAACATGATATTACTTATAATGTTTCAACAACAAAAGGGAATGACGCTCTGAAATTGCCCATTGATGTAATCAGCTCTCGGCTTTCAAAGCTGGAATCAACCACCCAAACCCTTACCACAGACACAAAAATGGATGTTGATTCCGATGACTTGATTACCGTAATTTTAGGCGACATCAATCGCATCCAATTATATGATCCCTTAGAACGTTTATGCTGGTCGTGGACAGACAGAATTGATCAGGCGGTCGCCCGAAAGAAATCTCGTGAACTATTGAATGAGTTGTTTGGCGAAGATTATTCCATTCCGCAAACATCGGCATATTTATACCAGCAAGAAAATGGCGGAATCGCGCTTCTTCCTTACAGCAGTGAAGATTTGGAGCTAACAGCGAAATTAGCAGGAACAGCGGCGGATGAATTTGATAAAATTTCTTTAGAACAATATTTTTTAAATATTTTTAATAATAAAGATAGCAACCAAGAAGAAATCAGCCTGTCATTATACGGTCTAGCCTCGCTTGATGTTTCCGTTCTTCCGATGTTAAACAACTGGACTGCGCGCGATGACCTAACTGTAAAAGAAAAATTATATGCCGCTTTGTCGTTTCACAAACTTGGAGCGGATGAAAAGGCGCGCTCAATTTATCATGACGTTGCAAAAGAATACGGCCAGCAAAAATTGCCGTCAATAAAAATCAGCATTGACGAAAACGAAGAACGCACAAAAGAGCTTACATCCTTAACGGCAGTATTGGCAAGCGCGATAAACGCGCCGGAAAAAAACGGCTATTGGAATTATGTTAACACCAGCAACGGCGCGCGCGACGCAGTAATTGATTTGGAAAAAATCGCATATATCAAAGAAGCCGCGAAGCATATGAATAATTCGTCCGCCAAAATTATCTACGAAATGGACGGCAAGGAGCATACCGTGGATTTAAGCAATTCTCATGTTTACTCATTTACGGCAACAGCGGATCAAATTAATTCAATAAAATTCAAAGAAGTAAAAGGCAATGTCGGAATCACAACAATTACCGTCGCGCCCCTTGAACAAGAGATTCAAAAAGAGGATGCAAGCATCAGCATTAGAAAAGAATTTTACGTTAACGGCGTCAAAACAAATAATTTTAAAGAAAATGACGATATTGAAATACGTTTATATCCGTCAATCGGCGGCAATGCTTTGAATGGAAGCTATCAGATAACCGACATTTTGCCAAGCGGACTTTTGCCCGTTATAAAATATTATTACGGAAATTACAGCAACGGATGCCACAGATGGTACCCTTACAACACGGACGGACAGAAAGTAAAATACATTATATACAAAGGGTGGAACACAAATTGCGGCAACTACATATCGTATTTGGCGCGCGTAAAAACCAAAGGCGAATACAAAGTTGAACCGGCAACAATCCAGTCTTTGGTAAATCCCCAGTATATTAATTATGAAAATGGCAGTTCGATAATAACCGTTGAATAAGTTTCACGCTCCGCAGCAGTCTCCCTAAGGGGACTGCTGCGTGGGAACGAAATATCCTTTTTGTAAAAGTCATGGTAGAAAATTTGGAATAATGCCGCTATATCTGTCTGTGGTTTTACCATCCCCCAACCCCCTCCGCGGGAGGGGGCTATATAATTTTCCCGGCGGCTAAGAGGGGTTGATGGGTTTCGAAATTAAACACATAATCACTGCCAATCCCAATAAATGAAAAAATTTTTATTAGCCCTCATCATTATAATTATTATCGGGTGCGTTATTGTTTTAATCCTCGCCTCATATTTTAATAAAAACAAAACCTCTTTAACTTTGGCGGACAATCGCAAAACGGAAAATTTTTTAATACCGGCAAATGAGAATTTTTTTGACACAAAATTTTTTAATCAAGCGATAGAAAAATCTAGCAATTCAAAAAATAACAAAGACATTAAAGCGGTTATCATTCCCCACCATCTGATCGCTTCTGAAATCATCGCCGACATTTTGCGCCAGTCCCAAAATGACAGCATAAAAGATATAGCGATAATCGGACCCAGTCACGAAGATTTAGGTCCGACAACCATTATTTGCGCAAACGCCATATGGCAAACGCCATTAGGACAAGTGCAAACCAATAGCGAATTAGCCGGTAAATTTTTAGCCGATTTAAAACTCCATGACAACCCAAGCAGTTTCTTAAACGAACATTCAATAGGCGCCATAATTCCTTTTGTAAAAAATTATTACCCCAAAGCGCGAGTTCTTCCTATTCTTTTCAATTCCACCGCGAGCATCAAAGACGCAAAAGACGTTGCTGACTGGTTCAATCAAAATTTAGACGATAACGCTTTGATAGTTTTTTCCATAGATTTTTCTCATTATTTAAAAGAATATAATGCTAAAAATAATGACGAAGTTGTTAAGAATCTGATTACATCGCGCGACATTAATAAAATTATTAATCTTAATTCAGATTATTTGGATTCGCCGGCCGCGTTAGTAACCGCCATAATGTATGTTGATGCTAAAAATTTAAAAACGGAAATACTTTACGAAAAAACCTCCAATGATTTCTTGGAACAGCCTTCGGTGGAAACCACGAGCTATTTAGGAGTAGTTTTTATAAAATGATTTTCACCAAAGGAATTTTAACATTGTGCGGGTAGATGCCAGCAATTGCTGGCATCTACCCGCACAATGGCCGCCCCTCTTGCTTTTTTCCCGCCAACAGTATAGACTTTAGCAATATACTAATTTTGGCAAATTTAATTAATATTAAACAAAAAAATATGAAAAATTTTAATAGAGGCGGAAGACAGGGCGGCGGAGGAAATAGGTTTGGCGGCGGCAGAGATTTTAACAGAGGAGACAGGGGCGGCAGGGATTTTAGCAGACCCTCAATGCACAAGGCGATATGCGATGAGTGCGGCAATGATTGCGAAGTCCCGTTTAGACCAACAGGCGATAAGCCTATTTATTGCAGTGATTGTTTTCAGGGCAAAAGAGATGGCGGATCAAGCAGATTCGGCAAAAAGGATTTTAGAAAATCAAATTTTGATGATAAAGAAAGATATACAGCAGTTTGTTCAAAATGCGGAAAAAGTTGCGATGTCCCGTTTAAGCCTGCTGAAGGAAAGCCGGTTTTCTGCGATGAATGTTTTGGAAAAGGGGGTGGCGCGTCAAACAAAGAAACAAGCCATTCCAAAGAGCAATTTGAAATATTAAACGCAAAGTTAGATAAAATTTTAAAATTATTAACTCCGGATGTTTCTTTTGAAACGGCGATAAAGAATAAAGAGACGGAAAAAGAAGTGAAAATTTCTGAACCCAAAAAGCCATCCAAGAAAGCCGCAGCCAAAAAATCAGTTGAAAAAATGGTTGCCATCAAAGAGGTTGCAAATAAAAAGGTTGTTGCAAAAAAGCCGTTAAAGAAAAAGACAAAATAGATCATATAATTAAAACGCCGCCGTATATTTACGGCGACGTTTTAATTATGTTTATCCGCGTTTGATTAAATAAATTATGTATATCAGATAAGATATGAGAAAAATTTTTCCCTGCCATTTTTCAAGCGTGTGTTTTGTTCCGAGAAACATTGCCAAAAAAAGAATAAACGTCGCGGTAAAACAGATCATTATATCCATATTAGCTCCCGCGTTGATAGGTATCGGTCTGATTATGCTGGTTATTCCAAGAATCCAAAAAATGTTAAAAATATTAGATCCAACCACATTGCCGATCGCTATATCAGCATGTCCTTTTTTGGCGGCGACAACAGATGTTGCGAGTTCAGGCAAAGATGTGCCGAACGCAACGATTGTGAGTCCGACTAACATTTCAGAAAGTCCCGCCAGTTTTGCGAGCGCGACTGCCTGATTTACCAAAAGTTGTCCGCCCAAAAATAGAAATAATATTCCGCCGATTGTGAACATGACGGATGCGGATGTTGAATAGCTTTTTATATCTTTTTTTTCCAGTCCACCTTTTCCTTTGCGAAATAGTTCAAAAGTGTAATACATAAAAATTCCCAAAAAGCTAAGCAAAATAAGTCCGTCCGATCTGGACAAAATATTTGATGTTCCGTTGTTTAAAATTTTGTCATTTGCCATAAATAAAATAATCACTACTGCCAAAGTGGCAAAAGGGATCTCTTTCCATGTTGTATTTTTTTGGACTTTTAAATTAACTATGAGAGCGGAAACGCCCAAAATAAGGAGAATGTTTGCGATGTTGCTTCCGATGATATTGCCGATTGCAAGATCTGTTGTTCCTTTAACGGCGGAAAATATGTTCACGATAAGTTCGGGCGCCGATGTGCCGAACGCGACAATAGTGAGTCCGATGACAATCGGCGGGATGCCGGCTTTTTTTGAAATGGAGGAGGCGCCTCTGACCAAAAATTCCGCTCCGCCGACAAGAATCGCCAGTCCTATTAATAGTAATATCCCACGTAAAATCATATTGTTTTTTTAAAGTATTTTTTAAAAACTCGTTGACTTGTTATTTCAAACAAGCTAAGATTATTTTATAAATTTCAAACAATATTATATCACGTTAGTTTAAGATTTGGCAAACAAATCGCAATGTTCAAAAAAATAATTACGGGAAAATCTAAGACTATTGTTTCGGCGGCGGTTGTTATAGGGGCGGCGTCTCTTGCAAGCCGCTTTTTGGGTCTGTTTCGAGATAGAATTTTGGCTGGAACATTTAACGCAGGGACTGAGCTTGATATTTATTTTGCAGCCTTTCGTTTGCCCGATTTAGTTTATAATCTGCTTGTTTTAGGCGCGCTTTCAGCCGGCTTTATTCCTGTTTTTGTCGGATATATTAATAATCATACCTGCACGAAAGACAATAAAGAGGCGTGGCGGTTGGCGAATAATATTTTAAATATTTTGGCGATTGCTTTGGTGTGTCTCTGTTTGATTTTGATAATATTTGCTCCGCTGTTGGTAAAAATAGTGGCGCCTGGGTTCACGGGGGAGCAGAGTATAATTACGACAAAAATGATTCAAATTATGATGGCTAGCCCCATTCTTTTGGGTTTAAGCTCTGTTTTTGGCGGGATTTTGCAGTCGTTTAAGCGTTTTTTTATCTATTCGCTCGCGCCGATTTTTTACAATATCGGAATTATAATCGGCGCTCTTTATTTTGTTAAATTTTGGGGAATTTACGGGCTTGCGTGGGGGGTTGTTTTTGGAGCGTCTTTGCATTTTATAAATCAAATGGCCGCTTCCTTTTTTTTGGGATATCGTTATAAAAAAATAATAGATTTAAAAGACAGGGGGACAAGAAAAATTTTAAAGATGATGCCGCCGCGGACTTTGACTTTGGCGGTTACGCAGATTAATCTGCTCGTTATCACAGCTATCGCGTCAACATTAAAGGATGGCAGTATTTCTATTTTTAATTTTGCCAATAATTTGCAAGGTTTTCCGATTGGGATTTTTGGCGTCTCTTTTGCTATCGCGGTTTTTCCGACTTTGTCAGAACTTGCCGCGCAAAATAATAAAGAGGAATTTATTAAAAATTTTTCCATTACTTTCCGCCAGATACTTTTTTTTGTTATTCCGATTAGTTTTTTCTTAATAGTTTTGCGGGCGCAGACTGTGCGCATAGTCTATGGAACAGGAAAGTTTGATTGGAACTCCACGATTTTGACGATGAACACTTTGGCGTTTTTTTGTTTAAGTCTTTTTTCGCAATCGCTTAGTCCGATTTTAGTCCGCGGTTTTTACGCTTATCATGACAGCAGAACTCCGCTTTACGTCGCGATAATCGGAGTTTGCGTTAATATTATTTTAAGCCTGTTTTTCACCAGCTATTTTAATTTGGGAGTTATCGGATTGGCTTTGGCTTTTTCAGTCGCGTCTTGGTGCAATATGGGACTTTTGTTTTTAACTTTACGTATGAAAATGAAACGGCTTGATGGGCGCAAGATTTCTTGGACGGCGGCGAAAATAGTTTTCGCCGCCGCGACAGCGACTTTTGTTGCTCAAATTTACAAATTTATAATCGGACCGATTACCGGAACTGAAACCTTGATAAGGCTTCTGCTGCAGGCGAGCATTGTCGGCGCGATCGGTTTTTGGGTGTATGGCGCGCTTTGTTGGATTTTGCGCGTAGAAGAGATTTTTGTTTTTTTCGCGAGTTTAAAGAGAAAGTTTTTGAGATTAAAACATTTGCAGGCTGTCAATATTAGGGAAGAGGAGGATCTTAGTTAATTTTATAACAATTTGTTAGAAATTTTATTATAGCGCGCATAGATTACGGCAAATCTGCTTTTGATTTTGCGCAAAAATATATGATTTCATCTTTCATTAAGCCATACTTTTTGATGGCATCATCTCCTAACTCCATGGCATAATTATCAAGTTTTACAGCAAATCCAGCCTTTTCAAGCCTGTCTTTATAGTCTTTTCCATATATTCTAACATGGTCGCTTTGTCCAAAAACCCGTTCCCGTTCTTTGGGCGAGACTATATTTGGATTTTCAAAACTCTTCTCGCGTTCGTTGTCAATTGGAGATTGCAGTATCGCCCACCCTCCATGTTTTAAAACTCTGAATAACTCTCTCATAGCTTTTTGATCATCAAGAATGTGTTCAAGAACATGGTAACAAAATATACAATCAAATTGATTGTCTGGCAACTGAATATCTGTAATATCTATTTTTAACATAGCCAGCGGGGATGAAATATCGGCGCTTACATAGTCAAGATTTGTAATCGCTTTGAATTTTTTTTGTAAAAATTTTACGGGGGCTATGTCTAAAACCTTAAGATTGCCTTTAAAAAAATCTGTTTTATCTCTTAAATATATCCAAAAAAGGCGATGCCGTTCAAGAGATTCGCATTTTGGGCATTGGGCGTTTGGTCTTGATTTAATTCCAAATGACAAAAATTTACGAAAACTTCCGTTGCAACAAGGGCAAATGACTTTATTTCCAAAATACCAAAAACTTTTAAATTTAAAACAAAATTTTTGCGCTTGGGAATGATACTTTTTTGGGATAATTTTTTTCAAGGTTGATTTTATGGGCATAATATATTTTTGTTTGCATCTTTATATAAATATATACAAAACATATCAGTTTGTATATATTATGTCAATAAATGCGTTTGGTATTAGTGGGAAAATTATAATCTTGCTTGTTGTAGAGAAAATTTGGATAAGAAATATTTTTTTGAGGGGGATATTTTTCTGCACTCTAAAATTTTAAATTTTACAAAAAAACATTTGGTTTTTTTACTTTAATTTGCTATTATATAGATATGGAAGAGAACGCGCAAAAAGAGGAGGGAGCAGAAAAAGAAAACGCGCCAAGGGCGTTTACGTCGCAAGAGATTCAATTTTATTTCAAATCTTCTTTGTATATTTTGGCGTTGTTTTTGATTTTTGAATTTTTAATAATGTTTGCCCTGTCCAGAACAAACATGGCTGGTGGAAATATTATATTGTGGTCTTTAAGAATTATAATTTTTTCATATATCTTGTGGAAAATAGGAAAAAAATTCAAGCAGTTAAATTTAAGTTTTTTTGGCGCAATATTGGGGCTAGAAGTGGGAGTAGCAGTATCTGTTGTAAAAATTATATTAAACAGCGGAGCGGGATGGACGTGGTTTAATCTTTTCACGGAACCTTTTTATATAATGGGGGTTGGGGCGTTGGTTGGGTTGGTGTTTTATTCGTTAAATAACAAATTGAAAAAATGAAAGAATATGATTAATTCAACCAAAAAAGTCCGACAAATAAAATCCATAAATTCAGATCATATTATATTTGATGCCGTTAGAGACAGAAACAGTGAGGGATTAAAAGCAAATGGTTTATTAAAACTCTTGAAAAAGATTAACAATAATTTTTCTGCCATTCGTTAATTCTAAATTCTCTTTACAAAAGAGGAGCATGACAATAAACAAAACCCTCCCCCGGCCCCTCCGCGGGGGGGGGGAGATTGAAAGCGCTTCGCGCTTTCAATAAAAGATCCACCAATTATTTAATTTTAATATTTTACAATTCTATGCCAAACCGCAACAAAAAATTTATTCTCTGGTTTAATGAAATTGGAATAAAAGACATTCCTCTTGTCGGAGGAAAAAACGCTTCGCTTGGCGAGATGTATCAAAAACTGGACAAAAAAGGCGTGAGTGTTCCGAATGGTTTTGCCATTACCGCGCGCGCTTATCATTATTTTTTGGAAAAAGCGGGAATCAAAGAAGCGATTAAAGATGTTTTTGCTGAATTAAATATTAATGACATGAATAATTTATCTCAGCAAGGAGATAAAGCAAGAGAACTTATTTTGCGCTCAACTATTCCAAAAGAGCTTGAAAACGAAATTATCAAAGCTTATGAAAAAATGGAAAAAATTTACGGAAGCAATTGCGACGTCGCTGTTCGTTCATCAGCCACAGCGGAAGATTTGCCGGACGCCTCATTTGCCGGACAGCAAGAAACGTATTTGAACATACGCGGCAAATACACTTTGATTGACACATGCCGCCGATGTTTCGCGTCAATATTTACCGGCAGAGCCATCGCGTATAGAGAAGAAAAAAAGTTTAACCACTTCAGCATCGGACTTTCAATCGGCGTGCAAAAAATGGTTCGCAGTGATTTAGGATCATCTGGTGTTATGTTTTCAATTGACACGGAAAGCGGATTTCAAAACGCGGTTCTAATCAGCGCCGCTTACGGACTCGGAGAAAATGTCGTTCAAGGCGCTGTAAACCCTGATGAGTTTTATGTTTTTAAACCAACACTAAGAAGAGGCTTCAGACCTATTTTAAACAAGAAATTGGGAGATAAGAGGATAAAAATGATTTATAATCACAAAATTATAAATCCGGTAAAAAATATTAATGTAACAATAAATGATAGACAGAAATTTTGCATAAATGATGAAGAGGTTTTACAACTTGCCAAATGGGCGATTATTATTGAAGACCATTACAACAGGCCTATGGATATAGAGTGGGCAAAAGATGGAAAAAACGGAAAACTTTTTATAGTTCAAGCAAGACCTGAAACAGTTCAATCTCAACGCGACCTCTCATTTTTAGAAGATTATAAATTATTAAAAAGAGGAGAGCTTTTATGCAAAGGGGATCCCGTCGGCTCAAAAATAGGAAGCGGACCGGCGCACGTTATCGCCGATGTTGATGAAATTAATCAATTTAAAGCAGGCGAAGTTCTTGTTACTGATATGACTGATCCTGATTGGGTGCCAGTTATGAAAAGAGCGGCCGCCATTGTAACAAACCGTGGCGGACGCACATGCCATGCCGCTATTGTTTCACGCGAACTGGGGATTCCTTGCGTTGTCGGAACAGGCGATGGCACAACCATAATTAAAACAAAACAAAATATTACAGTTTCCTGCGCAGAAGGAGAGATTGGTTTTGTTTACGACGGGAAATTAAATTTTGACGTTAAGAGGGTCAATATTAAAAATATTCCAAGACCAAAAACAAAAATAATGATGAATATCGGTTCTCCTGATCAGGCATTTTCATCAAGCTTTATTCCAAATGACGGCGTTGGTCTGGCAAGAGAAGAATTTGTAATCAGTTCATATATCAAGATTCACCCGCTAGCATTAATCCATTTTAATAAATTAAAAAACAGCAAAACCAAAGAAGAAATTATCCAGCTCACGATCGGATATAAAGACAAAAAACAATATTTTACAGACAAGCTCGCCCAAGGCGTTAGTATGATTGTCGCGGCCTTTTACCCCAAAGACGTAATTGTCCGTTTATCAGATTTTAAAAGCGATGAATATGCCAATTTAATCGGCGGATCGGAATTTGAACCAAAAGAAGCCAACCCGATGCTTGGATGGCGAGGGGCGTCAAGATATTACAGTGAAAAATACGGACCGGCTTTTGAACTGGAATGTAAAGCGCTGAGAAAAATCCGCGATGAAATGGGGCTTACCAACCTTAAAATAATGGTGCCGTTCTGCCGAACAGTTGAAGAAGGAAAAAAAGTTTTGGATATAATGAAACAAAACGGACTAGTTCGCGGTAAAAACGGATTGCAAGTTTATGTGATGTGCGAAATTCCCACAAATGTTATTTTAGCCAAAGAGTTTGCTAAAATTTTTGATGGGTTTTCAATCGGGAGCAATGATTTAACTCAGCTAGCTTTGGGGGTTGATAGAAATTCAGAACTTGTCAGCCATATTTATGATGAAAGAAATGAGGCTGTAAAAAGTTTGATTTCAAGTGTGATAAAGGATGCAAAAAAATTAAAAAGAAAAATAGGAATCTGCGGACAAGGTCCGTCTGACTTTCCTGATTTTGCGGAATTTTTAGTTAAAGAAAAAATTGACAGCATCTCTTTAAATCCCGACACAGTTGTAAAAACTACATTGGATATTCTAAAAGTTGAAAAGAAGATGAAGGCGTAAAGTCTATAAGGTCAAAAGTCCATAAAGTATAAAATTTTGAGAATAATTGTGTATTAAATTTCTTTTGACCACAATATATTGATTAGGTTACGGCGAATAAAAGCATAAATTGGAGGTCAGTGACCAGTTGCTAACTTTTTCGTATTTAGGTGGAGTGTGTAAATTAATCACATCATTTGGCGGACATCCACTTGCAAAAATTATTTCAAGCGAAGTTAAAAACTATGATGTTGATTTAGTAAATTTAAGAAACAAGAATTCAACGTCGCCAACCATATATTCAATATTTTGTCATGTAAGTAGTTCCTGTGTAATTTCTGCGTTTTTCTGCGTCAAATTCTGCGTAGTTCTGCGTAATGATGCTAACATTAGCAAAGCCCCAAACTTAATTTTACGTTAAAAACGAGTTTTTACACAATAACTAAGTATTATGGAACACGAGAATATATGAATTATTTGGCATCATGACTCATTAGAAAACATCCTATTTGCCCAAGGCTAATTCCAGGGTCGCCGGGTTCAATTTTTTGGTTTAATAACACCTCTTTTTTTTCAAAATATTCACGAAAAATTTTATTGTTTGCCATGCCGCCGGAGAAGAGAATTTTGAATTTTGAATTTTGTCCGTCAGCTGACGGATTGAATTTTTCCGCTATTTGAAAAAGTCCGCTTGCGATATAGTGGTGGATTGTTGAGGCAAGGCGTTTTTTGTCTTTGTCTAAATTTTTTATTAAATATTCAAAAAGCGGGGTGGTTTGCAGGATTGAATTATTATTTATTATCGGCTGAATATCGTCATAAGGTTCGCTGGAATTGTTTTCTAACATTTTAGCCGCTTGGTGTTTGAATTTGCGTTCGTTGCAGTCAAACAGCAACGCGCTGGCGGCATCAAGTATGCGGGCGCAACTGGTTGTTTTTTGGCAGTTGAAATTTTGTTTTAGTTGCGAATATAAAAGTTTGGAAATTTTTGGGTTGTAAAATTTATTTATTATTTTATATAATTCTTGTTCGTCTAGAAATTTTTCTAAGATTGCCATTAGCATTCTAGCGGGTTCTTCAACTGCCATCTGTCCGCCGATTAAAGTTTGTTCCTCCAAATGCCCAATACGTTCAATACTTTTGACTTTTGACTTTTGATTTTTGACTAACATTATTTCGCCTCCCCAGATTGTGTCATCAGTTCCATATCCTGTTCCGTCGCAGGCTATGCCGATTAATTGGTTTGGCATTTCGGTTTGGGTTGGTTTTTCTATCAAGTAATGTTCAGCTATAATGGCAAAAATATGCGCGATGTGGTGCTGGATTTTAATATGCGGGATTTGCCATTTTTGCGCTAATTTTTCGCCTATTTTGATGGTGTTGTATTCTGGGTTTAAATCGGTTAAAATGCAGTCTGGGGTTAGGTTGAATTGACCGCAGAAAAGGTTGATTTTTTCTTCCAATAAAGCGGGATTATTTGCGATTTCTTTGGTGTTTTCCGAAATTGTTACTTTACTATTATTACAAAAAGCAAAAGAGCTATCAAGCTCGGCGCCGAGGGCCAGGATTTTTTGGTTGGTTTTGATTTTTAGGTTGAATGTTTGCATATGTTTATATTAAGGTATTTTTTGTAAAGGCGCAAAAGGAAGTAATTAGCAACTAGTAATTAGCGATTTTTGTGGTTAGCATCTATGAGGATGGTGGTGCGGAATAAATTAATTTCTTTCAACTTTTGTTAGATTATTATATAATATAAATATAACTTTTGATAAGCTAGTTAAAAAGTGAATTAAACAATATGAATTTAAAATATTCTAATATAATTGATATTGATGACGCGGTTTCGCGGTTCATACGCAATTTAACCAATAAAGCCCCTGTTAAAAATTTTCAATTTTTAAATTTTCAAACCCTATCATTCAAAATTAAAACGTTAAGCCAAGCGGGTAAAAGTAAAAAGGTTGGGAATTGTTTGGAAATTGATCATTCATTGAAAATTGAGAATTGTAAATTGAAAATTAATTACCTTATATAAATA
>JBDRHN010000030.1:0-3074 GCA_043816765.1 bacterium | reverse complement strand
AATAGATGCAAGTGAAGAATCCCATTGTTTTTGCAACCGCCATGGGATTCTTCACTCGCATTAGTCGGTTTTTCAACTTTATGCGATTGTCAAGTCTTTTTATTTTTTCAAGTTCTTGATAAAAGTCGTTCAGAATGACAGGTTGGGCGGGGCTGGTACCTGTGTAGTCACAAACATTAAAGCATTAAAGATTGTTTTGAAATTAAAAATTATTATCATATATTATGTCTTTATTTGCTCCATCCCAACCAAGCTATTTAGGAATAGACATCGGACTTGGAGGTATCAAAATTGCAGAAATGCGAAACAACAAAGGACGCGCCCAGCTTCTGACTTATGGTTTTTCAGAAGAATCATCTGAAAATACCCATGAAGAATATTTTGCCGACACAGAAAGATTATCCGCAATAATTAAAAGCATTTGCGAGCAAGCTAACACCGCATCAAAACATGTCGTCGCATCCCTCCCCACATATACAGTTTTTGATTCAATCATCACATTGCCGTTTATGCCCGCCCAAAAATTAAAATCAGCAATTGAGGCGGAGGCAAAAAAATTAATTTCGCGGCCGCTGGAAGAAATGGCGCTTTATTGGAATATTTTAAAACAAGAAGACGAAAATAATAAAACGCAAAAACACAATCCGTCCGCAGGCGGAACGAAAATATTAAAAAAAACAGACAACGAAAAAGATATAATATTAAGCCAAAAAACAAAATATTTAAAAATTTTTCTGACAGCCGCGCCAAAAGATTTTATAAATACTTATGTAAAAATTTTTCAAAACGCGGGACTTAGGCTGATAAGTCTTGAAACAGCCGCTTTCGCGCTTGCGAGATCTTTGGCTGGAATGGATAAATCGCATCTATTAATTGCTGATGTCGGAGCCAAGACAACTGAAATTATAATCTTAGACCAAGGACTGCCGGTATTCAGCCGCAGTATAAATTTAGGCGGATTTCAGATTACCAAAGCGTTTCAAGAAAGTTTAAAAGTAAGCCAAGAAGAAGCGGAACAAATCAAAATAGATCTAAGCGCAAACAAAGACAGCCAATCTTTGGAAATTATCAAAATATCAGAGAAAATTTTAGCTCCTATAGTTGATGAGATAAAATATAGCATAAATTTGTATTTCAATCGTTTGTCGTTAGAAAACACAACTAAAAAGGTCGGCAAGCAAGAAGACGAAAAAAGAATAGAAAAAATAATACTTGCGGGAGGAAACAGCTTGCTTGCAGGATTTAACGACTATATCAAAACAGAGATGGCAACCCGCGTATTTATTGGCGATCCTTGGGCAAGAGTAATTTACCCCCAAGACCTAAGACCTCTTCTTGATGAAATAGGACCAAAATTTTCTATCGCGGTCGGACTTGGCATGAGAGAGATAAATTAGGCGTTAACGCGCGCATTGCGCAAATCGTTCGCAATAGAATTAGACCAACAAAAAGAATTAAGTATAATATATATGGACAATAATAAAATAAATCTTTTGCCAAAAGATCAAAACTTTAATAATAAGCGGGAAAATCAAACAAAAAAATCAAATGCGGAAAATTTTTTAATGCATATTCCCGACGAGCAAGAAGACAGAAAGGCAAAAATTTCATTTTTTAGCAAGCTAAAAAATATTTTTTTCAAAATTAAAAAATAAAAATATGAATAACGCGCAAAACGATAACAAAAAACATACTTTAGTGGTAATTGAAGATGATAAATATTTGGCGGATATTTATGCAACCAAATTAAAACTGGAAGGTTTTAATGTTGAGATCGCCAATGACGGAAAAGCTGGTCTTTTGGCCATAAAAAAACTTATGCCGGATTTAATATTGCTTGACATTATGATGCCAGTAATGGATGGTTTCAGTGTTTTGCATGCAATTAAAACCGACGAATCAATAAAAGATCTTACAGTTATAATGCTTACCAACCTAAACTCTCCTGAAGATGTAAAAAAGGGTTTAGAACTGGGAGCTTGTGATTATATGGTCAAAGCTCATTTTGTTCCAGCTGATATAGTAGCTAAAGTAAAAAACATATTAAGCATATCAGATAGTTTAAAAAAAGAACAATAACAAATATTAATCTAAACTTTGGCGAGGAGCCTAATTGATGAAATTTTTAGAAAATCTCCAAAGTTGGACATTAATTTACAAATGTGTAGTTATTGTTTTTTTTTAGTTCTTTTTCTTCGGCTTTTACCTCTTTTATAACTTTTTTTCTTGCTTTGTAAAAATCCATCAAAGTAAAAACAACAAAGCTTGCTAAAATTATTCCAAAAATATTTAAAAGAAGAACTTTCAACAAAGTAATCAAAATTATCCAATTTTGTCCAGCGGCAGCAAGTCCGATAGCTGTTAATGGCGGTATCAATGTTACAGCGATAGAAACACCCGGCAATGTTTCATTCAATCCGGGTTTTGCCCACGCATAACTTGCCGCAAGCCCAGCAACCACAGCAATAAAGAATGCAAGCAGTGAAGGCGTCATCATTGCGATCAAATCAATTTCAGCTATATTCGCGCTACCCAAAGAGCCAACGACAAAAGCTACAAAAATAACAAAAACCAAAGAATTTAAAAATATTTTTACAGAACGCAATGTTACTTTCAGATCCCCAATAACAAGACCAAGCGCGATAGCAAGCAATGGAGAAAGCAGGGGAGTAACAAGCATTCCGCCGATTACCAAAATAATATTATTCGCCAGAAGTCCAAGCGCCACTATTAATGTTGACAAGATAATCAGAAAATAAAAATCAGGTTTTGGAGAACTGGAGTTAATAATGTGAGAGCAGAATTTATGACGATCTACTTGGCAAAGTTTAAAAATGTTGTTCATAATATTAAGTTTAAGGTTATAAAGTGATTAAGGCTCATACGCAATTTAACCAATAAAGCCCCTGTTAAAAATTTTCAATTTTCAATTATTAAATTTTCAAACCCTATCATTCAAAATTAAAACGTTAAGCCAAGCGGGTAAAAGTAAAAAGGTTGGGAATTGTTTGGAAATTGATCATTCATTGAAAATTGAGAATTGTAAATTGAAAATTAATTACCTTATATAAATA
>JBDRHN010000029.1:0-2911 GCA_043816765.1 bacterium | reverse complement strand
GAAATTCTACAAATTTTGGCTGTTTCGCAATTTGAGAAAACCCCCGTAAATACTATGCTTTCTGAAGTTGATCCACAAACCTTTGCGGACCAGCCACAGAAACAACAATGTTTATGGGCGTTTTAAACGCAACACTAGTGGGTAAAAATACATACAAAAAAATTACAAAAATAAAATCCCCCTTGCGAAATGGGGGGAATGTTAAACCCTCCCCCAACCCCTCCGCGGGAGGGGGGGACGTGATCTTGACTTTTTCACTGATTTTGCCTTTGATTTTTTTGTTTTCGTGTTATGATAAAAATGCGGATAATGGCTGTCATTCTGAGCGGCTTTTGCCGCGAACTTGAAAAAATAAAAAGACTTGATAATTTCACGGGGTTGAAAAAACCGCATAAGGCAAGCGAAGAATCCCGATGTTATTGCTGGAACGTCGGGATTCTTCACTTACTTCTATCGGCCAATAAGCTGTGCGCAATAACAATATTTTTTTCTTTATAAATCATAATGCAAAAAGTCATTCAGAATGACAGGATATAGATGGTCGTTCAGAATGACAGCGCAAAAAAAGGAGGGGGCTAAAAAATAACCCTAATTTTATGGTAATTGAAAAGATTTTAAAGGAGCTTACTCCTAGGAGGATTGAACAAGAGATTGAGAGTATTAAAAATATTGAGTTGCCGGAGGAGTTGGGGAGGCGGGCGGAGGAGTATGAGAAGGTGGGAGAGAGGGATAGGTTTATTTGGAAGTGGGTATATAATATTAGCCAAATAATCACCCCTCAAGAAGTAAATAAATTACGGAAGTCCTATTTAAAGTAAAAACGGACGGGAAAAATTTCTTTTTCCCGCCCGTCAAAGTTGTTGTGGTTGTAGTTAAGGTTTAAAAAATAGCGCATTCCTCGCCGCCAACAACTCGCTTCGGAAAAATAAATCGTCGCTCTCCTTTAAAGATAAGGAGTTATTTTTTGAAGCTTTAAAACCAACCTTGTCCAAGACTAACGTCAATCTGCCTTTCCATTCTTTTAAAAATTTTTCAGCTGTTATCCTCATATTCCCTCTGCTTGGATCCGCAAGAAAAATTCTATCCTCTTTTATTCCTCGGAAAACCGAGAAATGTTTAAATTCATCAGTTTCTAAATAGACTAAGACAGGACGGTTTATTTTGTAGAGCGAAGCTGGTTGCAAGACAACCCCATAGGCTTGATAACCTCTCCGCTCAGCGGCTTGCTTTAAGTCAAGCAACGACAATCCTTTTTCTCTGCGGTTGTTTTTGACATCTTCAGGCAAAGAATCAAGAATGTCTTTGAGGAGCATTACTTCGGTTACATTATCCCCGAAGTAATATTTCATCAATGTCGCCAAAGAACCTGTGCCGCAACTAAAGTCGAACTTTTGTATTGACACGTTTTTTTCTCGCATCTGCTTCCAGTTTTTTACTCTTGGAACTTCAAAACGGCTGGTAGCGCATCCAATGCCCAAAAAAGTAATCAAGAAACAAAATATTTTTATGAATTTCATCGGCTAAAACCTCCTGCTATATGAAAAATTGAATGACACACTAGGCGCGTCATCATTCAGACCAAAAATCACAGATGGCTCAATGGAAGTATTTTTGCTCAAAGCATAAGTCAAACTGTTTCTTAGAACAATCGGCTCGGCTGATGAAAAAAGAATTTTTTTTGAATCAATTTTCGCCTCTGTCTGATAACTTCCTGCGATTTGCGTTCCAAGCGTGAGCTGGTCATTTATAAGAAAAGCTACGCCCATATTATAGCCAATAATTTCACCGGGCTGTATTTTTTGTTCATTGTAACTTTTCTTAAATACGTGAGTATAACTCACCCCGCCATAAATAACGGCGGGATCGCACGACTTAATCGCTGTCAGTCCAACTGTCCCCGACCAATGTCCCGAACCCAATCCCACATCATCAGGGTTTTCAGAATATGGATGCTTGCCTGTCGGCAGTCCAATTTCCAGTGCCCCAACAATATCTGGAATTGACCCCTTTTGTTGGAAAAGAATAAATTTACCGCCCAACGTCAGGTCTCCAATGCCAGCATTGCTATTTTTGCCTTCTGTTTGTTCAATTTGATTCTGGATGGTATTTTCTCGCCATAGGAGCGGGACGCTCAGATACGCCTCTATGTTGCGAGGCAGTCCGAGATGATAGCTTGTTGTTAAACTAAATTCCCTGTTTATTGTGGAGACAATAACATTGTTAATTTCACTTCTTCTGTAACCAAAGCTACAGTCAAAAGATTGCTGACCGGGGCTAAGGATGACGGTTGTTTCTCTCAGAAAAGCCTGATATGTCGGTTCTTCTCTTTCGCCGATTTTTTGCTCAATGTTATTGGGGTCTTTTTCGGCAGACAAGACGTTTCCGGTAAAAAAACATAAACTAATAATAAGGGCAAGCAAACCCAGAAATACTTTTTTCATGATTTTTCCTCCATCATGGTTTTTGGTTGTTGTGAATAGAAAGAGCAGGTAAATATAATAAAATATTTATTTGAATATTATTTTTTTTCTTTCCTATCTTTCCAAATATTATTTTTAAAACCGTAAGAATATAGCGCCACAAACAAAGGCAACAATAAAATTAAACTAATAATTAAACCGATAGTCGAGAATAAAAATATATTTTGCTGGAATACCATCATTTCTTTTTCTGGTAATTTTTCAATTAACTGTTGCGACGGGGGTATGATATATGTTAAAACTATCATCCAAGCAATATTTGCTAGAAAAAATATTTTCCAAAACATTTGGTTTAATATTTTTTTATTCCAACAAAACGCGTATAATCCCAATAACGCGATAACGCTAATTAATAAATCTATGATATCCCAATTTCCAATAAAGCCTTGAACGGCGCACATTGACGCAATCAATAAAAACCAAAAATATAT
>JBDRHN010000028.1:0-4642 GCA_043816765.1 bacterium | reverse complement strand
ATGGCTAAAGATATTATAAAGTTTCACGCGGTAATTTGGCCAGCGATACTTTTGGCTTTAGATTTAGATTTGCCGAAGTCTATCAGCGTCCATGGTTTTTTTACAATTGATGGAAAAAAGATGAGTAAGTCTTTGGGTAATGTTTTGGATCCTGTTGAACTTGCGCAAAGGTATGGAGTTGATTCTTTGCGATATTATTTACTGCGCGAGGTGCCTTATGGTAATGATGGAAATGTTTCGGTTGAACGGCTTGAAGAACGTTACACGGCTGAACTGCAGAACGGTTTGGGAAATTTAGTTTCTCGTGTTTTTACTTTGGCAAGCAAAGAACAGTTTTTGCCGATGGATTGTCAGGTTGAAAATGAATATTTAGTTGGATCAGAAATTCAGGCTAAAGTAAGACAGGCTTGGGATAAATATGAAATTGATTTGGAAAATTTCGGGTTCAATGAGGCTTTGGCGTCAATTTGGGAGTTGATCAGTTTTTGCGATGGATATATTACAAAAACAAAACCTTGGAAACTGGTTGAAAACGAGCAGGAAGAATTTGTTAAAATTATTTATAACTTACTTGAAACAATAAGGCATATTGCATGGATGATTCAGCCTTTTATGCCAAGCGCCAGCGAAGCGATTATAAAGCGATTATTTGTTGACGATGTTAATGAGAAGACAGAGTTTTCTAAAAGTTTTGATGAAATAAAGAAGTGGGGAGGGTTACAACCAAACGAGGTGCGAGTTGAAAAGGGAGAGGGGTTATTTCCGAGACTAGATTAAGTTGAAAACTATTTGCTATTAATTTTAAATTTCAAATTTCAAAACAATTTTTAATGATTTAATTTTTTAAATTATCGAGGTTTATAAAGACTTTTGACTTTATGGGCTTTCGACTTTCGACTAAAATGTTACTTTTTTTTGATTTAATTCTAATTTTAATTTTATTCGGGTTTTTTTGGTTTGGGTTTTGGTATGGGTTGATTTATTCTGTTGGGACAATTTTTGGGATTGTTGCTGGAGCTTTTGTTGCGGGGAATTATTATTTGAATGTTGCGGGATTTATTTCAAATGATCCTAGCAATTTATTGAAGGTTGTGGCTTTTATTTTGCTTTTTATTATAATTAATAAAATAATCGGTTTATTGTTTTGGTTTGTTGATAAGTTTTTTCATATACTAACTATTATTCCTTTTTTGAAAACGATTAATCGTTTGGCGGGCGGAATTTTTGGATTGATTGAAGGTTCATTGACCTTGGGAATAGTTGTTTATATTTACACAAAACACCCTTTTAGTATGTGGTTGAATTATCAGCTCGGGCGTTCTATTGTGGCGCCGTGGTTATTAAGAATTGTTGCGATATTGCAACCTCTTTGGCCTGAGATATTGATGCAGTTGAAGGGAATTATAAAGATTAATGGTTGAATTACTGCTCCGCGGGAGTCTCTCCGCAGAGGACTCCCGCGCGTTTAAAGCAAGCAAAACAAGGCTATTGCACTCCCGCGCCGCAGTCCCCTGCGGGAGACTGCGGCGGAGCATCGGGTGAATTTAGAATGGAACCGCTATATTAATGCTTAATTTATAAAATCGTGAAAATATTTAGAAATTAAGATATTAAGAAATTATTTAAAAATTTAAAATTACACAAAGTAATGTCTATTAAACTTTTTGACACTCATGCCCATTTGAATTTTAATATTTTTAAAGATGACAGAGATGAAATAATAAAAAATTGCCTTGATAAAAATATCTGGGTTATTAATGTTGGGTCGCAATATGATACGTCAAAGACTGCCGCGCAGATAGCTGAAAAATATGAAGAGGGGATATATGCAACAATAGGAATTCATCCGATACATTTGAGCCAGACGGAGGTTGATGAGGAGGAGATTTTTTTCAAAAGCAGAGAGGAGAGGTTTGATGCTGAAAAATATAAAGAGCTTTTGAACGATAAGGTGGTCGCCGTTGGCGAGATTGGGCTGGATTATTTCCATATTCCAAAAGAGAGGAATTTTGATGAAATTAAAAAAATTCAAAAAGAAGGTTTTATCGCTCAATTGAATTTTGCCAGAGAATTTAATTTGCCTGTTAGCTTGCATTGTCGCGGTTCAAAAGATGATCCGTTTGGCGCTTATGAGGAAATGATTGACATACTTAATGATTTTGTAGTAAATTCTAAAGGGCAAAAAAAGCTTGGGGGAGTTATTCATTGTTTTGGCGCAAATTCGGAAATAGCGAAAAAATTTATTGAACTTGGTTTTTATATTGGCTTTACAGGAATTATAACTTTTAAAAATGCCAAAGAGTTGCAAGAAGTTGTAAAAAATATTCCGTTGGAAAAAGTTTTAGCGGAAACTGATTGTCCGTATCTTGCGCCTGATCCTTTTCGAGGGAAAAGAAATGAGCCGGCTTATGTGGAGTATGTAGTTAGGAAAATTGCTGAGTTGAAGAGTTTGAGCTTTGAGGAGGTTAGAGGTAAAGTTTTGGAGAATAGCAGAGGAGTGTTTGGGGTTTGGGGCACGAAAGCACAAAAACAATGAAACAATTAATCTTGGTGGTTTAGTTGTAAATGTTACAATTAAGCTAATTATAATTTTAAACATTAAATATAAATAATACAAACTATGAAAAAAACAAAAAAATATCTGGCGATTATTTCGCTTGCGTTTATGGTTTTGGCGGTTGCGGTGCCTGTTTTTGCGAGTGATAACGTGAGGCAAAATCAAAATGTTTTCGTTGCGGAAAATGAACTTGTTCCTTATAATTTCGCCTCAACGGGAGGAATGGTTGATTTTCAGGGCGAGGCGCAAAAAGATGTGATTGTCGCCGGGGGGACCGTTAGTATCAGCGGTCCTGTTCACGGTGATGTTATTGTTGCAGGCGGAAATGTCAAAATTGACGGAAATGTTGACGGTAATGTTCGCGCTATTTCTGGAACAATTGATATTAACGGGAAGGTTGGAAAAAATGTTACTGTGGCTGGAGGAAACATTACTCTTAGCAACGATTCTGAAGTCGGTTGGGATGTGATAATCGGCGGCGGAAATGTTATTTTGAAAGGTAAAATTGGCGGGGATGTAAATGTTTGGGCAGGGGCTTTGACTTTGGGCGGAGAAGTTGGCGGAAATGTTGCTACTCATATCGGAGAGCAGGGGAGTTTAAATATTTTACCAAACACCAAAATTAATGGCGGCCTGTCTTATTGGTCGGTGGGTGAAGTAAAAATTCCTGAAAATGCTACGATTGGCGGGGAAGTTAAATATAATTCAACTTTTGAGAAAGCGGCGGAAAAAAGCAAGGAAAAATTTTGGGCTTTTGGTTTTGGAATTATTATTTCAATTTTCAGCACCCTTATAATCGGTTTGGTAATTATCAGTTTGTTTAAAGAACAGACTTTGAAAATCACAAAAAAGATGACGAAACATCCTTTTTTATCTTTTGGCTGGGGTTTTGTCTATTTGATTATTATCCCCATAGTTTCTTTTCTGTTTTTAATATTTATTATTACTATTCCGCTTACAGCTTTAACGATGATTTTTTACGTAATAGCTTTGTATCTGACAAATATTTTTACGGCGATTTTATTGGGTAGTTGGATTTTAAAATTTTTCAAAAAGCCGGAGAATAAAGAAACTAGCGAGGGCGAAACAAAAATTGAAAAATCGGCTTTGATGAAGGCAATGATTATTGGTGTGATAGTTTATGTTTTAATTATTAATATTCCGATTGTCGGGTGGGCAGTTCGTATTTTGGCGACAATTTGGGCTTTTGGCGCTATCGGGCGCGTTGTTAATGAGTGGGTTTCTGGCAAAGTTGGGACGGAGAAGAAGGCTTAGTTAGGATAATTTTTTTGTTTGAAATTATATAAGATTTTAGTTTGTGATTAGAAAATAGGCCTAGTTGTTTGCAAATATCGCAACTAGGCCTATCAAGACTTAATGAGCATCCTTCTTGCATAATGGTCTCCCCCCATTTGTTTGAAGCTGGATCAGCAACACGTCAAGTTGCTGAATGAGTTCCTCTAAAGAAAATCTGTTTTGGCCCATATTCATCTGCTCAACTATTTTGGCGAGAGTTTTAACCCTCGAATCAATTAGGACAATTGAATCAGATGAATTAAATAAACCTAAAACTGCAGTTTTCCCTTTTGGTTTTCGTTTCATTTTTATCACCTCCTCTCAAGGGAAACGAAAGAACTATTCAGACATTCTAATACTTTTTTAATTTAAAATCAATTTGTTTAATAAATCCCCCCAACCCTCCTTTGCGAAAGAGGAAATAATAAAAAATTTATGAAAATCAACCCTTTTATTTTTCGAAATTACGACATTCGCGGAATCGTTCCTCAAGATTTAGACGCTGAAAAAGTTGAAGCCATAGGAAAGGCTTATGGAACTCTCTTGCGAAAGAGAAAAATTCGCCAAGCGATTGTAGGCAGAGATTGCAGGCTTAGCGGGAGTGAGTTTCAAAAAGCTTTTATTCAGGGTTTAGCCTCAATGGGAGTAGATGTTATTGATATAGGAATGGTGATGACACAGATGGTTTTTTTTGCGCAGTATCGTTTTCAGTGCAATGGATCTGCCATGATTACAGCATCGCACAACCCCGCTAATTTTAACGGGTTTAAATTGGGGATTGGTTATTCA
>JBDRHN010000027.1:0-2456 GCA_043816765.1 bacterium | reverse complement strand
TCCCCTGCCTCGCCAGCCACGCCCAAACCCCAAGTCATTATCTCTTTATCTTTATCCTTGAATTTCATAGCGGTCTTTTTACAAAGATTTTGATATTCTTTAAGATTTTTAACTTTCTTCATAAATTCAAATTATTAAAATTATCTTAAACTATAAACCTTTTAATCTTTCAATTTCCTGCTTAATTTCCTCAATTACTTCGGGATTATGGATTATTTTATTTTTTCCTTCGGTTATTGAAATAATATAAAATACCTTTCCGCCGTATTTTGCGATAAATTTTTCATGCGTTTTTTTCTGTTGTTCTCTTTCGTTGATTATTTGCGTAATATATTCAAAACCCGTAGGTTTTATTTGAAGACCAATATATTTTTCGTGAACTTTAATAAAATAATCAACATTATATCCTCTATCCCATTCGTCGGGGGCGGGCTCGATTTTAACTCCAAGAATTTTTTCAAGCTGTCCATAAATTGTTTGAATTTCTGACTGATAACCGTCGAAAGTTCTGTTTATCACCAAATTGTATATGAAATTTATACAATCTTCTTCGGTAACGTCTTCTATTTCGGCTTTACAAACATCAGTAACCTTAATAAATAAAGTTTTCCCGAGTTGCTCGAGATGCTGTTTCGAATAGGCCTTGTTTAAATAAAATTTTTCCCACTCTTTTAGCGTCTTCGGAGCACATTTTCTAATTAACTCTGCAACAGGACCAACTTTACTTTTTCGGGTTAGTCCCCATCGCATATTCGCTTGATTTAATATCCATTCTTTTGCCATATTATTTTGTTAAATTTAAAAATTTTATTTTGTATTTATAATCAGAGCCGCTATCAACATCGACAAGTTTATTTTTTATCAAGTGGGCATTTATAAATGTCTTATTTTTAAGATATAGATAGCAGAGTAAATTATTTTCTTGATCGTATTTTAGTGAATCAAATCTCATAAAAACCCTCTGGTTTTTTAATTTTACTTGTAAAAATTTAATAGCGTCATCAATTTTATCTTTATTAACTTTTACCCCAATCAACCTTATCAACAGATCGTTATTCAATAACAACTTTTCTGGACTTACGATTCCTTTAACAGAATATGTATTTATTGCCTCGTTTTCTGTTGAATCAATTTTTGATCCAAATTGTAATTTTTTCGGATCAATTTTCCGATTGAACTTTATTGTATCTTCAAAAATATATGGTAATTCAGATATATCTTTTACGTAATTGACATTATACTGTTTTTGATCAACAAATTCAAATACGACATTTTTAAACAAACCATCTTTAGTCGCCCCAATTTTTTCTTTTATTGTAGGTAAATAATTATTATTGATTTCGTATCCAACCGAATTGCGATTTAAATTTTTCGCCACAAGCATTGTAGTACCACTTCCTAAAAATGGGTCCAATACATTATCGCCAACAAAGCTAAACATTTTAATAAGCCGTTTAGGTAATTCTTCAGGAAACATTGCTAAATGTTTATCTTGCTTCGCACCATTAAAATTCCAATGACCATTAAAATACTGGTTCCATTCATCTTTTGACATTTTTGACTCTCCTTTTCTTTCTTTCGATACAAAAGGAGGAACGCCCAATTTCTTAAAAATCAATATAAATTCATAATCCAATTTAATAATTCCATTCCTAGGATAAGGAAAACTCCCCATTATAGTAGCACCGCCAGTAGTATTCATTGTCGTTGCTTTCTGCCAGATAATAGCTCCCATATAATCAAAACCGACAGTTTCGCAAAACTTAATTATTTCTGTTCTAATCGGAATAATTTTATATCTACCATAATAAACCGATCTCGCAAATTGATCGCCTATGTTTATACAAAGCCTGCAACCATCATTTAATACCCTAAAACATTCTTTCCATACTAAATTCAGGTTATTGATATAATTTTCATAACTATCATTAAAACCAATCTGATCTGATGAGCCATAATCTTTTAATTGCCAATAGGGCGGTGAAGTGATCACAAGATGAACAGAATTATTTTCTAATTCTGCCATATTCCTAGAGTCACCTATTATAACCTTGTGATTAGTTTTCATATTATCATTTTAGCTTAAATCAAAACATTAAGATATTCGGGTTTATCCGATAAAAAGTTTTCGTGGCGGAGAGGGAGGGATTCGGTCACAACTCTTTTGCTTCGCAAAAGGTCGCGACCCCGCCTCCTTCGCTTCGCTCAGTCCGGCTTTCGAATCCCACTACACTCATTCGGAAAGATGCTTTATTTGGATAGCCATAAAAGACTATCCAAACAAATCATTGCGGAGAGGGAGGGATTCGAACCCTCGAGAGCTTGCGCTCGCACGCTTTCCAAGCGTGTGGAATAAACCGCTATCCGACCTCTCCCAATTTAAAAATGCATTGTTCGTAAAGCCCTTACCCTTTCTTCCATGGGCGGATGAGTCATAAATAACTTAGCAATTCCGC
>JBDRHN010000026.1:0-3755 GCA_043816765.1 bacterium | reverse complement strand
GGAACATAGATGTTTTTATTAATAATTAACAAAAACATCTTAGCAGAATTCAAGTCCTGAACAAACAAAAAATAACGATTTTATTTTAAAATTAGCTAAATTTTAATAAACGAATAGTTGTTTAACGCAACACTAGTGGCGAGGCGCTAATATTAACTATTTTTTTCTAATCCTCAACAGCTCCCAAAACATCCTCGGAATTTCTCGCCAAAGCTTCATCTTGCTGTTCCCTTGCTCCGTCCAGCTTACAGGAACTTCTAAAATTTTATAACCAAGCTTTGACGCTATCAATAAAATTTCCACATCAAAACTCCAACCATTAATAGTTTGCTTCTTAAAAATCGGCTCAACAACCTCGCGCTTAAAACCCTTAAACCCGCACTGGGAATCAAAAATTTCAATCCCGACAATCAAAGATTTTAATTTACGAAAACCAAGACCGATAACAGAACGAATCAAACTCCTCTCAATATCTCTTTTGCCAATCGCCCTTGAACCGATCACAATTTGCGCATCTCCGTTTTCTAAAGAATTTAAAAGTTTTGGAAGCTCAGCGATCGGAGTAGCCAAATCCGCATCCAAAAACACAACAAATTCCCCTTGCGCTTTCAACATCCCGCTTTTAATAGCAAAGCCCTTTCCATAATTTTTTTTGTTATCTAATAATATAACATCAACCCCGCTTTTTTTAACCTCTTCAACCGTTCCGTCAACCGAACCGTCATTGCTTACGATAATTTCATAACTAAAACCCCGAGTATCCAAATACTCCTTAATCATATTTAAACTGTTTTTAATCTGTTTTTCCTCGTTATAGGCGGGAATAACGACCGAAAGATAAATTTCATTCATATTTAATAATAATATCAACAAAACCTGTTTTTAACAAATTTTTTGTGCTATAATAGAAGCAAATGTAAAATTGAAATTTCAAATACTATATTTAATTTTTATTAACTAAAAATTTATGGCCAATCTAATTGATAAATATCTAAAAATAGCGGTTGAACAAAACGCTTCCGACCTTCATTTGATCGTTGACAAACCCCCCCTGCTCAGAATTGACGGACAGCTAATTGAGCTTGAAAACGAAACTCCGTTAACATCTAAAACCGCAAAAGAGATTATTTACCCAATCATGACTCCCCTAGAAAAAGATCGCTTTGAGGTTGATCGCGAACTTGATCTTTCTTATGAAATTAAAAAATTAACCCGCTATAGGGTAAATCTGCACTTTGAAAGAGATAATGTTGGTTTGGTAGCCAGGGTAATTCCTTCTATAATTCCAACTATGGAAGAGATTATGATGCCGCAAATAGGATATGATTTAACACAAATGAAAGATGGTCTGATACTGCTTACAGGACCGACTGGATGCGGTAAGTCCACAACATTGGCTAGCATGATTGACCTCATAAATAACCAAAGAGCCGCCAATATTATCACACTGGAAGATCCGATTGAGTTTTCTTTTAAATCAAACAAAAGTATCGTCAAACAACGACAACTAGGCAGTGACATAATCTCTTTTGCTGAAGCCCTAAAACATGTTGTTCGTCAAGACCCAAACGTCGTCATGGTTGGGGAAATGCGCGATCTTGAAACAATCTCATCAGCAATTACTTTGGCTGAGACAGGACATTTGGTCTTAGCGACTCTTCACACATATAATGCCGCTCAAACAATTGATCGCATCATTGATATTTTTCCATCGCATCAGCAAAGTCAAATCCGCATGCAAATTTCAATGTCGTTAAACGGAATTATTTCGCAAAAGCTAATACCGAAAATCGGCGGCGGCAGAGTCGCCGCAAGAGAAATATTGATAAACACTCCCGCGACATCCAATCTTATCCGTGAAAATAAAATTTCTCAGATAAAAACTGTCCTGCAGACAGGTTCGTCAGTGGGAATGGTAACAATGGATCAAGATCTAAAACGACTATATGAAAATAAACTAATAACAAAAGAAACAGCAATGAGTTACCTATTAAATCCCGACACGCTAAAATAAATATCTCTATTAGGACTTCCGCACCCCCCACCCCTGTCATTCTGAACGGCTTTTTGCAATACATTTTATAAAGAAAAAAATATTGTTATCTCGCAAAACTTATTAGCGAACAGAAGCAAGTGAAGAATCCCATTGCGGTTGCGACAGCCGCGGGATTCTTCGCTTAATTTATCGCAGAGGAATTTCAATATTGAACGGTTTGTGGAGGTCGAACCTCCACGAATCTGCTTTTTCTTTAGACAATGCGCCGTTAGGCTTAGTTTATTCAGTTTTAATATTTTATGCAATTATCAAGATTTTTTGTTTTAAAATTTAAAATTTTAACTTTAAAATTTGCATCCGTGCCCCCAGAGGGAATCGAACCCCCAACCGTCTCCTTAAGAGGGAGCTGCTCTGCCGATTGAGCTATAAGGGCTTATTTTTTCAAAGCATCTTTCAATGCCTTTCCAGCTTTAAATTTTGGCACTACAACTTGCGGAATTTGAATTCTTTCCTTTGGACTTTGCGGATTAACGCCTGCGCGCGCCGCCCTGTTTCTTGACGAAAAAGCGCCAAAACCTGTTAGAACAACAACTCCGCCCCCTTTCAAAACATCTGTAATAGCGCTTAGCATAAACTTCACTATATCTTCCCCCTGAGATTTTGGAAGATCAAATTTATCAGCGATTTTAACGCCTAATTCTTGTTTGTTCATAATTTTTATTTTAAATAATAAATTTCTTTGAATTACAAAATATTTTATATTCCTCCTCCCGCGGAGGGGATTGGGGGAGGGTTTAAATAAAAATTCTAAACTTCCACCTCTCTTTTAATTCTCTCAATTTTAGTTGCCATCCTTGAATATGTATCAATTTCTAAATAAACGGCTCGGAATTCGCACAGACCTTTTTCGGGAATTTCATGGCTTTGTTTGATCTGCAATAAAAATGATTTCAAAATCGCATCTTTGTCTACGCCGATAACCGAATCTTTGGAAACCACAGCGCCAACATCGCTGATATATGCGGTCCCTTTTTTAGAAATCTCTTCGTCGGCAGTTTGAATATGCGTATGCGTCCCTAAAACAGCGCTCACCCTGCCGTCAAGATAATGTTTTAATGCAACCTTTTCGCTAGTCGCCTCTGCGTGAAAATCAACAATAATGCCAGCGCAATTATCATTATCAATATTTTTTAATAATTTATCAACCGCTCTAAACGGACAATCCAAATCTTCTTTCATAAAAACTCTGCCCATTAGATTTATTATTATCAAACTTTTGGCGCCGATTTTTACCTCTTTAATTCCGCTTCCAGGAACCATCGGCGGATAATTGGCGGGACGAATAAGCGGTGAATTTTGGGTTTCTAAAATAGGATAAACATCTTTATTTTGCCAAATATGATTTCCCGACGTAAAAACATCTATTCCAACACACATCATCTCTTTTATAATTTTCTCGCTTATCCCCTTGCCATGCGCCAAATTTTCTCCGTTTGTTATTATTATATCAGGATTATATTCCTCTTTCAAACCGAGTAAAATTTTTACAGTCGCCTCTCTCCCAATCCGCCCGACAATATCGCCGATAAATAGGACTTTTAGATTATTCATAATTTTAGCGGAGCGTTAAATTTCCAAACGGCTCTATCGTTTAAAAATTTAGTAATTGAAAATTGATTGAAAATTAGAAATTGAAAATTGAAAATTTAGTCTGGGCGTATGCAATACGCCCCTACATTTACAACGACTTTTGACTTTA
>JBDRHN010000025.1:0-3099 GCA_043816765.1 bacterium | reverse complement strand
CCTCGCTTTCACTGCTCAATTCGAGCGAGGGCTCGAATCTGCCCATAGAGTAAATTTAGAATAGAACCACTATAACAATATTTTTTTCTTTATAAAATGTATTGCAAAAAGCCGTTCAGAATGACAGGGGGTGCGGAAGTCCTAAAAATATTAAACAATCTTTGCGGGGGTTGGCAGGAGCAAATTAAAATTAAGCTCAAACAAATATAATAACTTATCGCATAGGAATTTCAATATTGATAAAACCAAACAGCGCGCAGGCGTCCGACACCCGATAGGGTGTCGGACACCTTTTAGCCAATGCGCCGTTAGGCTTAATTTATGACAACATTTAAAGAACTTGGCTTGAATTTTGAAATAATGAAAAGCCTTGATGAATTGGGTTTTACAGAGCCTACTCCGATTCAGGAAAAATCTATCCCATTCATCCTAGAAACAAAAAAAGATTTAATCGCGCTCGCGCAGACTGGAACAGGAAAAACGGCCGCTTTTGGTTTGCCGATTTTAAACCAAATAAAAGCGAACAAAAAAGATTTGCAGGCAATAATTCTTTGTCCTACAAGAGAACTCTGCATCCAGATTTCACGAGATTTAAAAAAATTTGCTAAACACTCAACAGGAATTTCAATCACCCCGGTTTATGGCGGAGAAAATATCACGCTTCAAATCGGGGCGTTAAAACGAGGAACCAATATTGTTGTTGGCACCCCTGGACGCGTTTGCGACCTTATCAGAAGAAAAGTTTTAAAACTCCAGTCTATTGATTGGGTTGTTTTGGACGAAGCCGATGAAATGCTTGATATGGGATTCAAAGAAGACTTGGATGCCATCTTGGAGCAAACTCCGAAAACAAGGCAGACTCTGCTTTTTTCAGCAACCATTTCTAAAAGCGTTCATTCCATCGCTAAACGATATATGAATGATGCCCAAGAGATAAGCATAGGAGAGAAAAATGTCGGAGCGGAAAATGTATCTCACGAATATTATGTAGTCCAAACAAAAGATCGTTTTGAAGCTTTGAAAAGAATTTTGGATTCTTTACCAGGAGTCTACGGCATTCTTTTTTGCCGAACCAGACGAGAAACCCAAGACATATCAGACAAACTAAAACAGGCGAATTACGACACCGAGGCTCTGCACGGCGATATTTCACAAAATATGCGGACAAAAATCATGGATAGATTTAAACAAAAACAGATTCGTCTCTTAGTGGCGACAGATGTCGCCGCGCGCGGAATAGATGTAAATAATCTAACGCACGTTATAAATTATAATCTTCCTGATCAAAACGAAGCCTACACGCACAGAAGCGGACGAACGGGAAGAGCGCAAAATAATGGAGTTTCAGTTTCTCTTGTAAGTCCGAGAGAGATAAGAGTAATCAGAGAGCTGGAAAACGTCGTTGGAAGAAAAATTGAACGCAAAAATATTCCAAACGGAGAAGAGATTTTTCGAAAACAGATTGATAGTTTTATTGAGGAAGTAGAAAAGACAGATATAGATAAAATCGGCAACGAAAAGTGTTTTTCAGAAATCGCTGATAAATTAAAAAAAATCAGCAAAGAAGATTTGATAAAATATTTTATTGCCGATAAATTCAGCCATCTTATGAATGATCACCGAAATTCCCGCGACCTAAACGCGCAAGCTGTTGAATTCAGCCAAAGAAGAACTGGCGGAGAAAATGTTAATCTAAAAATTAATTTTGGCAAAAGACACGGCTTTGATATCAAAGGACTTTTCGCTTTGGTTAATTCCAATCAAAATTTACAGAGTATTGAAATTGGAAGAATAAACTTGATGCAAGAATACTCAGTTTTTTCAGTCGCAAAAGAGCGCGCGAATGAAATGATGGAAGGTTTGCAACAAATAAATTACAGAGGAAGCAGAATCAACGTAAGCAGGAGCAATGAAAGCCCAAGTTTTTCCAGAGGAAGAGGCGGACAAGGCGGGGGTTTTAGGAGAAGCAGGGGAGGATACAGAGGGTCTGAAAAGAGGTATTTTAAAAAATAAGGGTTCGCGTCCGCCCTGTTGGAATTTGAAATTAATAAATATTATTTCCGACAGGGCGAGTCGCGTTTAAATTATAATTTATCGCAGAGGAATTTCAATATTGAACGGTTTCCATAATATTTATTATTTTTTAAAAAATTGACCTCTTGACAAAGTATCAATTCGGGAATATACTTTCTCCGTTATTTTATGCTAATTTAGCAATATTATTTTATTAAATTAGATTCTAAAAATTATTATGTCATCACACGGTTTTGGCTATAATGGAAATCTTGGATATTATTTTTTGTTCGGAGGGATAGTAACTGCTGCGGCTTTTATATTTACTTTTTTAGTTAATTCAAAAAGAAAGAAAAACAAAAGCGAAGTTCCGAGCGGTATTCAGAATATCGGCGAGGCGGTTGTGGAATTTTTAGTCAATTTAATAGAGCCTGTATTGGGAAAAGATTTAGCGCCGGCGGCATTGCCTTTTTTAGGCGCTTTTTTTATTTTTATAATATTATCTAATGCTTTATTAATAGTTCCGCACCCATTTTCCAATCCGCCGACAGGCGATATAAGCGTAACACTAGCCTTGGCTTTTATTTGCGTATTCGGAATACAGATTTACAATTTTTTTATAGTTAATGGTCCAAAAAAGGCTTTAAAAATGTGGTTAAATCCAGTACAAGGGCTTGGCGGCGATAACCATGACGAGTACGGCGAAGAAAAGCCAAAAGAGAAAAAAAGTTTTAAAAAAAAATTATTAGAAATTTTAAAAAGCGTGCCAATGAAGCTTTTAGTTGCAGTGTTTATAGTTTTAAAAGTCGTTGACAATTTAGCTAGACTGCTTTCACTCTCCCTGAGGCTTTTTGGAAATATTTACGGCGAGCATACGATTTTAGGGGAAACTACAGCGATGGCCATAGCGCGTCCCGCGTTAATTGTTACTTTATTTATTCCATTTCTTATTTTATGTTTTGATATTATGGTTGCCTTGATTCAAGCTGTTGTTTTTACCAATTTAAGCCTTTTCTATATGAAAGAGGAATGGGGAGTGCATGATTAAAACAGAATATCATTGATTTTAAAATTACTAATAAAATT
>JBDRHN010000024.1:0-8561 GCA_043816765.1 bacterium | reverse complement strand
CCTCGCTTTCACTGCTCAATTCGAGCGAGGGCTCGAATCTGCCCATAGAGTAAATTTAGAATAGAACCACTATAACAATATTTTTTTCTTTATAAAATGTATTGCAAAAAGCCGTTCAGAATGACAGGGGGTGCGGAAGTCTTAATTATAACACGGAAACGCGGAAATGCGAAAATACGAAACGTTATTATTTTTATTTACCATCCCCCAACCCATCCGCGGGAGGGGGGATTATTTGATTTCGTGTTTCCGTTTTCGCGTTGTTAATTTGACAAATAAACTCAAGATTGATAGTATATTATTAAAATTTAGCAGATAAAAATTTATGAATATTATACTTACAATTATTCAAGTTATCAGCGCTGTTTTGCTTATTGCGGTTATACTTTTGCAAAATCAAGGTTCTGGACTTTCGGGGACTTTTGGCGGAAGCGGAGGCGGAGGCGGACACACAAGGCGCGGGGCGGAAAAAGCGCTTTTTTACTCTACCATAATTATTTCCGTCGTCTTTTTTGGAATCGCGGTCGCAAAGCTCTTAATTGCTTAAAACTTAAAACTTAAAACTTATAAATTTACAATTTTGTTTCCATTGAAACAAAAAGTTTCAAGTTATAAGTTTCAAGTTCCAAGATTTTGTGTTGGAAAAAATATCAAACAACTTCAAAAATTTTAAATTGAAACTAGCGCGCAACAAAGAGGGATACCAAAAAACTCTTGATCATAAATTGGTTTATAATTTGAATAAAAAAAGAACTCCCAATTTTCGGCAACTAAAAAGATTGCCGCAAATTTTGTCTTCAAAAGAGAAAAAAACGCTTATATTTCTTTTTGGTTTAATGTTAATAAGCGCTTCGTTTTGGTCGCGACGTTTTTTTTACAGCCATGTTATTTTATTGCCGACGGCGGGCGGAACATATACAGAAGGTTTGGTTGGATCGCCTGTTTATATTAATCCTATTTTACAGACGACAGATGCGGAGCGCGATTTGAATTCGTTGATTTTTTCAGGTTTAATGAAACGAGACAAAAAACAGCAGCTTATTGCTGATTTGGCTGAAAGTTATGAAATCAGCGAGGATCAAAAAAATTATACTTTCAAATTGCGCCAAGATGTTATTTGGCATGATGGGGAAAAATTTAATGCCGACGATGTTGTATTTACAGTAGAAAGCATTCAAAATCCAAAATATAAAAGTCCGCTTTTTGTGAGCTTTGGCGGGGTAATGATCAAAAAAATTGACGATTACACAGTTAAATTTGCGCTTAACGAATCGTATGCTCCGTTTTTAAATATTTTAACAGTTGGAATATTGCCAGAGCATCTTTGGTCAAATGTTGAGCCTTCCAGCGCTAATTTGTCAAAAAATAATTTGAAACCAATTGGAACTGGCGCTTGGAAATTTTTTGGTCTAGCTCAGTCGGGCGGTTTTATTAAGAATGTTGAGCTTGAAAAATTTAAAGGTTATTATAAAACTGCTCCGTATTTAGATAAATTAATTTTTAAATTTTATCCTGATTTTGTTCAGGCGATAGACGCGTTGAAAAATAAAAATATTCAGGGTTTAGGTTTTATTTCGCAAGAAGATAAAGATAAAATTAATAAATTAAAATATGTTGATCCAAAAATATTGAATTTGCCCCAATATACCGCTATTTTTTTTAATCAAAAAAACAATAATTCCTTAAGAGACGTTAATGTAAGAAAAGCGCTGGCGTTTTCCATTGATAAAAATTTAATTGTTGAAAAATCAATATCGTCAGACGGCGAAACTATTGACGGTCCGATTTTGCGGGGATTTGTCGGTTATAATCCGAATATAGAAAGATATGAGTTTGATGTTTCGCGGGCGAATAAAATTTTGGATGACAATAAGTGGGAAAAAATTTTGCCTGAGGATCTTATTAAGGAGAGAGAAGAAGAGTATGTTAAAGAGGTAAAAGATTTTGAAAAGCAGATAGCGGATAAAAAAGAAAAAGAAAATACTCCGCCAGAAGAGGATGGCGGCAATAAAGCGCAAAGTTCTGGCGATTCAGAGATCGCCTCTTTAACAACAGAAGAACTTGAATTTGAAAAAGAAAAAATTATGGAAAAATTGGGCAATTTGGACAAGCTGAAAGACCAGGAATTTTACCGCAAAAGGGGTGATCAAGTTTTAAAAATTAAACTCACAACCATTGACAGATCCGAAAATATTATAACCGCGGATTTGATAAAAAAGATGTGGTCTAAAATCGGCGCGGAGCTGGAAGTTGAAATAGTTGACAAATCGCGAATTCAAAATGACATAATAAAATCGCGCAATTACGAATCTTTGCTTTTTGGCGAGGTTGTCGGTTTTGATCCCGACCCTTATCCTTTTTGGCATTCATCTCAAAATCAGGATCCAGGTTTGAATTTGGCTATTTTTTCGGACAAAGAGGTTGATCAGCTTTTAGAAGATGCGCGCAAAACGGATAATGAGCAGTCAAGAAACGATAAATATGTTCATTTTCAGAATATTTTAACCCAAGAATTGCCCGCGATTTTTTTATACAGTCCTACTTACGTATATCCTATTTCTGAAAAAATTAAAGGTTTTGACATTTTACGCATATCGCTTCCTTCCGACCGTTTTAACAATATTGATGAATGGTATATAGAAACAACGAGTGCGTTTAAGCGGTGATTGGCGGGGCTATGGAGCCAACGAAGTTTAATTTATTGCAGAGGAATTTCAACATTGCATGTCTGTAGAGACGCATTGCAATGCGTCTCTGCAAAATGCGCGCAGTAGCGCCTAATTTATTATGTATGAATAAAATGCGGCGAATTTTATTTTTCTCTACGTTGTTTTTCGCAGGGATTTTTTGTTTTAATGTTAATAATGTTTTGGCGGCGGGAAAAGTGAACATCAACACGGCGAATGTTGAAGAGCTTAAAACTTTGTCTGGGATTGGGGATGTCAAAGCTCAGGCGATTATTGATTACAGAAATTTGAATAGTCCGTTTATGGCGATTGAAGATATTATGAATGTGTCAGGTATTAAAACAAATATATTTGATAAGATTAAAGATAGTATTACGGTTGGCGGAGTTGAAAGTTCGTTTTGCGGCGATGGGCGAATGGACGGAGTTGAAGAGTGCGATGATGGAAATAATACAAATGGCGACGGTTGTGAAAACGATTGTAAGATTTTGTCTCTGCCGTCTTACTCAAGCAATTCGCGTCAAAATTTTAGTAATAGATTTCAGGGTTCGGTTGTCATTAACGAACTTGTGTCAGATCCGCAAGACGGTCCGGAGTGGATTGAGCTTTACAATAAAACTGGCGGCGAGATTGATTTAAACGGTTGGCGCATAGAAGAGGGGTCAGAGTCTGAAACTGTTTTAGAAAATAAAATATCGGGGTATGGTTATTTGACGATTGAAAACCCAAAAGGAAATTTGAACAACAAGGGGGATGTTGTTTTTTTGTTTGATAATTTTGGGAATGTTATTGATCAAGTTGTTTATGGAAATTGGGACAATGGGAATGTTGATGACAACGCGCCAAAGTCTAGCGATCCAAAGGGGATTGGCAGAGTTGGCGCGAGTCAAGACACGAATAATGATTTGGCGGATTTTGCGGTTGTTTCGGTTTTAACGCCCGATGCGGCGAATATTTTTATTGAAGAGAAACTGAAAGATGAAATAAAAGAATCAATTTTAAAAAATAAAATAATTATCAATGAAATTTTTCCAAATCCAAAGGGGGATGACTCGGGGGAATTTATTGAGTTTAAAAATATTGGGGACAGCGAGGTTGATTTAAGCGGATTTTTGGTTGGTGATAATAGCAAGAGGCGGTATAAAATTAAGGACGATGTTAAAATAAAATTTGGAGAATTTTTTGTTGTTTCAAGAATTGATAGCAAGATTGCTTTAAATAATACTGGCGGGGATAGGGTTGTTTTGTATGACGCGCAGGGAAATGTTGTTGATGATGTTGAATATAAAGAGAAAGCGCTTGAGGATAAAAGTTATATTTTATTGCAAAAGACGTCCGACACTCAAGGGGGTGTCGGACGCCTACAGAGCAAGTCGTTTTGGGAATGGACGGATGAACCGACTGTTGGCGCTGAAAATACTTTAGTAAAAGAAAATCAGCCGCCTGTCGCGGTGATTGATTTTGATAAAAGCGATGTTTTGGTTGGCGAGGAGTTTATATTGGATTGCAGTGATTCTTATGATCCAGAGGGAGAGGATTTGATTCTTGAATGGCAGGCGGATGGTTTGTTGTTTCATGATAGAATTTTGAAGTTAAAATTTGATGAGGTTGGAAATTATGAAATTAAACTTACATTGAGCGATGGGGAGAAGAAAACGGTTGAGACGAGGTTGGTGAATGTTGCGGGGAGGGCGGGCTCCTGCGGTGGAAGCTCGGCTTCCAGCGCGGAAGCCGAGCTTCCACCGATTCCGCTAATTAACGAATTTCTGCCGAATCCAGTTGGGAGCGATGATGCTGAGTTTGTTGAACTTTTTAATGCGGGTGATGTTGAAATTAATTTGAAAAATTTTTATCTTGATGACGGGGATGGGGGGAGCAGTCCTTATCATATTATAGATGATGTTATTTTAAAGCCTTTTGGTTATTTTGTTTTTGAGCGCGGTTTAACAAAATTGGCTTTGAATAATACGAGTGATGCTGTTCGTTTGCTTGATGAAAATAAAAATGTTTTGGAGCGGGTGGATTATTCTGGTGTTGCGGAGGGGGTTAGTTTTTCGCGCGCGTTTGATGGGAATTGGTTTTGGACGAGGGGTATTACAAAGGGGTTTGAGAATCAAATTATTTTTGCGGATGAATTTGGTTCTTCTGTTGGGGGTGTGGAGTTGGGGTTTGGTGAGGTGGAATTGGATCAAGCGCGGGGGATGGAAATTGGTGAGAGTGTTAAGACGCGCGGGATTGTTTCTGTTTTGCCTGGGGTGCTGGGGTCGCAGGTGTTTTATATTTCGGGGGTGGCTGTCGGGGGTGCGTTGAACCCTCCCCCAACCCCTCCTAACCCCCCTTTGCGAAAGGGGGGAATTTCCTGCGGGGGTATTCAGGTTTATAGTTATAAAAAGGATTTTCCGGAGTTGAGTATTGGAGACGAGGTTGAGGTTATTGGGGTTTTGAGTCAGAGCGGGGGAGAGGATCGCTTGAAAATAAGCCAGAAAGATGATATAAAAATTTTAGGGAATGTTGGATATGTTCCGCCTCTTAAAATTACGACCGATGAGATTGGGAAAGAAATTGAGGGGGGTTTTGTTTTGGTTGAGGGGGAGATTGTTGAGATTACTGGTTCGTCTATTTTTATTGATGATGGGAGCGGGGAAGTTAAAATTTATTTGAAAGAATCTTCGGGGGTGAAAAAGTCGGATTTGAAAGAGGGGGATGTTGTTTCTGTTGCCGGCATTGTGAGTCAGACGAGTTCGGGTTTTCGTTTATTGCCGAGGTCGCAGGATGATATTAAAAAGGTTGATGTTCTGGGGGTGGAGTTTGCCGAGGGCGCGGTTGGAGAAAATAGTTCGGAGATTATAATTGAGCCGAGGAATAGTGATTGGTTGAAATATGTTACGGCGGGGTTGGGGGCGGTTGTTTTGATTTTGGGGGTGGTTGTTTTGAGGATGCGGAAGGGGGATTAGTATCAGGTATTTGGTATAAGTATATTGTATTATTATTAAATTATGCTATTATATAAAAGTAATTAAATTTAGGAATTTTTTATTTAATATTTTAATATGACAGAAGAGAAAAAAGAAGTTATTCCTCAACCGCCTATATTGGGAGAATTTTCTAATTGGGTTGGTGTTAATAATAGTGAAAATCAGGTCATTATTGATTTTGGATTTATCCAACCGACTCAAGAAGGAGAGCCTAAGACAGGAATTATTATTAAGCGAATGATATTGCCCCCCGCCGTTGCCAAAGAATTGGGCAGAATATTAACAATAAGTTTTGATAAAACAAAAAAAGATGAGGCAAAAGGATAAAACAATTAACAAGGATAAGAAAACCAATTATAGAGTTTGGGAAGATTTAAAAAACGATAAAGCTCAGCAACAAATTTATAGAGAGAATTCTCAGTTTGCGGCAGAAGCTTATTTTAAATATGGTCAAGATAAATAATAATGGAATTATACAACCAGAGGAAGGGGAAATAGTTTATTTTTATTATGAAGAAGCAAAAAAAAGAAAGCTTGCCGTTAATTTAGAACCTTATAATTTACATAAGCATAAAGAAACGTTTAATGGGGTTTTGATTACAAGTCAAAATGTTGAAAATATATACCCTGGCGATTATGAACTTATTTGCGATGAGCTTCATAAGGATTCAAAAGTTATTTGCGACCAGCCGGTTCCTTTGCCAAAGCAAGAAATTTCAAAAAGTTTTGGCAATGTAAGCGAGAAAGATTTGCGTGAAATTAGGATAAGGGCGGCTAGGAGTTTGGGTATAAATTATGACGGAACAACTGGTTAATTTTTATTATATTCATACGATAAAGCCGTCTTGGTTGGACGGTTTTTTTATGTTTTAATATTTTAAATTGTTATTTTTTATTAAATTTTGGCATTTTTGCAGACTGAGGATGAAGTTTTTAAAATGGATAAAATGTATTTGACAAATGCATAATATCTGATATAATGTATTTATAAAGTTTAAAATATGAGTATTATCAGAAATATAACAGAAAAAGCCCAAAAAAATTTATATCAAGATGAGATTCTTCTTTTTGTTGGCGCAAGGCAAGCGGGTAAAACAACCATCTTAAAACAGCTTCAGGAATTTTTGAAAAAACAGGGAGAAATTTGTTATTTTTTTAGTTTAGAAGATCCTGATTATTTGAATTTGCTTGATGAGTCACCCAAGAATCTTTTTAAAATTTTTCCAATTGATTTATCTAAAAAATCTTTTGTTTTTGTTGATGAAATTCAGTATTTAGATAATCCGTCTAATTTTCTTAAATATTTTTATGATGAGTATGCGGGGAAAATAAAATTACTAGTATCGGGTTCTTCCGCGTTTTATATAGATAAAAAATTTAAAGATTCACTAGCTGGGAGAAAAAAAATATTTAATGTTTCGACATTGTCTTTTAGAGAATTTATTCGCTTTAAAGGCGATGATGAATTGTCGCGAAAAGATTTTAATAATTTGGCGCTTTCTGAAATAGAAAAAGCGGCGGCGTATTATCGCGAGTTTATTGTTTATGGCGGATACCCTCGGGTTGTGTTGGCGGATTTTGATCAAAAGAAGGAAATTTTACAGGAACTTGCTTATTCTTATATTAAGAAAGATATTTTGGAATCAAAGGTTAAGCAGGATGAGATGTTTTACAAAATGTTTAAAATTTTATCATCTCAAATTGGAAATTTATTTAACGCTTCCGAGCTTGCGTCAACTTTGGGTGTTTCTAGGAGCTTGATTGATAATTATATTTATATAATGCAAAAGTCGTTTCACATAAGACTGGTTCGGCCGTTTTTTAAAAATGTCCGCAAAGAGATGATCAAAATGCCAAAGGTGTATTTTCTAGATTTAGGTCTTAGAAATTTTTTTGCGGGGGGTTTTGATTTATTTGATGTTAGAAATGATAAGGGTATGTTGCTGGAAAACGCGGTTTATCGTCAGTTGATAGAGAAGAATGATTTTGATGAGATAAAATTTTGGCGGACTGTTCAAGGTCATGAAGTTGATTTTGTGGCGGGGAATAGCGCTTTTGAGGTTAAGCTGTGTTCTGAAAAATTTAAAAAAAATAAGTATCAGAAATTCTTAGAAAGTTATCCAGAAATTAAATTATCTATTGCGACTTTGAGTGGTGATAAATGCGATGTTGGGGGGTTTGATGTTGCGGAGGCGTGGAGGGTGTAGTTGGCGTCTGTTTGCGTATAGCATATTAAATTTATTTTTGCTATAATAAAAATATAAATTCAGCCTTATGAAAAATTTAAAAAATAAAATAAATTTTCTGTTTTGTTTTTCGGTTGTGTTGTTTTTTGCTGTAATTTCTTTTCATTTTTTGATTATTAATAAAAAAACGAAAGAAGCGCAAGCGGCGGGGGTTTTGTCTATTGCGGGGGTGACAGGATTAGTTATGCCTTGTAGCCTTATTCCACTTAACTGTGGAGCGACTTGTAGCGTGGGAACTGCAATGGTGTCAATAACTCAAATATTTGGCGGAGATAAATTAGTAACACCTGTTATTTGTATTCCGCCGCCACCGGCAGTGTTTCTTGTGAATGGCAAACCGCTAACTGCGCCGGGGGTAACATTTCTTGGGGGTTTTATTACTACATCGCCAGTCGCTGTTCAGTCTGGTTACACAGGATCATATTAAATTGTAACTGCTCAGCTGCCACGTCGTTGCCTCATCCGTCATTCCAGATAAATTTTTAATCTTGCCGCCGCAGGTTATTTTTAACGCGATATTATTCTGTTTTAATTGGTTTATTTAATTCCACAGAAAAAATTTTTTGGAATGACAGGGTTTGTTTGGGCAAGGTGAATTATGGAGTTTGAAAATTTTTAACGATTGTTATTATTGGTTAAATTGCGTATGAGCC
>JBDRHN010000023.1:0-88428 GCA_043816765.1 bacterium | reverse complement strand
CATTTCATTAACTTTCTTTCTCAATTTAATTAATTTTTCTTTGTTCATATGATTGATAGATTAACAATTTATGTTGTTAGTCTACCAATTTAATAAACAAAGGTCTAGAATGGGTGCTCTCATTTCATACGAACCTTAACCGTTATTGTTAAAATAATATTATTTTATTTTAAATTGCTTTGTTTAATGCCGCAGAAAAAATTTTCTGGAATGACGGATGGGGCAGCTGAGTAGTTGCAAAATTTTAAACATTGTTTAGAAATTAAAAATTAAAAATTTGCATAAAATCCGCGAAAATCAGGGCAATCATGGTAATCTGTGTTCTATTTAAAATATATGGACAAAGCCACTGCACAACTATTATTATCACAAAACAAAAAAACTTACAATTCCATCGCCCAAAATTTTTCTCAAACAAGAAATAAAATTTGGCCGGAACTGGATTTTTTTATAAAAAATTATATCAAAGATGGTTCCAGTATTTTGGATGTCGGTTGCGGAAACGGGCGATTGCTTGGGGCTTTGCGCGCAGATGGAAGTCCGACTTCCACACTGGAAGCCGAGCTTCCATTTGCATACACAGGAATAGACATCAGCGAAAAATTAATAGATGAAGCGAGCAAGCAGTTCAGCGGAAAAGAAAACAAAAGGGGATTATATCATTCCCTCGTCGGAGTCCCCTGCGAAGGAGACTCCGACGGAGCATCGAGTGAACAGTTTTTAAATTTTAAACACAGCCCCAAGTTTTTAATTAATGATATTTTAAATTTTAAAAGTGAAAATAAATTTGACGCCATATTCGCAATAGCGGTTTTAAACCACATACCATCACAAAAATTTCGCAAGCTGGCGGTTAAAAATATTTTTGATTTACTTAAACCAAACGGACGCCTCTTGATGACCAACTGGAACTTGTGGAATTTTTCATCACCAAAGAGTTGGTGGAAATTAAAATACCCCGCCTTATTAAACGGGAGTATTTTTTCGTCTCATCACAGAGAGAATATTGCGGAGCATACACCGCAGTCCCCGCGGGGAGACTGCGGCGGAGCAGAAGAGAAACTTGATTTCAAAGACGTTATTACATATTGGGGACAAGAGAAACTTCCGCTTTACTATCACGCCTTTGCAAAAAGAGAGATTAAGAAACTATTGGAAATAAACGGGTTTGAAGTTATCAAAAATTATTACAGCCTGGAAAATCAAGAAGTTAGTTGGCGGAAAGCAAAAAACATAGTAACCGTCGCGCAAAAAAATTAATGTTCAAAACTAAACCAACGCGCAAGCTTTCCCTTCTCTTTTTCACCACCTTTTTTTAGTCTGTTAAACAAGAGCACCCAGTTGCTGTATTGAAAAACAGAAAATATCGCCGTAAAAAACAGGCTTAAAATTATCAATATTAAAAGACCTAAAACAAGAACGAATTTTACCAGAAATATTAATTTAATTTGAATTAAAATATAAATCAAAAGCGTAATCGGAAGTATTATAAAAGAACCAACTACCACAATAAAAAGACCCGCAAAAACAGATATAAAAAACAGAATAAGGCTCATTTCTATAGAAATCAGCCAGTTGTCAAAAAACATGCGATATCCTTTTTTAATTCCATCAAAAAAGTTTTCTTTTTCTATTATAATATAGTTAATTGCGTATTTGCTGGAAAACATTATTATTATAATAATTGGTATAAAAATCAAAGAAAAAACAAAATATAGGATTTTAGGCAAAACATCATTGTTCCCAATTGCGATAACAACAATCGGCAAAGACAGCAATAAAAAAGATAAAGTAATTCCAAGTTTGACAAAAAAATGAATTCCCAAAACAGGAAAGAAATTTTTTATCCCGCAACTTATGGATGTATTTGGTTTGGAATTTATCATTGTTTTTGAATTTGTTTGGTTAATGCCGTCAATAAGCGCTCCTTGCGCAACAACGGCAATCCAAAACAAAAAGAATACAAATAATATTATAACAGAAAAAAACGCAAGTAAAATAATAAGAGCGGCTGGATTTTCCGCAAGCAAGTTGCTGATGTTTCCAAATTGCGATATGACTGTATTAATGATTTGAGACCATTCGCCAAATATAAATCCGCCATTCGTTCCCTCAAAAATATTAGCCGCTATTTTATATTCCGCCATCCCCATTAGCGGCGCCGCAAGCAAACCGAAAAACCATAAAGTTTTGTTTTTAAAAGCGATGTTAAAAGCGTTTTTTAAAATATCGCGATAAAGTGTTTTAGGTTTCATATCATCCTTGTTGGGGCTTTTCGCTAAAAAACAGTATTCAGCAAGAAGCCGCACTATTATTATTTAATAATTTTATTATATCATATTTTTTTAAAAAACGCCAAAAATGTCTAATCGCAAAAAAACAACTCTGCCATTGCATAGCTCAAAATCAACGCGTCGCATAGGAATTTTAATATTGAATGGTTTGCGGAGGATTATCCTCTGCAAATCTGTTTTTTTCATCTTTATATTTTGACGCCTTTGCCTTAAATTTTTTTTATTGTATAATATAGGCATTATGAATATTGTAAAAAATAAAAAAATTATCTATTACTTTTTGACTCCTGCGTTTGTCGTATTATTTTTGATATTGATTTTTATTTTATCATTTGAGATAGCTTATGCTTATAAAATTTACCCGCGCGCGTATGTTGGAAATATTGAATTAACAGGCAAAACAAAAGATCAGGCCGTAAAATATTTTACCGAAAAAACCGACACATTGATTACAAATGGATTAGAATTTGTTTGGCAAGACAAAAATGTAAATATAGACGCAGTAATTGCAGGATCAAATGCAAGCGATGTATATGAAGAAATCTACTCTTATGATGTCAGAAAAACAATCAACCAAGCTTATGAATACGGTCATGTTGGAAATTGGAAAACAAAACTGTCAAACCAATTCAACGCCCTTTTTAAAAAAAATATAATTGAGCCTCGGTTTATTTTAAATGAAAAAAGTTTGGAGACGATTCTGCGCGATAATTTTTTTGAATTGGAAAAACCGGCAGTTAACGCTGATTTAAAAATTTCTTTCAACGGAAACATCGCGGTTGCGGACGCGCAAGAAGAAATATTTGGTCAAACATTTGATTATAAAAAAGCTATAACAGACGCAAAAAATAATATTTTAAATTTACAAAAAAAGGATATTGTTTTACAGACGATAGAAGATAAGCCAAAAATAAAAAAAACAGACGTAGAAAAAATTATTCCCCGCGCGAAAGAAATTATTGATCTTGCCCCGATTATCTTTACTTATGGCGCAAGGTCTGTCCAATTAAGCAAAGCAGAATTAGCTTCATGGTTAAAATTGCAAAAAATGGAAAATTCAACAGACGAAAATTTAGATATGGAATTAATAATCAACAAAGAAGAAGCGGAAAAATTTTTATCAATAGCGGCGGCGGACATTGAGATAGAACCGCTTGACGCTAAATTTAATATAGTCAACGACAAGGTTGACCAATTCCAGTCAAGCCGCAATGGATTAAAGTTGAACATTAAAAAAACGTTTCAAGGAATAAAAATAAAACTTTTAGAAGAAAAAAGTAATGCAATTGAATTAGTTGTTGACCAGATAGAGCCAAAAGTAAAAAATGTTGATGTTAATGATTTGGGAATCGTTGAGCTTATCGGACGGGGAATTTCTGATTTTTCGGGAAGCACATCAAACAGGATTCATAATATCGCCAATGGCGCGAAAAAATTAAACGGGCTTTTAATAAAACCCGATGAAATTTTTTCAATTACCGCGACGCTTGGAGATATTAATGGTGAAAGCGGTTATCTCCCCGAACTTGTTATAAAAGGAAACAGCACTACCCCGGAATACGGAGGCGGACTTTGCCAGATTGGAACAACAACTTTTCGCGCGGCATTGCAATCAGGTTTGCCTATTTTGGAACGTCGCAATCATTCTTATGATGTCCGATATTATTCGCCGACAGGAACCGACGCCACTATTTACGGACCGCACCCGGATGTGCGTTTTGTAAATGACACAGGCCGTCATATTTTATTTTTAACATCGCTGGAAGGGACAAAACTCACTTTTGAATTTTGGGGGACAAAAGACGGGAGAAACGTAAAATTTGCGGGAAAAGAAGAAACCGATGATTTTGCAAAACTCACTCCAATAACTTATAACATAATCAAATCGGGCGTCCCAAAATATATAGAAACTGACACACTTCCGCCAGGCAAAAAAAAGATAATAGAATACAGCCACCGAGGCGTTGACGCCAAATTTGATTATATCGTTACTTATCCTAGCGGGGAAGTTAAAAAAGAAACGATCAACAGTCATTATATACCGTGGAGAGAGGTTTGGTTAATAGGAAAAGAAGTAAAAGAAGAAACGGTTGTTGAAGAAGAAAAAATTGAAGAAAAAATAAATTAAAGATACAAGGATACAAGAAACAAGATACAAACAAATTTCAAGATACAAATTCCAAATTCCAAATTCCAAACGTTTGAATATTGGAATTTGATTATTGATTATTTTTTGGTTATTGTATCTTGTATCCTTGTATCTTTTGGTTTAAAAATCAAAAGATAATTTATAGAATTTAACTCAATACCATGTTTATTTTGGGCATCGAAACTTCATGCGACGAAACATCAACGTCAGTTGTAGAAATTAAACGAGGCGGATTTAATATTATCTCTAATATTATCTCGTCCCAAATAACTATTCATAAAAAATACGGCGGCGTCGTTCCTGAACTTGCGGCAAGAAAGCATACTGAAAATATTATACCTGTTGTTGATGAAACGTTATCAAAATTATTTCCCCATTACAAGGGGGGCAAGGGGGGTTTCAAGGGGAGCGATATTAAGTTTAAAAAACCCGACGCAATCGCAGTGGTCTGCGGCCCCGGACTCGCAACCTCTCTGATGGTCGGAGTTGAAACAGCTAAAACATTAGCTTGGACATGGAAAATTCCCTTAATTCCAATCAACCATCTAGAAGCGCACATTTGCGCCAACTGGTTGCCGCAAAAAAATTTTGATATGGGTAGTCGCGAGCCCTCGCTCGCGACGGCGAAAGCGAGGGCTTCCACCCGCCCCTCTTTGGCTAGGGATGTTAAATTCCCAGCCCTCTGTCTATTAATTTCCGGCGGACACACAGAATTAATTTTAATAAAAGATTTTAAAAAATATAAAATAATCGGCGAAACAGTTGATGATGCAGTTGGAGAAGCATTTGACAAAGTGGCAAAATTTTTGAACCTTTCTTACCAGGGAGGACCCAACGTCGCTAAACAAGCGCAAAAAGGGGATAAAAATAAAATAAAATTTCCGCGCCCTCTTATAAAATCAAACGATTTTAATTTTAGTTTTTCAGGGCTAAAAACCGCGGTTAGCCAAACCGTTAGCCCCCCTGATAAGGGGGGTTGGGGGGTTAGCGATATATGCGCCAGTTTCCAGCAAGCTGTAATTGACGTTCTGATTTGTAAAACAATAAAAGCGGCTAAAAAATATAAAGTTAAAACAATAATGCTCGCCGGAGGAGTGGCGTCAAATGATGAATTGCGGAAACAGATGAGTGAAAAAATAAAAAGTGAATTGCCCAAAGTTAATTTTACATTTCCCGACAAGGAGTTTTGCACCGACAACGCCGCCATGGTAGCGGTCGCTGGGTATTTTTATTATGATAAAAAATTAAAGCCTTATAATTTAGAGAAAGTAGATGTTAATCCTAATTTGAAGTTGTAATTTGACTTTTTACAGCAAAATATGCTAATCTTGTTATATTAGCAGGAATTATTGATAAATATTTATATGCTATCTTGCGAACAGCTTAAGACAATTTCTAATTTTTTATCTGATGGAGCAAAGATTATATTTGGTTCAATGGTTATAGGGGTTTTTGTTCCAAGCGCTTCAGGCGCAATTCCGTGGTTCACTTTTATTATAGGCATAATTTTAACAGCATCATTTTTAATTTCAGCAATAATTTTATCAAAACTGCCAAAACAACCACTATGAATCTTTTAACTTTTTATATTATCGCGGGCATATTGCTCTTGATGATTATCATCGGGGTGATATTTGCCCAACATAAAAAATAAATATGAAATCTGCTAGCTTAATTTATATTATCGCTGGTTTAGTGGTTTTTGCGGACATAATAGGCATTTTTTTTCTTAACAATGTATTTATTAAGAAAAATTTTTAACATTTTTTATATAAATTAATTTTTATGGTAGCAATATTATTTTGGTCAGAGATATTGTTTTGGTTATATTTTATCAATTGCGCAGTTTTGATAATGCATCAAATAGATGCTTCTTATTGGAAAGAGTGGGAAATGATTAATTTGCCGGGAGGCATTATCGGCAATTTTATTTTCAATATTTTAGTCGTGCCTGCTTTTCTATACGGGTTAATTTTGGTCTGGGAAGGCAGCATTATAGGAAATATATTTTCATTATTATTAAGCCTCACTGGTCTTTTTGTATTTTTTTTCCACTTCTATTTTTTAAAAAGGGGGGATAAAAAGTTTGACATGTTTATTTCAAAGTTAATTTTGGCGGCTACATTAATAGTTTCAATTATTGAATTGGCAGTTACTTTATTTCAATGGCTTTAGTTAAAGGATACATAAACATTCAAAGCAAGCCCATGTTCAAAATAAAATTTTACACTCTATATTAAATAAACACTTTACGCAAATTTGAACGTTAAATCATAAGCAAAGATTAAATTAAAGCTAAGAATATGTTATCTTTGCCAAAATATAAATTTAATAAATGTCCTCAAAAAGAGGAAAAATTTTTATTTTTTAAAAAATGACTCTTTCAATCAAAAACGCTGGCGAGCTTACGCAAAAACTAGGACAAGTTATTTATGTCGCGGGAACCCAATGGGGGGATGAAGGAAAAGGAAAACTAGTTGATATTCTCTCGGGAGAATATGACATTATCGCCCGCTCTGCCGGCGGAGCAAACGCTGGCCACACAATATGCGTGGAAGAAAACGGCAAATCTGAAAAGTTTGTTTTTCACCTGTTGCCATCAGGAATTTTGCGTGAAAACAAAATTTGCATAATCGGAAACGGCACGGTTATACATCTTCCAACATTGCTTGAAGAGATTGAAAGCCTTAAAAAGCAGGGGATTGAAATTGCGGATAAACTGAAAATAAGCGACCGCGCGCACCTGATTTTTGAATATCATAAAATAATTGACGGGATTCAAGAATATTCAAAAGCCGACGCAAAAGTCGGAACAACAAAACGCGGCATCGGACCCGCTTACGCGGACAAAATAAACCGAATAGGTTTGAGGGTGGGCGACCTATTAGATTTTGAAGAATTTTTTAAAAAATTAAAAAGCAACGCCGAAAAGCATATCAAAACTTACGGATTTTCTTTTGATGTTGAAAAAGAGATTGAAACCCACCGCGAAGCGATTAAAAAAATTAAAGATTATATCACAAATACAACAGAGTATTTATATAATGAATATAACAATAAAAAAACAATTTTAATTGAAGGCGCGCAAGGAACGCATCTTGATATTGATATCGGAACTTACCCTTTTGTAACATCTTCAAATACAACAAGCGCGGGAGCCTCAAGCGGACTTGGTTTTCCGCCAAACAAAATTAATTCCATTGTAGGAATAGTAAAAGCATACACAACCAGAGTAGGAGAGGGACCGTTTCCAACAGAATTGATTGACGAAACCGGAGAAGAATTGCGAAAAGCCGGCGGAGAATTTGGCGCGACAACAGGAAGACCGCGTCGTTGCGGATGGTTTGATACTGTTTTAGTTAAAAATGCCATCGCGATTAACGGAATCAATAGCTTGAATTTAACAAAGCTGGATGTTTTAACAGGATTTGAAACAATAAAAATCGGAACAGGTTACAAACTAAACGGCGAGCCGATACAATTTGTCCCTGCGTCTCTTAAAGATTTTGGAAAAGTTGAAGTTGAATACATAGAAATGCCGGGTTGGAATGACGATATTACTAATGCTAAAAATTTTAGCGACCTGCCATTAAACGCTCAAAATTATATTTTAAAACTGGAAGACCTGCTCGGAACGCCGATCAATTTTATCGGAGTTGGAATGAACAGGGGGCAGATGATTTATAGATAATTTGTTGCAAAGGAATTTTAACATTGAACGGTTCGTGAAAACCGAGCGTCCAATGTAGAGACGCATTGCAATGCGTCTCTACAAAATGCGTCGTTAGGTTATTTTATTAACATTTGGAAACACGATGAAGTTATTTATTACAGCCACTTTTAAGCACGGTGAAAACCAATCCGAGATAGAACATCTTTGCAATATTGCAAAGCAAGCAGGATTTAATGATTTTTGTTTTATTCGTGATATAGAAAATTATCAAAATTTTTTTGATAATCCGTTGGAAATGATGGCAATAACAAAACAGGAGATTAAATCATGCGACGCGCTATTGATTGATCTCACGCATAAGTCAACAGGGCGCGCCATAGAAGCGGGAATTGCTTATGCAATGAATAAAAAAATAATAGTTCTTGTGAAGCGCGGAGTTTTATTGAAAGATACCGCAAAAGGTATTACCGATATTGTGATTGAATACGAGAACATAGATGATATTGTTCCTGAATTAAAAAAGTTTTTATCTAAAATCTGTGTTTTTCAGCGCCCGAAGGGTCAGTGTTAATCTGCGTCTAATTATTTTTTAGCTTGGGTTGATTGAAAATAGGACACAGATGAACACAGACTAAAGCGAAGATTAACACAGATATGATTTTTAGATAGTCTGCATTTGGCACTGAATATATTTAATCCCAATTACCTCAAAATAAATTTTAACAACTTAAATAACAATTAATCCATTCCGCAAACTTGCGGACGGGAAAAAAAGAACTCTTGTTAATTACACGACAACCAAAACCATCTCCATAGCCCCATCTGCGGGAGGGGGAACGCGCGAAATATTTTTTTCCGCAAATTGTCTATTTTTAGCATTACAAAATTATGGAAACAAAAACAACATGGGCAAGAAAAGTTTTGCCAAATTTGTCCAAAACAAAAACAGAAAGAAAAACAGCAGATCAAGCATCCGCCGCGGTTGACGTGAAAAGGGGAACTGGTGATCGGAGGAAATTTAATATTATAAATCGCCGACCGCATGTTGATCAAAAAGTTGAATCAAGACAAGACATAGAACAATTTAGCAGTCATGTTGAAAATGACGCGAGAAACAGATTAAAAGTAATAGTTTTAGGCGGACTGGAAGAAGTCGGACGCAATATGACAGTCATGGAATTCAATGACGATATAATTATCATTGACATGGGGATGCAGTTTCCGGATGAAGATATGCCTGGAATTGATTATGTAATTCCTAATATTAGTTACCTAAAAGGAAAAGAAAAAAATATCAAAGGTGTGATTATTACCCATGGACATATGGATCACATCGGCGCCGTGCCGCACCTGATGCCAAAACTCGGCAACCCGCTTATGTATGCCGGCAGATTATCCGCAGGACTCATGAATAAACGTCAGGAAGAATACCGCGACGCGCCGAAATTAAATATCCAAATAGTTTTAGACGGCTATCGCGCGCGCATGGGAAATAGTTTTCAGGTGGAATTTTTCAAAATTAATCACAGCATCCCCGACAGTTTTGGGCTGGCGATTAAAACCCCAGTGGGGCAAATTATTCACACCGGCGATTATAAATTTGATCATACTCCTGTCAATGACACTCCGGCTGATCTTTCAAAAATAGCGCAGTATGGATCCAGCGGCGTATTAGCTTTAATGTCTGACAGCACAAACGCCGAACACCCGGGACACCAGCTTTCAGAAAAAGACATTGGTATTGATATTGATAAAATATTTGAAATGGCCGAAGGGAGAATTATAATCGGCACATTTGCGAGCATGATTTCCAGAATTCAACTGATTGTTGATATTGCGGAAAAACATGGCCGCAGGATTTTACTGGAAGGCCGCAGCATGAAAGACAATGTAGAAATCGCTCACAAACTTGGCTATTTAAAATTCAGACCAAATACTCTAATCAATAGTTATGAAGAAGTTAAAAGCTTGCCGGACAACAAAGTTGTTGTCGTGGGAACAGGAGCGCAAGGACAGCAGAACGCGTTTTTAACCCGTTTCGCATCCGGCGACCATAGATTTTTAGCAGTAGCCCCCAGCGACCTAGTCGTTTTTTCATCTTCAGTAATTCCCGGCAATGAAAGAACAATTCAGGCGTTAAACGATACTTTTTATCGCAAGGGGGCGAAAGTTATAAATTATCAAATGATGGACGTTCACGCGGGAGGACACGCAAAGGCAGAAGATGCAAAATTGATGATAAATTTGATAAAGCCTAAATATTTTATTCCGATAGAGGCGTATCACTATATGTTGCGCATTCACGCCGATCACGCCCACAGCATTGGCATCCCGCGTTCCAATATTATGGTTGCGGACAATGGGCAGATAATGGAATTTTATAAACAGGGCGATGAAACGATCGGAAAATTGACAAATAAAAAAGTGCCGACCGATTATGTGATGGTTGACGGACTTGGCGTCGGCGATGTTTCTAATATCGTTCTGCGAGACCGACGAATGATGTCGGAAGACGGAATGGTTGTTATTATCGCCACATTGCGGCATAAAACAGGGGAATTAGTCGGCAACCCCGACATCATTTCCCGCGGGTTTGTTTATATGAAAGAGAGCAAAGAGCTGATAGAACAGACCAGAAAAAAAGCGAAAAAAATTCTTCAAGACAGCGATAAAAAATCCCCGACTTTTGAAGCATACACAAAAGATAAAATAAGAAACGACATCGGGCAATTCCTGTTCTCAAAAACAAAACGTCGCCCGATGGTGTTGCCGGTGATTATACAAGTCTAATTCAATTTGGAAACAAAGTTGTTCCAGCCCAAGACAGTTGCGTCATTTCTGTTCTGTTTTTCGTTTCCACCGTAAATTAAAACAGAATTCGTAAAATTATTTTTTGAAATTTTTTGCAGATAATTTAAGTTGTCAAAAAAATCACTGTTTATCGTTTTCGCTGATTTTATTTCTATCGCGTATTTTTTTCTTTTATTTTCATATAAACAATCTATTTCATGCCCGGTTTTATCCCTCCAAAAATATATGTTTGGAGTTCTGCCTTTGTTATATTCTTTTTTCATAATTTCTGAAATAACAAATGATTCAAACAGACCCCCTTTAAACGGATTAATATCAAACTTGTCTTTATCTTCTATGCCAAGCAATGATGCCGCAAGCCCTGTGTCATAAAAATATATTTTTGGCATTTTGATAAGACGTTTGTTAAAATTTTCATAATAGGGGTGCAAGAGAAAAATTATATAACTTGCTTCCAAGATAGATATCCATCCCCTGATAACATTATGGCTTACCCCGCAATCATTTGCGATTGAAGTTAGGTTCAAAATTTGTCCAATTCGCCCCGCGCATAGTTTAACGAATTTTTGGAATAAATTTAAGTCAGTTATATTTTTCATTAGTCTGACATCCCTTTCAATATATGTTTTAATATAATTTTGATACCATTCATTTGCGTCTATTTTTTTTTCATAAATAATCGGATATTGTCCATTAAGCATTAATTGATTTAGCTGTAATTTTTTTGTCTTTTTACTGATTTCTTCCATACTAAGAGGCAGAAGGGTGGTTATAGCTATTCTGCCCGCCAGACTTTGATTAATTTTTTCCATCAATAAAAAATTTTGCGAACCCGTCAAAATAAATTCCCCTGGTTTTTTGTTTGTGTCTACAATTTCCTGAATGTAAGAAAATAATTCAGGAACATTTTGCGCTTCGTCTATGACTGCTCCATTTTTATAAGTTTTTAAAAATCCCCTGGGATCATTTTTGGCAAAGGCTCTGTTGTCTAAATTTTCCAATGATATATATTTTTTTCCAGAAAATATTTTTTTAACCATTGTTGTTTTTCCAGATTGTCTGGGTCCGGTTAACGCAACAACGGGATAAGTTTTAGCTAATTGTTTGATTTTTTTCTCCAGTGTTCTATCTATATACATATTTTTTTATTATTTATTATATTTTAAGTTTATAGAAAAATGGACAAATTGTCAATCAGAATGACAATTTGTCCATTTTTGCTAATTAGTTCCTGTGTAATTTCTGCGTTTTTCTGCGTCAAATTCTGCTTAGTTCTGCGTAATGATGCTAACATTAGCAAAGCCCCAAACTTAATTTTACGTTAAAAACGAGTTTTTACACAATAACTAATTAGTTATGAAACTCCGTGCGTTATTAAAATTGAAGCCGAGGGGAGTAGGGAATATGTGAAATGGTTAAATTCAGTTTAGCGAGTTTTTTAAATACTCTTTAATTCTTTTGCGGTTTTCGTTTTCTTTCTCACCCTTGAAATATATCTCAATGAAAATAATTTTTTCTTCTCGTTGAAAATATCCATATATCACACGGAGAGATCTATCGCAAAGCGCGCGGCATGACATGCGCGCTTTTACTATTTTTATAGTCTCAGTTGAATGAATAATAACAAAATTTTTTCCAACGCCAGCAGGGCAACTTTCGAGCACATTTTTAAACTTTTCCAAATCATCACGCAGTGTTTTGTATTTTTTGAAAAGTCGCTTAAACTCCTTTTCAAATTCTTGTAGAGAATCAAAGTTCCTCATATTGTCTTACCGAAGTTTCATCCGGCCTATAAAATACATGTTCATACTCTAGCAGTTCTTTTTCCTTGGCCACAACCCAAGGAGTATCAAGATGAGACAATGCTGAAATTTGCACCGCCGTCATACCGCCAAGCCGATCTATTTCCCAATCAATATGAGCGAGCTCCTGAGATGAGAGAGCAGAAACATCTTGAGTATTTGATGGATTTATTAGATATTTTGTTTGCTCTCGCGTGTAAAATTTGCTTTTTATCTTTTCTATTTTTCCCTCTCTTTCAAGTTTATCAATAATTTTTGCGAACATCAGAGGAGTTGGTCCATACATGTTTTTAATATATTTTGCGCCAATTAATTGCTCTTCGTATTTTTCATAATAATCAAAATCAATAAAATATAGCAGTTTATAAAGCACAGTTTGCCCGATATTTTGTTTGCTGCCTATTTTTGCTAAAATATGCAAAAAGGTTTGCTCAAATTTTTCCGCTTTTTCTTGCGGAACGTGAATGCGAATCTCTTCTTTTTTTATTATTTTTTTCATTTTGCTTTTTTGAATTTCAACAACAGGAGTTGATTCCTCCTTTTCCTGCACAAAATCTTCAAATGAGATGCCAAAAATATCCGCGAGCTTCTTCGCTTCTGTAACAGTCAAATCCCGTCCGCCTTGTTCTATCTGCATATATGTAGGGCGGGACACCCCAATCTTTGTCGCCAAAAATTCTTGGGTTAGATTATTCTTTTTTCGTTGTTGTTGGATGAATTTTGAGAGCATAAATTTTTGCAGAGAAATTTTTATCCGGGTAGGCGCGAGCCCTCGCTCGCGCCGGTGGAAGCGAGGGCTTCCATCTACCCATATAAATGTATAAAAAATACTACCTTATTGGTAGTATAATTTATGTAAAAATATTTGTCAAATGGTTTGTAAAATAGATTGACAAAATTTTATTCCCGCCAACCAGCTTAATCGCCTTATTCGCAAAAACATCAAAATCACCATCTATTTTTTTTGATTCAATTTTTTTATACTCCGCAAGTTTTTTTTCAGCTATTTCCACCGCCAAATCATGCGAAATTTTTCCCGCGTCTTTTAGAATTTCCTTATTATTAATCTGCAAAAAACTATGCAGCTTATCAATCCAATCTTTCATATACATTGGAATTCTTTGCATCGCTTGCCCTTCGGCAAATACAAGATACTGCTCAACAATATTATTTAAAACAAGAAGTTCCTGTTCGCTTAAATAATTTTTAGCTATCAGCGCCTCTTCTTTTGTCGGTTTTGTCCCGCGGAAATATGTAAGACCGGCATTCGGCTTGTCGCCGTCGGCTCTATTTGCGATTATTTCTGCCGCGGTATTTCCTGTTACGGCGTAGTGAACTTTATTTTGAACCGTTTGAAAAAATAAAATGCTTTGCTCATCTGTCGGATCATAATCAACGCTGGTAGCGTAAATATCAGTAATTTTTCTATAAAATCTTTTTTCAGAGGTGCGAATGTCCGCAATACGGCGCGTTAAATTTTCAAAATAATCAAAAGGCAAATCGGGATTTTTCAAACGTTCGTCATCCAATACAAAACCTTTTATAATATATTCTCTTAAATGTTCGGTCGCCCACTGGCGAAAAGCTGTGGCAATACCGCTTTTAACGCGATAGCCGACAGAAATAATAAGATCTAAATTATAATAGTTTGTTGTATAATTTTTACCGTCAGCGGCAGTTGTCAAGAAATCCTTTACAACTGAATTTGGCTTAAGTTCGCCCTCTTCAAAGATATTCTTTATATGTTGGCTTATATTTTGTTTTGTAGTCTGAAAAAGTTCCGCCAGCGTGTTTTGCGTAAGCCAAACAGTTTCATCCTCAAAGCGAACATCAATTTTAGTCCGCCCATCCTCTGTTTTATAAATAATAATTTGAGATTTTTGATTATCTTTTTTCATAATAAGTTTCCACAAACCTGCTTTTCCTCTAGACAATGCGCGCGTTAGCGTCTAATTTATTGATTTTTTTGAATATTTAATACAATACTACCAAACTTACAAAATTTCAGCAACAATTTTTAAACAATAATTCTTCTCGCGTCCTGTATTTTATCTATCTCAAAAACCAACACCGTCAAATTGTCGCCAACATTATTATTGCCCGACGCCAAACATAAAGTATCGCCGATTTTTTGTTTAAATTCTCCAGACATATCAACCGTTTCGTGAATATGACCATGCAGAGTTGCATAAGGCTGATATTTTTCTATAAATAATCTTAAAGCCATACTGCCGAAATGAGCTTTGCCTGACATTGCCAGTGGGGATGTAATGTTAGATAATCTAAACCAACGCCAAAATCCTCGGCGTTTTTCATAAAGAGAAGTTCAATATTGTGCACCAAGATGGATTTGAACCATCGACTTCCACCTTATAAGGGTGGCACTCTCACCACTGAGTTATTGGTGCGTAAGCGTGAAAATCCAATTTCCACACATTAATTACGTTGCAAATAATTTAACACTTTTTTTTAGGTTTTGCAAGGAGAATACTTGGTTAGTTTTGGATCCACTGATGACCGCCGAATAGAATAATATACTCCGATTATCATAATTGCAACCCCAATTCCTTGATAAACTGAAATTTTTTCATTAAAATAGACAATCAAGATTATTAAGCTAAATAGCGGAAAGGTCATCCCCAAAGAAACAGCTTTTGATATATCAATTCTTTTTAACGACTCATACCATAAAATCTTAGAAATGCCAAGCAAAACAAGACCGTTAAAAATAAATAAAGGCCAGTTATTATAAATAATCTGTCCAATATTTATTCCTCTTTCAGCCATTAAAGAAAATGTTAGAATAAACAATCCGCCAAAGAAAAAACGAACAAACAAAATAACTGACGGGGAAATTAAGTTTAAAACTTTTTTTCCGTAAAAATTTCCTATTGGATATGTAATAGTACTTAGAATAATCAATATATCGCCAGTGTTCAAAGTAAATGTTCCATTATACATAATAAAACACGCTCCAGCAAAAATTCCGCCAGCCCCAAGAATTTTATATTTTGTATTTTTTTCACCAATGAAAGGGGTGAAAATAAGAGTAAATATAATTTCAGCCAAAAGAAGCATTGAGCTGTTAACCCCCGAGGTTTTGCTCGCGCCGATGAAAAACAGACTATATGGTATAACAACAATGCAAAGTGTTATCATTGCTAATGAAAAATACGATTCTCTTTTTTTAAGTTCAAATAATTTTCCTTGTTTTATTAAGTACACAAAAGACCCAATCGCCGCTATCATTGCAGAACAAGCCGCAAATATTAGCGGCGGAATAATTTTCGCGCCCCTATTAACAAACACAGGGAACATTCCCCATAATGCCGCACCAGTTAAAACCAGAATAATGCCGATTGTTTCTGTTTTTGATTTGTTATACATAAGTTATTAAATTCTAATATGGCACGAACAATTAAAAATAACCAAAGCCTGTCATTCCAGAAAATTTTTTCCATCGCCCTTAAGCAAACATTTTTACTTTGATTAAAATCTAATATTAACAAAAAATTAATTAATGCACTGAAAAAATTTATCTGGAATCCAGGGGTTTGTGCAATTCCTCCTGGATTCCAAATAAATTTTTTAATCTCATTAATATAGATTTTTACTAAAGTAATATTATTCTATTTTGGTTTACGTTAACTAATATTGATGGAAAAAATTTTTTGGAATGACATTGGTTTTAAATTCACCGCCGCCATTCTCACCCCATCTTTTCCCATTTTAAATTTTACCCAAACTGCATCTTTCGGCAAGATTTTTTTTATTTTATCAGCCCACTCAATAACAATAAGAGTATTATTATATCCAAAATAATCCAAAAGCCCAATATCAATTAACTCCTCAGCACTATTCAAACGATAACAATCAACATGAACTAACGTTTTGATTTGTGTAGAGACGAGGCACTGCCTCGTCTCTACGGTTCGTCTGCCCGGTATTTCATAAACTTTCATCAAATTAAAACTCGGACTTTTAATCGTTTCTTTAACCCCAAGCGCCTTTCCCAAAGCTTTCGTAAAAAAAGTCTTCCCAACCCCAAGCTCGCCAATGAGGGCAACAACATATAGCCCCCCTGACAAGGGGGGTTGGGGGGTTTGATTGTTGCAAATATTAGCTATTTGATTAGCAAAACCAACAGTATCTTTTTTGGTTTTTAATTTTACAAAATACATAATTAAAAAAATAGGACACAGATTAACACAGACTAAAGCGCAGATAAACACAGATTTAAAATTATAAAAAATTAGTGTTAATCTGCGCCCGCAGGGTCAGTGTTCATCTGTGTGCTATTCAACAAATCAAAATCTCAACATCGCCGGATTAAATATTAAGAGAAGTCCCAAAATTATCATCAAAATCCCGCCGATGATATTGCACCATCTTGCGTATTTTTGAGTTAAATGAAGATGTTCAAAGCTCCAAAGCGCAAGCCCGAAAACAATGATATCATCAATCATATAGAAGAGAGTATATAGCAATATTAATCCTTGATTAGCTCCCCAAGACAAACGGTTGATTTCTAAAATTTTAGTAAAAGCCTGAGGGATTCCTATTGAACAGGCAAATTCAATAATATTTACCGAAAGCGCAAGACCGATAACGCCGATGGCTGTTGCAATAGTCATCGGACGAGCCGCGAGATCTTTTATTTTATTATGAGTTTTTTTCCGCTGTTCCGGATTTGTAACATGGCAAGTGCCATCATTTTTTTTCGCTTCCCACAAAAAGAAAATTCCTCCGCCGATTGCCACAATCCCTATGATGGGAGTAACAATACGATCAAGTCCGATAAAATTCCATGTCGTGAACCATAGATTCAAAATCAAAAAATACATTATTGTTTCAGCGGCAATAAACAGTCCCGCGATTTGCCACATCCTTTTTTTGTCGCCAATTTGCATCAGCACAAGCAAGAAAGTTATTAAAACCCACATCGCGCATGGATTGAACCCATCAACAAAGCCTAAAATAGTGGCAATCATGGGGAGTGAAAATGATTTTAAATTTACGACTCCGTAAAAAGGAACATCTACCAAAAATTTATTTGAATTGGCGTCGCATTCTTCTTGGTTCTCGCTTTCAATCGGCTTTACCCCGCCTTTTGATCCTCCTTTTGACAAATATTCTTCAAAATTTAAAGTCTGTTTTCCGCAACTTAAATCTAATAATTCTTCAATCTCTTTCCCTGTTGTTTCAGCTGTCCCAAATCCCTGAACTATTGTGTTCCCGACTAAAGCAATCGGCGTGCCTTGTTGCAGATTTTCAAGCTTTGTAATTTCTAAAAATTTTTCACGGCCGGTTTCGGTATTGATATCATAATAAAAAACCTCAAAATCAGAACGTTTGTTTTGGAGTTCGGTTATAAATTCTTCTTCATGGGAGCAATGCCCGCATCCTTCGCGGACAAATACGGATAGGGGAGTCTTGTATTCGGCTAGTATTGCTGATGGCAGAAGAATTAAAAAAGCGCAGAGCAATAGAAGTGCGTGGAAAAATTTTTTATTTTTTTTCTTGACAAAAGGCATAATTTAATGTATAAAATTATATTGATCTTTTAAGTCTTTTCCAGAAAGGAGGTGAGAAAAATGGGAAGATTTTATTTTTTTTATTTTTTAGTCGGGATTGGGTTTTTATTTTTTTTGTTGACTCAATCCGAAATGGCGGGCGGTTTAACCGCCATAGCATGCGTAGTAGGCATGCTGAGCTGTTGACCGCCCCCCCCCCGCAATGTCTTATTTTCACTTCAAGCTTGCGGGGGCTTTATTTATTTTATAAATTTTTCAACCGCCAACCAAACACCCCCTTGGGTGTCCAGCACCTTGCTTGGTATTTATTTTAGATTTAATACGCGTTGGCTCCATAGTCCCCCGCGCCAGCGGGGGCTATGGAGCCGGCATGTTTTGCTATCGCGCGCATATCGGCTCCATAGCCCTCACTTCGTTCGGGACTATGGAGCCGACGAGTAGAATCTCGTTGTTCCTGCAACAACCGCGGGATTCTTCGCTTAATTCTGATTGTTTTTCAATTTTATGCAATTATTAAATTTTTTTATTTCTTCAAGTTCGCGGTAAAAGTCGCTCAGAATGACAGGTGTTTTATTTTCTCTTGACAAAAATCATAATATAATTTAATTTGTGATTAAATATTTTTCCATTGAAAGGAGGTGAAAGAAATGGAAAAAATATTTTTATATTTTATCGCCACAGGTGTGGCGATAAAGATTTTTTATTTTTTGTCTGAGGTTGCAACATCTCAAGACAAAAAATAAGAAAGAGCCTGCATCGTCGTTTTTACATCTTAGTAATGACTGCAGGCTTTTTTCATTTCCTTCACAAACCCCTCAACCTCACTCAACATCTTCTTCTTATTTTTCAAATTTTTATTAATAATATTAATAATCTGCGAACAGATCACAACCCCATCTGCGCCAGATTTCAAAGCTGTTTTTACGTGTTCCGGCTTACTGATTCCAAACCCCGCGACCAATGGAATTTTTGTCTGTGTTTTAATTCTTCGCAAAAGCTTTTTAGTCTCATCCTCAACATTTTTTCTCGCGCCGGTAATCCCTGTTACCGTTGCCACATATATAAAACCGTTAACATTTGGAATAATTTTTTTCAGCCTTTCATTATCCGTTGTCGGCGCCGCTATATAAGACTGGCCGATTCCGTATGTTTTAGCCGCCGCGCTGTAGGGCTTTAGCTCCTCAAGCGGAACATCCGGAATTAAAAGCAAATCAACCCCGCCCTCTTTTAATTTTTTATAATAATTATCAATGCCGTTGGTATAAACAATATTAGAATACTCAATCACAAATATTGGAATTTCAGGATAATTTTTTTTTATTTTTTTATAAAAATTAAACACTTGCGCTTTTGTAACGCCATGTTTTAAAATTTGCGCGTGCGCTTGTTGCAGTGTCGGACCATCAGCAATAGGATCAGAAAAAGAAGAAGACATCTCCAAAATATCCGCCCCGCCGGAAACAATAGCCTTAACGATTTCAAAACTCGTTTCCATGTCGGGATATCCGGGAACAGTACCAATGGCAAGCGTTCCTTGGTTTGGTTTGAATTTTTTATCTATCAATGACATATCTTTAAATAGCACACAAATAAACACTGACCCTTCGGGCGCAGATGAACACTGATTTTTTATAATTTTATCTGTGTTTATCTGCGCTTTAGTCTGTGTTTATCTGTGTTGAATTCTTTAAATTATTGCTATATATTTTTCGCCTTATCTCTGGCTTTGTTCCAAAATTTAACAATAAACCAATCTCATACTTCGTTGCTTTTAAATAGTTCAATAGCTGAGCTTCGTTCTCAGGGCATAGAAGTTCCTGCGCTTTTAGTTCTAATATCACCAAATTTTCAACAACAATATCTGCAAAATAATCACCAACCAATTCACCTTCATAATAAACCTTAATCGGCATTTGTTGAACTGGTTTTAATCCATTTTTATTCAACTCTTTTATTAAAGAATTTTCATAGACCTTTTCTAAAAACCCATAACCGAGAGTATTGTAGACTTGATAAAAACAGGAAATAATTTTTTTGGTCAATTCTGAGTGTTGATAATTTTGCATATTTATATAATAGCACACAAATAAACACTGACCATTCGGGCGCAGATGAACACTGATTTTTTATAATTTTATCTGTGTTTATCTGCGCTTTAGTCTGTGTTTATCTGTGTCCTATTAGAGAGCTCACATGTTCCATATCTTTATCTCCCCGCCCCGACAAATTAACCACCACAACCTCATCCTTCCGACATATTTTAGCATATTTCACAGCATAAGCAACAGCATGAGCCGATTCAAGCGCGGGAATGATTCCTTCGCACTTTGACAACAATTCAAACGCGTCCAACGCCTCTTTGTCGGTAACAGCCTCGTATTTCGCGCGCCCTGTTTTTGCGAGATGAGCATGTTGCGGACCAACCCCCGGATAATCAAGCCCCGCGGAAACGCTATACGCCTCTTTAATTTGCCCGTCTTTATCTTGAAGAACTTTAGACAGCGAACCGTGCAATATTCCATCTCGTCCTTTGCCGATTGACGCTCCGGTTTTAGTCGTATTAACACCCAAACCGGCAGGCTCAACGCCTATTAACTTTACTTTTTTATCATTAATAAATTCATAAAAAGCGCCGATTGCGTTACTGCCTCCGCCAACGCAAGCAATCACAGTATCAGGCAATTTACCGATCTGTTTTATGCTCTGCTTTTTTATCTCTTTGCTGATAACTCTCTGAAATTGCGCCACCATAGTTGGATACGGATGAGGCCCGACCGCTGAACCGATTATATAATAAGTAGTGCGAACATTTGTTATCCAGTCGCGCATCGCCTCGTTAGTCGCGTCTTTGAGGGAACCAACCCCCGGACGAATTTCAACCGGATTAATTTTCGCCCCGCACATCCTCATTCGCAGAACATTCATTCTTTGCCTTTCTATATCTTCCACGCCCATATATACTTCCGTCTGTATCCCCAAAAACGCGCCAATCATCGCTACGGCAAACCCATGCTGCCCCGCCCCCGTTTCCGCTATAATCCTTTTCTTTCCCATATATTTGGCAAGCAAACCTTGCCCCAAACCATTGTTAGTCTTATGCGCTCCGCCATGCAACAAGTCTTCTCGTTTGAGATAAATTTTACGTCCCAATTTTTTTGACAAATTCTCCGCAAAATAAAGCGGCGTCGGTCTGCCCGCGTATTGTTGCAATAAATAATTTAATTCAGCATTAAACTTTTTATCTTTTTTAACAATATTAAAATAAGCCGCTTCAAGCTCTTCCAAAGCGGGCATCAATGTTTCCGGCGAGAACACCCCGCCGTATTGTCCGAATTTTCCTTTTTGTTGCATATATTTTTAATTTTATTCTTTTATCGCTTCCGCAAGCATATCAATTATAGCATCATTAAATTTTTTATAAGTTTTTGACCAATCAGGATGCTGTACCCCCGGACGAGAATTCAACTCAAGAAGTTTATATCCCTTAGGTGAATTGATAAAATCCGCGGCATAAATTGCCGGGAAATATTTTTTTACTTTTTCGTCAATGCGACAAACAAGATCAATAACATCCTTCGGAACATTATCAAGATCAATTGATGTGCCCTGTCCGCCCTGAGAAACATTTGCAAGATAACTCCCTTCTTTTGGAACACGAAGAAATGAATTTATCGGCCTGCCATTAATTACTGTTACGCGCAAATCATGTAAACCATTTGTAATATTCGGAATGCCAATTGAGCTGTCTAAAAATTCCTGAATTATTATATCATTCCAATCTGAGTATAATTCTTTTTTTACATTCGAAACCGGAACTATAAAAATACCGCGCCCCTCTGTTTCAAAATTTTTTTTCAAAACAATCATTTCCTCAGGTTCCATTTGCCATTCACCAATTTGTTCTAAAAATGCTTGATAAGAATGTATATATGCGGTTTTCGGAGAAATATCGGGAAAGGCTTCAAATGTTTTTATTTTATCAACACACATTTGATCAAATTCCGGCTTATTTATGATTTTACAATCATGGATAAGAGGTATGGTGTTTTTATCATCTCTATTGAAAATAAGATCAGCGCGAATTTCTCCTTTAGATTCTTTTAAGTTTCCGTCTATAAATTGCCATGCCCTTTTAAAGCGCCCATCTGAAATATAGCTGTCTCCTCGCACAATAAAAACATCAATTCCGTGGCTTTCAATTTTGCTAATAATTTCTTTGTATATTTCTAAATATTGAGATTTTCCAAAAGGATATCCCATTGGCTCAGGGTCGGAAAAATAAATCGCAATTATTTTTTTCATAATAATCTTAGCTTTTTATACCTAGTTTATATTACCTTGTTATACAAAAAGAATCAAGGCAAATACTTCACCCTATAATCCTTTATATTTTTAACATATTTCAATTCATTAACCCCGATTTTACCAATATACAAATCTTTCAACTTCTCTTTCCCATAATTTTTAACAAATTTTTCAACCATCATCAAACCTTTAAAATAAATATGGTCTTTGGCGAAAACCAGATGTTCTCCCGTGTCCGTATAACCCCTTTTCGCCTTAACGCATGTTTTCCATGCCGATTCAGCGCTGATAAAATAGTTTTCCATCAAATAATTATGTAACTCGCGAAAACTCATTTTCGATCCCATATATACCGCAATAACATTTAACGCCGGCCATATCTGTTTGTCTCCCAAATGAATCCCTAAAGCGTTTTGGTTGTAAATAGATAACCCCTCTTCCGTTGTCAGATACTCAGCAGTGCCCCTTTCAAAAATTCTATATTTTTGCAAACGTCCATTTTCCAACCTAAAAATATGGGTTTTAATTTCGTGCGCTATCAAACTTTCCAATCTGTTGACCGAAAATTCCGCTCCTTTTTTAACAAAAATAGTCCCCGATTTATTAACCTGCATATCAACAGCCACCCCTTCAACTATTTTTATTTTCCAGCCATGCAATTTATTTTCTTTCAACGATTTTTCGATTTTTTTTATGCTCGTCTTAAAATTTAAAATCTTACTCTCATCTTTGGTAATAGGATTCTGTTTTATATATTCAACAGCCTGATCATATAAATTTTTATCAACGCCGCTATAAAGCTTTTCTGAAAAAAATTGAAGTTTCGGAGTATCAACCGACTCAATCAAAGATAATTTATTATCAACCTCTTTTATTTTATTTACAAAAAGTGGAGCCAAAGGATGTTTGAATTTAGTCGGGATTTTTTTTAAATCTTTTTTAAGTTGCTCAACATCAATAGCGACTTTGCGGTAAATGAATTTAGGGTTGTAATTAGCATGCTCAAAAAAAGCTGTTTTTTCCTCGTCTAAATTTAAAGGACGTAAATACGATAACAGATGAACAGCCTCATCAATTTGGCAGATTTTTTTATCAACATTGATGGCAATTTTTTCATCCTGCTCAACATTGCTTTTACCCTTTCGTTCTTGCGGTTTGCTGATGCTAGCGTCAATCAAAAAATCCGTTAAATATTTTCCCGCGATAACAACTTTATAATTAACGTCTCCGAGTTTTTTTTTCACAAAGGGAAAAGTAACTCTTTTGTTTAAAAGTTTAATTGTCGCTATTTTGTCTTGTCCTTCAATATCCATGTCTTGATCAATAATATTTTCTTTTGCCCATGGATCGATTTTTGCTAAAATAGATTTATGTTTAGTATTCAAAATCTCTATTTTTTCATATAGTCCGATAATCTGCTTTGAACTTTCTGTTTTATTTTCATCCTTTTTTGCAGGTAAAGCGGTTTTGGTAAATAATGTTTTACTTATCTCAACCCCTTGCTCGGGAGTAAGAACTTTCAAATCAACAATCTTATCCAAACGCGCCCGAAGAGGGGAGAGGTTGGCAATTTGCAGAGCCAGCCCCGCGCGCGCGTTTAATTCTAAAATTTTTACACCTGTTTTTGTAATCGCCAAATCAGCCGCCAAATAACCAATTTTGCTCGCGGCCTGAGCTTTAGCTGACATTAGCAATATCTCATCCCAATAGGGGATTGTTATACTGTTTGTAGGATCCCCATTTGGCAAGATTTTTATAAATTCATTTTTGTAAACGCTTTTTTGCGTAACACCATAAGTTGTTTTTCCGCTTTTCATATCAATACCAAGACCAATCCCGCCCAAATGAACATTTGCTTTTCCTTTAGATTCTTCCGTTGGAAGCCGGAGCATCGCCATCACGGGAATCAGATTAAAAACAATAATGCGAACATCCGGCAGACCCTTGCTTGTGAATTTATCAAAATAATCATGACGGATTAAATATTCTTCAAAGATAATCTGATCATGCAATCCGGAAATTGAATAACGTCCGCTTAGGATACTTTCGCAATGGCGATACAGCTCGCCATCCCATCTGTATTTAGTGCCGTCAACTGATATGTATTTATCATTTTTTTTATCCACAACAACAATAATCCCTTCGCCGCCATATCCCTTGTTTGGTTTTATCACAAAACTGCCGGGAAGACTTTCTGGATTAAAATTATCCAATTCAGTATAAGACCGAATAACTTGATACAACCGCGCGGCGGGCATATCGCGGGACTGCAGATAATTTTTTGTATAAATTTTATCATCAGCAAATTTTTTGGCCGCTCTGGAATTATATTTGGAAATATAAAGCAAATTCCTCGCGTTAATGCCTAAAATTTCTTTTTTTGTTTTTCTAAAAGACATAAATTAATAAAATAATGTAGAGACGAGGCAGTGCCTCGTCTCTACAAACTATTCTTCAGTATGTTCCTTGAACAGCGCGCGAAACCTGAAATATTCCGTCAAGCGCAGACCTGTAAATTTGCCCAACAAAATATTTCCGGCAAGAGGAACAAATATAAGCTCGGGAAGATACATTAGAAGGTTAGAAAAAGCTGTCCAAATCACCAGATAATAAGCGGCAACGGCAACTAGAATGGTTTGAAAAGCGCCAAAGAGAGCTCCGCGCAAACCTTCTTCAGACTGCGCCGCGGTAAATTTTTCCGACATTGTCGACATAACAATCAAAGGAAAAATCGCAAGAGGAATCGATATCGGACTGCCAAATTTTATCAAAAACCAAATAATGGCGAGCAGAGAAAGGCTGATGGTTGAAAGAGCCAAACTCAGACGCGGAGTATACAAAAGTTCTATTCTTTGCAAAACCAGCCTCAGCATATAACTTACAAAAACCACAATCAGCAAAGCCCCCAATCCAAAATATATCCCCAAGATTAAAAAAGTAAGCGCGAGAACCGTGGGAGTATAAACCCCGAAAGTTGAAATTCCCACGACTTGGCGCGCGAAAGCGATAATAAAAGTGATAAACGGAATTGCTAAAATAAGATAAATCGTATTGGCCGGAATTCCGTTTGCGATAAAGTTTGTAATCCAGTTTGATAAAATAAAAAATCTTGATCTCTCGGTTCTCTCATCAATAATTTGATATTCAATACCTCTGCTTTTCAGATTTTCAACGATTTTAGTATAATCTTTCGTTTCAAAAATAGGATTTAACGCCTCTTTTCTTGTCAGTAAAATATAATTAGGCGTAATAACATCAAAATTTTGTTGCGCGATTTTTGACGCCACAAGCATGCTTTCATCGCTAATTTTAACGACTAATTTATTTTTCAAATCAGGTTTGGTTTCAGCGAGTTGCCAATATCGAGTAAACGATTGCAACCCTAAAGATGTTTTAGTGTGAAAAATCAGCACATCCGCCGTATTAATAAATTCGCTGTTTTCTTTAATAATTTGGACAAGTTTTTCTTCAGTTAAAAATCCGGTTTCTTCTTCTGTTACAGAAATCATTTTAAGAAAGACCCCATTATCCGCCGCTTGTTCCGTAATCAATTCAAGTCCGCTTTGTTTGTCGCTGTCTGTGATTAATAAAACCTTTTTATCATAAATAAAAATTTCTTTTTCGGCTGCTTTAATTTGCGCGCCTTGTTGTATTGTAAGTTCCACCTTATGCTTTCCCGTTTTTTTGAAACTATGCAAAACCTCTTTACCGTTCGCGGAAGTTCCGTCGTCAAATTTCCAAATATAACTGACTTGCGCCGGAATATTCAAAAGAACCGAATCAGAAGCGTCAAACAGTATTTTTTTCTCCACAAAAATAGCGCCCTCAGAAGTTATTATGGGTTCTATTTCTTGATTTTCTTCCTCAGTGTTTTCTTCGGCTTTAGATTCCTCAGACTCAACCGACGCGTCTTTTTGTTGTTCCGTTTTTTCTTGCGCAAAAATCGGTTGCACAAAGAGCAGAGGACAGAGGAGTAGTAGAAATAGTATTTTGGTTTTTTTTGGCATATGTTAGGTAAATTTTAAATTACACAAATTTTAAATTTTAAAACACTGTCATTCCGACCGGAGCAAATATTGAATAGAAAATTTTTGTCGAAGACATAAAATTTTCTATTCAATATTTGCGGAGCGGAGGAATCCCTTGATGATTGAGCTAATCTATTCTACTGATTGAAAATATTTTTTTAATATTGAACTATGAAACTAAATTGTAATATAAATTTTTTTTGTATTTTTATTTAGTAGTTATATTGAATGGGCACCATTGTGTTTTTAAATTTTTTCAACTCCGGTCGGAATGACAATTCGCGTACAAATTATAACCCTATTTTACTAACAATACCACAATATAGCAAATCAAAAAAACAACCCGCTGATTGCGGGTTGTTTGTATGAGCGATTAATTTATATTTTTAAATCATCTACTACTGTTGTGTCAATCGGCTCTCTTCTTGGTGATGATTCCCTAGGCATGCGCGTTGAACCTTCTGGCTCGTTAATCTTTAAATTAACTCGAGCGTTGTTCTTAGCGCCTACGATTTTTAGCAAAGTGCGAACAGCTCTTGCTGTTTGACCTTGCCGACCGATTACATAACCCATGTCTGCGAGGTTGATGTTAAGTGTGATAAGTACGCCTCTTTCGTCTACAATTCTTTGCGTAGACACGTCTTCTGGATGACCGACAATTTGTTTGATGATGTACTCAACAAACTCTTGGTCTGAAAATTTTTCTGCCATTTCTTTGTGGACCGAACTTCTAAAACACCATATTTACAGTGTCTTTGAGAAGTTTTGGTTTCTTATTTTTTTAAAGACCACTATTTTTTAAGTGGTTGTTTATATTATATATAAAGCTGTTTATATTGTCAAATCAAAGTCCAGTTAATTATTTTATATAAAGTTTAGTATTGTATTTTTTTTCTTATTTGCTATTATATTCTATGTTGCTTAAAAGCATAAATGGCAGGATAGCTCAGCTGGTTAGAGCGTGGCACTCATAACGCCAAGGTCGTGGGTTCAAGCCCCACTCCTGCTACATGTTTTAGTAATTAGTAACTAGTAATCAGTAATAAGGGATAGGAATTTACTAGTTACTGATTACTAGTTACTAATTACTAAATTATGTTAATCTCCGTTCACACAGCCATCGGCGTTATTATCGCCAAGAGCATAACAACATCAGCTACTGGAATTTTTCTTTTAGCGGTCGTTTCTCATTTTGTTTTAGATTTCATCCCCCATGGAGACGGAAATTTAATGCATTGGTTTAGCCGCCGCATTAATAGAGATTTGATTTTGAGTCTAAACATTCTTGACGCTTTCATTACTATTTTTTATCTTCTTTATATTTTTACATATACAATAATTCCAAAATCAGCTCATATTTTTTGGGCTGTTCTCGGCAGTATTTTACCAGATGTTTTAAATATATATTATCAAATTTTTAAACCCAAATTTTTAAAGCCTTTTAGCAGTTTTCATGGCTATATTCATAATTATATACCCTCAAAAATGACAGTCAAGCAGGGCTTATTGTTGCAATTGGTTATTATTATTTGTTTAATTTATATTACCACCTGATTTATATTTTAAAAATCGCAATCTCTCTTTTGACAATCTGCCTATCTCGTCCGTAAACAATATTTCCACGCTCGCTAAAATTATCAGCGAGATTTTTTTTAAAATTTTTTAATTCATCGCCATCATTACCTGTGCTCCGCCGCAGTCTCCCGTCAGGGGACTGCGGCGCGGGAGCGGCAAATTGCGTTTTACAACCGCCATCAAAAATTAAATTAACATAATTGCCGCTATCAAACCTAACCTGCCTAAACCCCAGTTTCTCTACCTCACCCAAAATCGGCAGAAATATATTTTTTTTGCAAATAGCAAAGACCGGCCAGACCATGCAAATACACCCGTCTTTTTTTAGAATTTTTTTAAACTCTTTAAAAGCTGATAAATATAACTCGCTTAGCTCTTGAACAATTTGGCTAATTCTATTTTCGTTTTCACCCCCAGATAAAGGCGGTCCCAGATAAGGTTCGGCAACTATTAAATCAACAGAACCGGCGGGAATTAGTTCGCTTATTTTTCTGACGTCAGAATTAAAAATTGAAATTGCGCAGGAGTCCTCGCGCCCTAGGCGCTGAACGTCCAGCGGGGTGTTCAGCCTCTTTCCCGCATGCGGCGACGTCGTCGCATCTATCCGCGCAATACCACTTTTTCCGTTAGCGGACTGCGGTGAAATGTCAATACGTTCTTCCAGCCATTTCAAATTTTGTTCCGAATCTCGCGTCGCCTTTTCGCTCAAGTCGCTCCCGATTATTTTATTAATCCCCAAAATCGCCGCTTCTTGCAAAATCGTCCCGCTTCCGCAAAACGGATCTAAAAGAGTTATGCCGTTTTTTGTTTTAAAGTCCAATTCAGCGCGCGCTAAATTGATCATCATATTCGCAAGTTTTGGGGGAATCATCCCTGATTTCGGATCTCTTGCGGGTCGATAAAAATCTCTTTGTCCATAATCTTCAAATTCCTGAACAGCCAAAGTCTTGCCCCAAAAAATTTTATCTTTATTTTTCAAAACACAAAACTCCGTTCCATTTTCACCAACTAATTTATTTTTTTTAACAACGACAGAAGACAACTGCTTTTCGCGCGAGATTACCCAGCGCGAAGATGTCCCATCTTGCTTTAATTTTTTTTTTATTTCCATTGCAAGCCGTTTAAAATTCGCGCCAATTTTACCATAAGCGCTAAAACCAAAATAAAATTTTTTATTTTTATCAATATTAATTTTTTCAATCAAATCGCGCGTTTCAATATTTGCATTTTGGCTTTCTAAAATAATCCCTATTTTAATAGTCCCGCCCAAAACCCCCATCAACTTATTCGCGTCAATTTTTTTATCTAATTCAATAATCAAAAAATCTTTACAAAAAGTTATTATTCTGGCATTTTTATGTAAATTAAAATTTTGACTCGGTGCTCCGTCGGAGTCTCCCCGCCCGCAGGCGGGGGACTCCGACGTGGGAGTATGACAACCTTGTCTCGCGGGAGTCCTCTGCGGAGAGACTCCCGCGAGGCGGAAGTCTTTATCTCCAGAATTAAGCAACCCGAAAATTTCAGCCAACGAAAGAGCGGGGTTGTTGCCTAAAATAAAGAAGTATTTTATTGGGTTGTTTTTTGGGGACATAATTTATTCTAAAGTTCAATTATTGTATCTTTTTTGTTTAAAATATGCAAAAAAATTTGTCTATTGACAAAAATATCCTTTCTGTTAAACTATTTTTAAAAGAACCTCTCCGTCTGGCGAGAAATTTTAAATAACTTTAGCCTTTTGGCAATTCGCGCGAGCGGGAAATTAATACTATGATGCAATATTACGAACTAATTTATATCATTCCTGTAAAATTTTCGGGAAAAGAATTTGAGAAAATTCAAAATAAAATCAAAGAAGTAATTCAAAAAGAGGGCGGGCAGATTGCTTATGAAGAAAATTTAGGAAAGAAAAAATTCAGCTATGCGATCAAGCGCAACTCGCAAGGATTTTATATTATTAATGAGTTTGATATTGAATCAGACAAAATTAAATCTGTGAACGAAAAAATCAAACTAATGTCAGAAGTTATCAGGCATTTAGTTTTTAAAAAGAAAAAAATAACAGAAGAAGAACGGAAAAAGGCAAAAGAAAAAAGAGAGAGAAAAGAATATAAAAAAATAAAAATGACAGAACAATTTGATATTGAAAAACAGTTAGAAGATAGCAATATCAAAACAGAAACACCAAAAAAAATTGAAGAAAACGAAAAGCAAACAGAGCAAAATGAGGAAAAGATTGAAGCAGAACAGGAAAAAAAGGAAGAAACAGAGGTTAAAAAACTCGCCTTTTTTAGAAAAAAAGAAGAAAAGAAAATTAAATTAGAAGATTTGGACGAAAAACTTGATACAATAATCAACGACAATCTTATTTAATTAAAAAAATAAATAAAATCTATGAACTTAAATCGAGCAATGATCATAGGAAATCTCACAAGAGATCCAGAGGTCAAAACAATTCCATCAGGACATACAGTTGCCAAATTTGGCATAGCCACAAATTTTGTATGGAAAGATTCTCAAACCGGCGAGCAAAAAACCCAAGTAGAATATCATAATATTGTGGCATGGAGAAGATTGGGAGAAATTTGCGGACAATATTTAAAAAAGGGAAGCAAGGTTTACATTGAAGGCAGATTGCAGACAAACAGTTGGGACGACCAAAACGGAGTAAAACATTATCGCACTGAAATAAACGTCGAAAATATGATTATGCTTGACAGAGCAGGTGCAAACGCAGGACAGCCGGCAGGACAGCAATATCAAGGAGGTGCCGCGCAAGCCGCTCCGGCTCCGCAGTTTCAGCCAGCTCCGCAACAAGAAACTAACGACAACACAGAAGAAATACAGGTAGAAAATATACCCTTTTAAACAATTTTTAATGTTTTAATTTTTTAAATTAAAAATTTTGTTGTCTTATTATGAATAAAAACAATAAAACAAATAATACGTTGGATAAAAAAAGATATTGTTATTTTTGCGTTAATCAAATTGATGAAATTGATTACAAAGACACAACAATTTTGCGAAGATTTATCTCTTCTTACGCTAAAATTGTTCCCCCGAGAAGGAGCAATGTATGCGCTAAACATCAAAGAAAACTGAAAACTGCCATAAAACGCGCTCGCGTCATGGCGCTTTTGCCGATAACAACGAAGTAAGTTGAAAGTCCATAAAGTCCAATAAGTCGAAAGTCTGTAAAGTCTATAAAGTCGAAAGTCGTTATTGTAGAGGCGTATTGCGATACGCCAAGATTGTAGAGATGAGGCATTGCCTCGTTTGATGTCAGTAATAATAATTTTAAAATAAAAAACACAAGAATATAAGATGTAAAAAAAATTCTGAACGTTTGATTATTTTTTGGTTATTGTATCTTGTATCTTTGTATCTTTAGAAAAGTATGGAAATGAATGATCTCAAAAGGATAGGAACAGTGATAAAAATCAACAACGAACCCCATGTCGTTGTTGAATCGCAACACTCAAAATCCGCCCGCAGCAAGGCCTGCGTGCGAACTAAGCTGAAAAATCTTATCACGGGTTCTACTATAGAAAAAACTTTCAACGCCTCTGATAAGGTTGAAGGGGCTGACATGGAAAGATCAAAAGCGAGTTTTTTGTATTCTGATGGTAATGAGGTTTGTTTTATGGACAGCAAAAGCTACGAACAAATTGCTTTGCCGCTTGATGTTGTTGAAGAACAGATTAATTTTTTGAAAGAAGGTGAAGAGGTGAGTGTTTTATTGTATGAAAGCAGGCCAATCAGCATTATATTACCGACAAAAGTTGAACTCAAAATAACCGAAACCGAACCGGCGACGCGAGGCGATACGGCGCAAGGCTCGGTAACAAAAAAAGCAAAACTGGAAACCGGAGCGATTATCAATGTTCCGATTTTTGTGGAGCAGGATGAGATGGTCAGAGTGAATACGGAGACGGGGGAGTATGTGGAGAGAGTTTAAGAAAAAAATTTTCGGGTAGGTTCGGCGACGTCGCCGAACCTACCCGAAAATTTTTTTTCTCAACATAGCGGCAGACAAGCCGCTATTTTTTTTAAAAATTTGACTGCACCCAAAAAATACTATATAATTATTTGAGTATATCCAAACTAATTATTTAGCTAAATTATATGCAAAGCTTAATTGAAACTTATCATAGATTATTAAAATCAATAGATTCTATTTATCAAAGAAAATTTTTTTCTGATTTTAAATTAACCAACAGAATTACCGGCGTTGTTGGCGCGCGAGGCGTTGGCAAAACCATTTTTTTGCTTAATTACCTTAAACAGAAATACCAAAAAACAGATAAAGGTATTTATGTGTCTGCCGACAATCTTTATTTTTCCGAAAATAGTTTGATTGATTTAGCCGACAGATTTCACAAAGAATATAACGGCGAAATTATTTGCATTGATGAAATTCATCGTTATAAAAATTGGAATCAAGAACTAAAAAATATTTATGATTCTTATCCGAAAATGAAAATTATTTTTTCGGGCAGTTCCAGTCTTGATCTTGTCAAGGGCAGATATGATTTATCTCGCAGGGCAAATTTAAAATATATGAGCGGCTTTTCTTTCCGGGAATTTCTTGAGGTTAAACTAAAAAAAGAATTTCCTGTTTTTACTTTAAAAAATATTATCAATGACGGCTCTAAAATATCAAAAGAATTATCAGACATTTCAAAATTAATCGGTTATTTAAAAGAGTATTATAAGCAGGGTTATTATCCTATTTTTATGGAGTTAGAAAATTATGATGACTATAAAGACGCCTTGCTTGGCATTATAAATAAAACAGTTTTTGAGGATATCAGCTCTTTTTATTCATTGAAAACAAATAATCTGGACGTTTTTAGGAAAATTATTTATTTTTTCGCCACCAGCAAGCCGGGAAGTTTAAATGTCAATAATTTGTCTAAAAGTTTAGGCAAAGACCACACAACCATTGCTGACTATATTGAAATGTTGAGAGAAAGCGGACTATTGCGTTTTTTGTTAATAAACAAACAAGGACATGCCTTGATTAGAAATACAGAAAAAGTTTATCTGAATAATACGAACTTGTTTTGCGCAATCAATAATTCAATCGGCAAACCGATTGATCTTGGACAAACCAGGGAGTTGTTTGTCGTAAGCCATCTGATGAATGCCGGATATAATGTATTTTTTTCTAAGCAAGGTGATATTATCTGCGATGGATATACATTAGAGATCGGCGGAGCCGGCAAAAAGGGTAAGCAAATAAAAGAGGTCAAAAATTCTTATTTAGTTAAAGACGATATTTTAATTTCCGGCGGCAAACAGATGCCTTTGTATTTGTTTGGATTTTTGGAATAGGGTGAATATCTTTCAGGACAAGATTGTTTATGATAAGCAGTATTTATAGAAAAATAAAAACCCCCTTCGGGGGAACGAGCCTTATGGGTTTGTGATGTTTGAGCTCATAGCCTCACAGAGGGGAGCGCCCAAACGACACATATAGGGCTTGCCGTTCATTTTTAATATAGCAATTTAATTCATCGTGTCAAATTTTTTCTATTTTTTTTTATCAAAATAACGACAATTGATGGCTACATGTTTTACGCTGATAAAAGATTTGATTTTTTGACCAAGAAATATTGCGAAGAAAATAAAATAAAAAATTATCACAAAATATTTTCCGTTTTAAGCGCGCCGATTGATCCGTCATTTATAAACCAAGAGGATGATGATTTAAGAAAAATCGCGGTTAAAATAAAAAAATCGGGATTCAAGAATGGGAGTTTAAAAAAATTTCTTAGCAAGAAAAAAGATTTGGCTATTTTGGCGGAATCGCATTTGATAAAATATTCATGGATAAAATCAAGTTATGTCGGGCACAAAGAATATAGCTTTAAAGAAATGGAAGACGAAATAAAAAGAATATTTAAACATAAGCAAAATAAAATTTTAGAAAAACATAAACGGGAAAAAGAAAAATTGTTTGGAAAATACAAATTTACTCCGGAAATTAAAGCGATTTCAAGGCTTACTGAAATATTTATCAAATGGCAGGATCAAAGAAAAGTGTATACTTTAGCTTTTATTGCTTTGGCTGATAAAATTTTAAAAGAAATTAGCAGAAGGACAGGAATAGATCATGAACTGTTGCGATATTCTTGTTCTGGGGAATTCAAAAATATTTTAGCGAAAAAATTTAATGTTTCTGAATTAAAAAATAGAAGAAAAGCGAGCTTGTTTATTTATAGAAATGGAAAGATAACGAATATTTACGCAGGACAAGAGGCTAAGAATTTTTTAAATATAGTCAACAGGCTGGATTTTGGAGACGTAAATGAAATAAGCGGAATTGCGGTATCCATAGGCAAAGCCACAGGAAAAGTTAAAATTATTATGACAGCTCAAAATATCGGCAAGGTGGAAAAAGGAGATATTTTAGTCGCGCCAATGACTCGCCCCGAACACCTTGTTGGCATGAAAAAAGCCGCCGCCATCATAACTGACGACGGCGGAATAACTTGCCACGCCGCAATAATTGCCCGCGAACTGAAAATCCCCTGCATCATCGGAACAAAAATCGCTACGAAAGTTTTAAAAGACGGCGACAAAGTGGAAGTTGACGTGGAAAAGGGGATTGTGAGGATCGTAAAATTAGCTTGACAACACAAGCATAAATGATACAATTATAGCTGTTATAACCCTCATAAATGTAATATGAACAAAAAAGATATAATATTAGCGGAAATTTATCGTCAGAATAAACACTGGAAAGATGCTGATTTATTTTTTGCCGACCTAAAAACCATAAAGCATAGCAGAACGTTACTAAATAAAATTATTCCTTATTTAGAAAAAAGGGAAATCGTTTCAATTATCGGTTTGCGCCGAACCGGAAAAACCGTTCTCTTGAAACAGCTAATTCAAAAAATAATCAAGGAAACAAAACCGGAAAATATTTTTTTTCTTACTCTTGATGAAGATTTGATAGGCAGTAAAGTAAGTTTAACCGATTATATTAATATTTTTTTGGAAACAAACGTTTCCGGCAAAAAGAGGTATATTTTTATTGATGAGGTGCAATACGCATTAAAGTGGCAGCATATTATTAAGCGCTATTATGATACGGAGCCTAATTTGAAGTTTGTAATCAGCGGATCGTCGTCTTTGTTTATAAAAAAACAAGCTACGGAGAGTTTAGCCGGACGGATTTATGAATTTAAATTGCCGGTTTTAAGTTTTGAAGAATACTTAATTATCAAAGGAGCGCAAAGTGAATTGCTTGCTGATTTTCAGCAATTTGCCGTCGCGCCAGGGCAACAAGAGATTGATAAGTCCGGAATTGAAAAATTAGTTTATCAATGGGGGAATGAGTTGAAAAAAAATTTTTACGATTATTTATTTTTTGGCCAGTTTCCGGTTTTGGTTAATGAGCCTGACATAGAAACGCGCAAAAAATATTTAATTGAAGCGGTTTATAAAAAAACTTTGGAATATGATATTCCTAAAATATATGGCGCGGAAAAAATAGAAGAATTGAAATTTTTATTTCAAATAGCGGTTAGTGAAATCGGCTCAATTATAGAGATTGGAAATTTGGCAAGCGAAGCAGGATTAAATAAAGAGACAGTCAATAAGTACTTGCGTTATTTTGAAAACAGTTTTTTAATTCACTTTGTGTATAATTTTTCTAAATCTTTCCGCAAATCCAGAAGGCTGTTAAGAAAAATTTATTTGGAAAGCGTTAATTTTTATGCCGCTTTTCGCGGTCTTGATTATTTGGCGGTTGATTCTCCTGCAGCAGGTTTCTTGGTGGAAAATTATTTCTACAACATATTGCGGGAGCAGTATCAATATATTGCTTTTTGCCGGATCAGAAAAGAAGAATTTGACTTTATTGCCGCCAAAGATTTGATGGACAAAAAAAGTTATCGCTATTTTGAAGTGAAGCATACTTCAAGCATTAAAGAGGGCGATATGGCATTTATCAGGCGAAAGGCGCAAAAAGCCGGCGATGTTTATACAATAATTTCAAAAGATAAACTGGAATTTTCCGCGCAACGAAATATTTTTCCAATTTGGATTATAAAAATTTTAAGTTAAAAATTTGGCAATGTTTTTAAAATAAAATATACCATTTCAGTATATGGACAAATTTGTCCAATTAACGAAATATGTTTCAAAAAAGATCGAGCGGTTTCTTGATTAAGCGGAATATTTTTTTAAAAAATTAATATAAAAAAAAATGATCAAATTTAAAAACAAAAAATACGAATTATTTTTTAGTGTTGATATTGTGCCGCTTCAGGCTGTTGCTTTTGCGGGCGAAGAATTTTTTGAAATATTTGAAAATTTGTGCGGTTGTCGTTATAGATTGTTATCAATTATTAAAAACGGGGAGCAGAAAAAATATGGGCTTGAGGATGATGTTATTCATCTTTCAAAATGTTTTCGCAATAAATTAAACGATACCAAATGGATTAAAAACGTATTAAATTTTTATGAAGCAGAAAAAATAAAACTAAGAAAATTTTTAAAAGAAAATAATTCTGTAAAATTTGACAATATTTCGGATGCCGAACTTTGCAGATTATTTCTTTCGGGGTTTGAACTAAGCGTTCCCATAGCCGCAGTAAGTAATATGCTTTATATGTTTAGTTCTCTCACTGGAGAAGATTTATTTGAGGCATTATCAGAATATAGCGATAATGCAAAAGAAGTTGATCAAAATAAAATTTACTACACACAACCGCTCCGCGAAACTCGTTATGTAAAGATACTCATGCCTAAATTAAATGGAGCTTTTCGTTTAAACAAAAAAGAGGAAAATTTAAGCACAATATTGCGCGCCGGAGCGTATATTAGAGCTGATGGATCCGCCTTATTTACAGAAGAACGCGCTGTTTTTTGGAATAAACTTCTTCTGCAGATTGCGAACAGGATTAAACTCTCAGACACTAAAGATACGTTATTTCTTTTACCAAAAGAAATTAGACAAATGATAGCAACAAAAACGCCCCCCACAAAACTTATTTCAGAACGCAAAAAATTGACTATACTTTTTTATCAAGGAAAAAAATTACAAATTTATCAAGGAAATGAAGCGGAACGTTTTCTTGAAAAAGGGAAACTAACCGAAGTATTTCCTGTTGGGAATCAAAAAGTGCTTAAAGGACAACCCGCATCGCCAGGCAAGACAAAAGGAAAGGCAGTTGTAACAAACGGAAAAGATGACGCGCTTGCTTCAATAAAAAAAGGAGATATTTTAGTTGCCGCATATACATCAACCAGATATGTGCCAGCCATGAAAAAAGCCGCGGCTGTTTTAACTGAAACCGGAGGCATTACAACGCATGCGGCGGTAATTTCCAGAGAACTCGGCACCCCATGTATTATTGCTATAAAAGATGTTACGAAAATTATTAAAACTGGAGATGTAGTTGAAGTTGACGCAGATAAAGGAATAATAAAAATTTTAAAATAAAACTATGCCAAAATTCACCTCCCCATTCTCAAAAATCTCCGCAAGAGACATTAAAACCGCCGGCGGGAAAGGCGCGTCGCTCGGAGAAATGATTAACGTAAAAATTCCGGTTCCGAATGGTTTTGTTATTTTAGCCGACGCATTTGATTATTTTTTAAGCGCGAGATCGCGCGCGGAGACAGCGGAAGTCGGGCTGGAAATAAAAGCCCAATTATCTCAAATAAATTTTGATGACATAAATTCCATTGACCGCGCGTCTAATATTATTCGCGATATTATAAACGACACCAAAATTCAGAAAGTTTTAATTAACGAAATTAACGCGGAATTTAAAAAACTTAAAGCAAAATCTGTGGCGGTGCGCAGTTCAGCCACAGCAGAAGATTCAATAGTAGCGTCATGGGCCGGGGAGCTGGAAACATATTTAAACACAACAAAAAAAACGCTTTTAAAAAACGTTAAGAAATGCTGGTCATCGCTTTATACCTCAAGAGCGATTTTTTACCGTTATGAAAAAAATTTAGTTGACCAAAAAATCGGCGTTGCCGTTGTGGTTCAGAAAATGATCCAGTCAGAAATATCAGGGGTCTGTTTCACTGTTCACCCCATCACAAAAGATAAAAATCAGATGATCATTGAAGCCGGATACGGACTGGGAGAGGCGATAGTTTCAGGACAGATAACGCCGGACAGTTATATTGTGAACAAGTATAGAGACGAGGCAGTGCCTCGTCTCTACGATGGAGAATTTGAAATTTTAGATATAAATATTGCAGAGCAAGAAAAAATGTTGGTTCGCAAAAATTCAACCAGTTCAGGAATTGTGTGGCAACCTGTTTCAAAATCAAAACAAGAAAAACAGAAATTAAATAACAAGCAAATAATTGAACTGTCCAAAATTTGCTGTCAAATTGAAAAGCATTACAAAAAACCGCAAGACATTGAATGGGCTTTTTCAAAAGGTAAATTTTATATCACGCAGTCAAGGCCGATTACGACGTTATAGCTTTAGGATTTTTGCGTTTGCGAATAAAAAGGTGTCATTCCAAAAAATTTTTTCCACGGCGCTGATTAAAACAAATTAAAATAAAATAATATTTTTTATTTAATAATAGCCAGAACAATAAGATTAAAAAATTTATTTGGAATCCAGGAGTTATTGCAATGCCTCCTGGATTCCAGATAAATTTTTTCAGTGAGTTTAACCAAGTTTTTGTTAATATCATTCTAAGCAGAGCAAAATACTATTGTTAAATGCCGTGGGAAAAAATTTTCTGGAATGACAGATGGTGATGTTTTTATTCAAATGCGAAAGTCCTAAATTTACAAAGAAATTATTAAAAATCGCATTGAAAATGAGTGGCGTTTAAATAGCAAAAAAACGCCCTAAAAAAGGGCTTTTCCCAACCACGTCCCTATGCTGGGAGTCCCAGCCACGCCACCATCCGGTGACAGTTCAGGATACAGGTTTTTGTATTTTTAATATAGCAAATTTTATCCACATTGTCAAAAAAATTCACCACCCATCCTCTCCTATTTACTATTTTGAAGGAAGAGTATAAAAATAAAATATGAATTTAAAATCACAAGAGTACAAAAAAAGAGCAGAAGCACTTAAACAGTTTATTGACAATAAGACAGTTTTTCAGGAGAAGGAGTTGCTTGATTGGATATCCCAATGTGTCTCTTTGTTTGCTGAATTAAAGGTAAACGATGAGATAATTCGTGAATTTATGAAGACTTTTGAGTTTGAAATTGATGATATAATGGGTAATTTTAATAAAAAAATTAGTCCATTTAGGTATGATTCAGGAATAAGTTCTTTCAACAGCAACCCCAGAGAAAGTGGATATTATTTTGGCAACGGTTTTTGTAAATATCCAAGTCAAGATGTTTATTATATAAAGCTTGCTTTTACTGCCTCCGAGGCAATAATTGAAAAAATAGGCGATGAAGAGCATTTGGTTTCCAAGGTAATCATAAACTCTTTAAGCGAAGACATAAAGTATAAACATATTGTCTCATCCCTTGAGTTAATGGAAAAGTATTATTTGGTTATTATGATTTTGGAAAGTGCAATGTATGCAGGAGTTTATTTTAAATAAATACACCGAAACCAATTCTTAACACTAACAATTTTTATTATTTATAAAGCCAAAAATTAGATTGATTCATGTTTTTATAATAAAAAATAATTAACAACTAACACCAATTTTCCATGCCCAAAAAGAAACACCTTGAACAATTAAACTCTCAAAAACTAAACACAATAATTTCAATCGCATTTTTTATAGCGCTTGAAGCCGCTCTGCTCGCCTATATCACGTCATCTTTTTTGGAACAATATATAGATATAAGATATTTAGGATATATTTTTGTATTTGGAAATATTATATCCGCGATATTAATATTCAAGCTTTCTACGTGGGTTGCGAAATTCGGACGATATAAACTGTTTTTTGTTTTCTTTTTAATCCATCTTTTGAGCTTGGTCGGACTGGCGACAGTAAAACAAAAAGCGTTGGCGATTTTATTTTTTTTATTTTACATCGTTACATTATTTATCATATATATAGGCATTGATATTTTTACTGAAACTTTTTCGTGCGATGAATCTACGGGAAGCATAAAAGGCAAACAGCTCACGGTCAGAAATTTAGCTTGGGTTGCCGCGCCTATTATCGCGGGATATTTACTTGCCGCTTATGGTTTCAATCTGCTGTTTTTAATAGCGGGAATTTTGGTATTTATTTCTTTTGCTGTATTTCTAAGGCTGAAAGGGGACTATGACCATGATCATTCTAAAATAAAATTTTTGGAAAGTTTTAGAAAAATAAAAAGAGATAAAAATTTATCTCAAATAATACTTGGCAGTCTTTGGCTGGAAATATTTTTCGCTTTTATGATAATTTATATGCCGCTCTACTTGCGTCAAATTGGAATGGATTGGACGCAAATCGGTTTGGTTTTTACAATCATGCTTAGCGCGTTTGTAATCTTCCAATACCCCGCCGGATGGTTGGCTGATAACAAATGCGGAGAAAAAGAGATTCTAATGCTCGGCTTTCTTCTCGCCGGAATTACCACATGTTTGATTTTCTTTATTAATTCAGCGGTTGTTTGGATATGGGCGGTCGCTTTATTTGCCAACAGGATAGGAATTTCGTTGATTCAAGTTATGGATGAAAGCTATTTTTATAAACAGATTGACGCGCGGGATATTGACCTGATTAATTTTTTTCGCCTTATGCGCCCGATCGGATATATTATTACCCCGCTCATCGCGTCTATTGTTTTAGCATTTTATCCCCTTCAATATTTATTTTTATTTTTGGGAATTTTTATGCTGGCGGGTTTGTTTGTTGTTGGGAGGATAGAGGACACGAGGTGAAGTTCTAAATTATAAATTATAAATATGCTTAAAGCGGCTAAAATAGTTCAGGAGGAGCTAAAAAATTTTACCTCAACACAATCCCCGCCTTTCCGCTCTCATAAACTTCCCCCTGCTTACCATACACCTTAACATAAAGCTCATACGACCCCACATCACTCTCTTCCCACGATACAGAAATATCTTCAGAGGTAATATCAGTTATTGTTTCAACCAACCTCTCGTTAGAATAAAATTCAATCTTGTTGGCTTGGTTGTAATTTGAAATTTTAATATTCAAAGAAGTCGGTAAATTAGAAATCGGAAAAGAGCTGCTGGAAAGAGGGCTTACCCAGCTCACATTAATCGGCTCAGCATTGAAAAGCAGATTTAAAGTCCTTTCATCCTCGCCATAATTTCCCGCCTCATCGTAAAGTTCAACCCGAAGCGTATGAAATCCGTTTGTCGTTTCAGCGAAATTATAATCAAAATCAGTAAAAGGAAGCATGGTAATAATTTTAAGCAATTTTTCATCAAGGTAATATCTCACTTTTTTAGGTTGTTCCCCAACGAAAATTGAATAGCTGATATTTGCTTTAAAATCTCTATCGGTTATTGTTGAATTATTGTTCGGACTAGTAAAATTTACAATCGGTTTTTTTGCGGCTTGAGTATTATCCTGTTCTTGCGGAGGGAGTTCTATTATATACGGATTCTCCTCGTCTTCGTTGACGTTTTTTTCCGCTTGTTTTTTCACCCACTGCTGAACGGCATTTTCCCAGTTCGTAAACTGTTCGTCAGCTATGCTATTGCCATCGCCTCGCGGATCATCTTTGTCAAGATAATATAAAATGTTATGAAATTGATAAAAAGTTTTTTCTTCAACGTATTCAGGAGGAGTATTTTCAGCAGCCAATTTGCCGGATAGTTTATTAATTTTTACAACATAAGGCACTCTATATTCGCCATTCAAAACCGGCTTTGTTGTTTCAATCGGATCCGGTTTTTTGAAAACTTCAATCGGAGTATTTCCCAAAACGGTTTTCATAAATTCGCGCCAAATCGGCGCCGCTATTGTTCCGCCTGACGCGCCATCTTTCATTGGCGTGAAATCATTATTTCCAACCCACACACCCACCGCCAGCGACGGCGTATATCCAAACGTCCATCCGTCTCGGTAATCATTGGTAGTTCCAGTTTTAGCGCAAACAGGTCTATCTCCCAAGTTTAGATTATTATTAACTCCAAAAACGTAAGCGCGAGCATTATTGTCAGATAAAACATCATTAATAAGTCTGCCAATCTGCGCGTCAAATTTCTTTTTTTCTTTTAGTTGAAACTCTTCTAAAATATTTCCATTCGCATCTTCCACTTTCAAAATAGAAGCAACAGGTTTCCAAATTCCTTCGCGCGCGAAAGTCGCGAACGCATCCAGATGTTCAATCATTTCAACCTCGCCGCCGCCAAGCACTAGCGATAAACCAAAACGACTGCGGTCTTTCAGGGTTGAATATTCCAACGTATCAGCAAAATCTAAAACCTTATCAATTCCTGTCAGATAAATAGCCTTCACCGCGGGGATATTTAAAGATCCCTGCAACGCCTTGCGTATTGTTACGGGTCCATGCTCGCCGCCGTCATAGTTATGCGGAGTATAGTCTTTTGGATAAGATTTAAAAGTTGTTACAACGTCAAAAAGAGTTGTATCAGGAGTATAGCCTTTTTGAAAAGCGGCGACGTAAACAATCGGTTTGAAAGACGAACCGGGCTGACGCGGACGCAAGGTAACATTAACTTGTCCGTCAATGTCATCATCATAATAATTCCTTGACCCAACCATCGCCAATATTTGTCCTGTTTTTGTGTCCAAAGCCAAGAGCGCCGCATTGCTCGCGTTATATTTTTTTTGATAATTTTCAGTTTTTTCAGTAATTATTTTTTCCGCGATTTGTTGTTGATATAAGTCTAATGTAGTTGTAATTTTTAATCCTCCGCGCTCAAGCAATTGCTCCCCGTATTTTTGAGATAAATATTCTTTTACAAACATAACAAAATGCGGAGCCGTGATATTGCTTATATTAGGGCGAAAAATCAATTCTTGCTTTATCGCCTGATCATACTCTTCTTGCGTAATATATTTTTGATCTCTCATCTCCTGAAGTATCCATTTTTGTCTGTCATACATTTCGTCTTGATAGCTCCCATAAGGAGAATATCGGCTTGGCTTATTCGGCAAAGCCGCGAGCAGGGCGGCTTCGGCAATCGTTACATCTTTAGCCGATTTTCCAAAAAAAGTCCTAGTCGCCGCCTCTATTCCGTAAGCGTTGGAGCCAAAAGGAATTTCATTCAGATACATTTGCAGGATTTTTTCCTTTGAATATTTTTGTTCAATTTGATAAGCCAAAATCCATTCGCGGAATTTTCTTTGTATTTTTTGCCAACTAGTTGTGCCGCGCGAAAGCAAAGTATTAGTTACCAGCTGTTGTGTAATGCTTGAGCCGCCTTCAAATTTGCCATGAAAAATATCATTATAAACAGCCCGCAATAAACCGCGAAAATTAATTCCTTGATGTTGATAAAAACTTCTGTCTTCCGCGCTGATAGTTGCGAGTATAACTGTTTTTGGAATCTCTTCAATTTTTATCAATGTTCTTTTCTCTTCCCCGTGAATTTCATAAAGCAAATTTTTTCCAGTTCTGTCATAAATTTTAGTGCTTTGCGCCACTTCGCGGACAGAAAGTTGCTCCGGGTTTGGCATGTCTTTTGCCACATTGTTAAATATAATTAAAATAACAGTCCCGCCGATGGTAAACCCTGCAACAAATAAAACAAAAAACCCCAGCAATATTGTTTTTAGCCAGTTGCGGCTTTTTTTGCGGCTTTTTCGTCGAGAATTTCTCTGCGCGCCGAGGTATGAGAAATGATATTTGTTCATATTTTTATTATGCCGCATTAGACATTGGTATTAATTTTTTTTCGCATATCCCCATCTCGTCTTCTAAAAACATTTTTGTTTCATTTTTTAAAACTTTTCGTATCGCCTGAAATTTATCATTTGGCAAAAGATAATTCAAATCCTGATTTATAACAGTTTCATTTATATTTTTTTCTATAAATAAAATCAACTCATCAAAAAAAGAAATCAAATCTTTTTTTCTTCTTTCAATAATTACCTCTTTGTTATATCTAAAACCTTTGATAAAAAAATGATGAATATCATATAAACCACGTCCTGCGATAGATCCATTTTTTTCAAACCTATCAATAAGCGCAACCAATTTATTTGCAAACATCGTTTCTATGGTTTGGCAATTTATAATTCTATCAATATCTTTAAAAATCATTGGTTTATAAATATTGGATTTTGGCGCATCTGTTGTAATATCTATTTTAATTGTATTTCTCTCGTTTTCTTTTCTTGGATATTTTAAAAAATATTGAGGCGCTTTTTGGCTTCTGTCTTTGATAGAAAGCCCCAATTTTTTAAATATTATTTCCAAATTTTTTTCAATATTTCCCCCTCTCGCAAAGGGGGGTTGGGGGGATTTGTTTTCAGCAGCCAAATCAAAATCCAAATCAATTGAAAACCGATCTAAATATCCAAGCATAGCCGCGCAAGTTCCGCCCTTAAAATATAAATTATTAGCTAAAAACGCATTATCATAAATTGCGTTAAGCAAGCGGAAAAGCCATGCTTTATGAATTGCATCTTTTGAGTTTGATATAATCATATCATTTATTGTCTATCGGTCAAAGGGTATCCGATTTTTTTTTGGATAGCCCTCATTTTTTGCCAGTTAATTAAATTCTTAGCATCAAAAAAAGTTTTTGGATTAAAATAAAGCATATCAGCAACAGCTCGCTCCAATGAAGCTATTTTGAAATTATCTTTAGCGTTTATCCCCTCCGAGTTATATAAATATTTTTCATCAAGCTGTCTCACATAATAATTATTATCGCCTATTTTTAATTTTTTTGTCTTGCTTGCCATAAAAGTAATTTGATCAATATTTTGTTGAATAATCCCTTTGTTTGTCAAAACAGTTTCCGCGCTTATATAGCAATATTTATGAATGGCTTTGGTTCCCAGTACAAAAGGGTCAATTTCATCAATAGGTTTTATGGAATAAAATCCTTTGTAAATTCTAAATAATGCCCCTTTTTTCACATACCTTGCTATTGTATTATATAAAGTATTTGTATTTTCTATTCGCCACAAACCAGCCAAATCTTTGGCATGAAACATAATTTCACCTATTTGGGCTATATTAGCCATTTTATCAGTATTTAGTTTGTTTATCTTGTGCATATATGTATAGGATAACATAACTAAAAAATATGTCAAGAGTGTTGATTTTTTGCCAAACATTGGTGTTTGGAGTATAATGATGATGATTTAAAAAATTAATTATCTATTTAATTGCGAGATAAATATTTATGAAGACAAAGTAGTAATAGTCCTGCCACAAAAGCCCAACAGAATGGGCATTATGATCACAAGCCAGTTTTTTGCGAATATTCAAAAAGCAATGTTTGAAATGGCGTGGGAAGTCGTGGAAAAATACGGACAGACTTCATTGTAAGAATGTTAAAATGACATTGAACGGTTAGCACCAGCAAACCAGCCTTTTATCTTCGCAATGCGCCATTATTATTCAAAGCATTTCATATATGGCAAACAAAAAAAAGTTATATAAAATAATCGCCGTCGCAGTTGTAATAATTTTGATTATATACGAACCAATTGTTCGCATCGGCCATGATAGCAAAAAAAATATAAAATGGGGAGTCGCTTTTAGCAAGCCTTATGCCGTTGAATTGGGTTTGGATTGGCGGAAATTATTTAATGATATGATAAACGATTTGGGTGTAAAAGCAGTTCGCTTGCCGATATATTGGGATGATGTTGAGAAAGAAAAAGATATTTATAATTTTGACGATTATGATTGGATGATGGAACAAGCGCAAAAAGCGGGCGTTGAGGCGGTTTTTGTCGTCGGGCAAAGACTTCCAAGATGGCCGGAATGCCATCGCCCGCAATGGCTCAATTCAATGGAACAAGAAGATCAAGATTCGGAACTTTTAATATGGATTGACGATGTTGTAAAAAGATACAGCAAATACGAAAATATTGTTATGTGGCAAGTTGAAAACGAACCGTTTTTAAAACTGTTTGGCGAGTGCGAAAAAGTTAATCCGAAATTATTAAAAAAAGAGATTGATCTTGTAAAATCATTAGACAGCCGTCCGATTCTAATAACAGATAGCGGCGAGTTGAGTTTGTGGTTAAAAAGTTCCAAATCGGGCGATTATTTAGGCACAACGGTTTATCGCATAGTGCACAATCCGACTATTGGCTATTGGAGTTATTTTTTTATTCCAGCCTCTTTTTATAGGTTTAAATCAAGATTAAATTTTCGCTCATGGGACAAAATGATAGTCTCTGAACTGCAAGCGGAACCATGGTATTCAAACCAAGAAAATGCCGCAACCATGAATATGGAAGAACAATTTAAAAGCATGAATTTGGAAAAATTTGAAGATAACATTAATTATGCGCGAAAAATAGGCTTTTCCTCAGTTTATTTGTGGGGCGTTGAATGGTGGGGATGGCTTAAAGAGGAGAAAGGGGATGATACGATGTGGGAAGCGGCAAAAGAGGTCTTTAGATAATTTCTAAATTACAATTTCTAATTTCTAATAAAAATCCAAGTGTTCAATGTCTAATTTTTGGATAATTTGGCATTTTAACAAAAAATGCGGAAGTCCTAATTTTATTAGGAATTATAATTTGTGATTTAGAAATTATAAAGTTAGTATTCTATTGCAAGATTAAATTTAAGATAAATGATTATATTAGTTTAAATACCTTTTCCCCATAAACGGTATTTTTATTCTTGTCGCTTGTTTTATGTGATTTTTAGCCACATTGCTTTTAACGAATTTAAGCCAGTCGCGGCTTGGTTTTTTTCTGTGTTTATCAACAATAATTTCCACCATATCGCCGCTTTTTAATTTGGTATCAAGACTCGCCATGTGATTATTTATCATAGCGCCGACGCAACCATTCCCTATCTCTGTGTGTATATGATAAGCAAAATCAACAGGAGTACTCTCTTCTGCAAGATCAATAATGTCCCCCTTTGGCGTGAACACAAAAATTCTATTTTGAAATACATCCAATTTAAGATCTTCTAAAAAATGTTTATTATCATCAAGATTTTTTTTCCATTTTGTTAATTCTTTAACCCAGCTTAATTTTTTATTGGATAATTTTGTTCCTTCTTCCGAGTGAAAGGTTTCGTCATAATGCCAGTGCGCCGCTATGCCGTATTCGGCTTCTTCATGCATCTCTTTTGTCCTGATCTGAAATTCAATCGGCCGCCCTCCCGGTCCGAAAACTGTTGTGTGAAGCGACTGGTATCCGTTTGGTTTTGGCTGTGATATATAATCTTTAATTCTTCCCTTAAGCGGTTTCCATTGCTCGTGAATTAATCCCAAAACAGCGTAGCAATCAGAAATGCTATTAACAATTATTCTATTCGCGATTAAATCATAAATTTTATTAATATCGTTATCGTGCTTTTGAAGTTTTTTATAAATTTTATATAAATGCTTGGCTCTGCCCTGAATAATTTTTATTTCAATATTATTTTTTTTGCTTATCTCGCCTATTTTGGTTCTGATTTCTTCTAAAATATCAACGCTTTTTTGGTAGTATGGATCAATAATATCTTTAATTTTGGCGTATTCTTTTGGGTGAAGATATTTAAACGCTTCATCTTCCATTTGACCTTTTAGCTCCCACATTCCCAAACGATTAGCAATCGGAGCGTAAATTTGCATTACTTCGCTTGCGATGCGCAGTTGTTTATCGCGCGGAAGCGCGTAAAGGGTTTGCAGATTGTGAATGCGATCGGCGAATTTTATCAAGATAACCCTAATGTCTGCCGCCACCGCTACAAACATTTTGCGCAAATTTTCTATATAACGTTCAATGCCTCGGTATTTAATAGTCCCAAGCTTGGTTATTCCATTTACCAAATTAGCTATATCATCGCCAAAATTTTTTTTAATATCATTTATTGTTCTTGATGTGTCTTCGGGAACATCATGCAATATTCCCGCTATTACCATTGTTTCATCCAAATGAAGTTTCGCCAAATTTTTGGCTGTGTGAAGCGAGTGCTGAATATAATCTTCCCCGCTCGCTCTTTTCTGTCCGCGATGGGCTTCTTCCGCGAAATCATAAGCAAGCCTAATCATATTCAGATCGGCATTTGGAATATTTTTTTTAACAATTTCCAGTAAATCGTCAATGGTCATAAAAAGTCAAAAGCCTATAAAGTCCTTAAGGTCGCTAACTTTTGACTCTTTTAGTATAGCATTTGCTCTTAAAAGTTCAACTTTTTTAAAAACGATTTGCCATTTTTTATAAAAAAATATATAATATTGAAAATATTAACAAAGTCAATATGGGCAAGATCTCTAATTATAAAATTGCTACTTTGGGCAGCCATAGCGCTCTACAGATTTTAAAGGGGGCAAAGGATGAGGGTTTTTCAACTGTTTGCATAGCGGAAAAAGGAAAGATGAAGCCTTATCAAAGTTATAAGGTTGCCGATGAATTTATAGAAGTTGACTCTTTTAAAGATTATTTTAATATTGAAAAACAGATTATCAAATCAAATTCTATTATTATTCCGCATGGTTCTTTTGTCGCATACTTGGGATTTCAAAATGTTAAGAAAGTTAAAGCAATGTATTACGGCAACAAAGAGATTTTAGAATGGGAGTCAGACAGAACAAAAGAACGGCAGTGGCTTGAAAAGGCGGGATTAAAATTACCCAAGATTTATAAAGATCCAAAAGATATTGATCGCGCTGTTATTGTAAAATATGACGGCGCATCGGGCGGAAAGGGATATTTTATCGCCAACAATCAAGACGAATTCAACGAAGGGGTTGCTCAATACGCGAAAGGGCGGCGGCAAACTACGCAGGAATATATTGTCGGAGTTCCTATTTATGTCCATTACTTTTATTCCCCATTAACCAAAGAATTGGAAGTAATGGGTTTTGATAGTCGTTATGAGTCAAACGCTGATTCAATCGGACGTATCGCCGCTCGCGATCAACTTACCGCTGATATTCGCACAAGCTATACTGTGACGGGAAACATTCCGCTTGTTGTGCGCGAGTCTCTTTTACCTAAAATTTTTGAAATGGGCGAAGCGGTTGTGAAAGTTGCGAAAAAATTGACTGGTCGCGAACTGTTCGGTCCTTTTTGTTTGGAAGGAGTAATTGATCCAAATTTAGATTTTTATATTTTTGAAATTTCAGCTCGTATTGTGGCTGGCACGAATCCTTTTGTAAATGGTTCTCCTTATACTTGGCTTCGTTATGATGAACCGATGAGTACTGGTCGACGTATAGCGAGAGATATTAAGATGGCGATTGAGCAGGATAAGTTGGAGAAGGTTTTAGGATGATTTGTAGAGACGAGGCACTGCCGCGTCTTGGGCTGGAGACGAGGCAGTGCCTCGTCTCTACAAAACACTAACTTTATGATAACACAAAATAAAATCAAAGACATTATCAAAAATTACGATGCCAACAATATAACCATTGGCGTTTTGGGTGGGCACTCGGCTTTGGATGTTTGTAATGGGGCGAAAAAATTGGGGTTTAAAACTTTGGTTGTTTGTCAAAAGGGGAGAGAGAAAACTTATGATAAATATTACAAAACTCGAAACGGGAAAGGTTGCGTTGATGAGACTATAATTTTGGATAAATTCAGCGATATTACAAAAAAAGAGGTTCAAAATAAACTAATTAAAAAGAACACAATTTTTATTCACAACCGTTATTTTTGGGTTTATTTTGATTTTAAAAAAATTGAAAATGATTTTTTAGTTCCGATTTACGGAACTCGTTCAATGTTGAAACTTGAAGAGCGTGATGTTCCTAAGAATCAATATTATTTAATGCAGAAAGCAAAGATCAGGATGCCTAAGATTTTTAATGATCCCAAAAAAATTGATCGTCTGGTGATTGTAAAAGTTAATGAATTAGAGCGAAGTTATGAACGTTCTTTTTTCTTTGCCACTGATTTTGATTCTTATAGAACAGTATCTGGGGATTTGATTAGATCAGGAAAAATTAATGATGAAAGTTTATTAAAAGCTGTTATTGAAGAATACATCATTGGCGCGCAGTTGAATTTAAACTTCTTCTATTCAAACTTAAATGATGAGCTTGAATTAATGGGAACAGATACTCGTAGACAGACAAATCTTGACGGTTTGCTTCGCTTGCCAGCAGATATTCAGGCTGAACTTTTAAATTCTGGGAAAGTAAAACCGACACTTATCGAAACCGGACACATAGCGTGCACGACTAAAGAGTCTATTATTGAAAAGATGTATGAACTGGGAGAAAAGTTTATTAAAGTTTCAAAACAAGAATGCGCGCCGGGAATTATTGGTCCGTTTGCTTTGCAGGGTGCCGTGGCGGCGCAAGACGGAAAAGAAGAGATTGTAATATTTGACATTAGCATGCGAATCCCCGGTTCTCCCGGAACAATTTTCACCCCATATACTTCTTATTTGCATGGAAGTTCAATCAGTTATGGCCAGAGGATTGGAATGGAAATAAAAGAGGGGATTGAAAGCGGGAGGTTGGGGGAGATTTTGACTTGAGTGAAATAATCTATTTTACTTAATTTAAAAATTGTTATATGGAACCAACAGATTATTTGATTAAAATTTTAAAAGAATCAGAAGAAGAAAGAAAAAATGGCGATTATTACTCTTTTGATAATGCAGACGACGCGATTAAATTTTTAGATAATATTATTGACGGCAAGGAGGATGAAAAAAATTGACATCATTAGATTGTTATAATACAATAAAAACATAATTAACTTAATAAAAATTTTATGGAGGATTATAAAATAGGAGCTTTAATTGAAGATTTTCGAAGTAAGTTAGATATAGTTTGCGAGGGTATTAAAATGAACCGTGATTTTACTGAAGTTGTCGCTATTGAACAAAAAAAACAGAGTGAAATCATAGATACAATAAAAATAGAAATAGTTGGTCTTAAAAAGGGGCAGGCGAATCTTGAAGATGGGCAAGCGGTGATTAAAGATAAAATAATTAATCTTGAAAGCGGACAAGAAACAATTAAAGATAAAATAATTAATCTCGGAAAAGGACAAGCTAATCTTGAAAAAGGACAAGAAGTAATTAAAGATGATTTAACTGAGGTTAAAAGTATGCTTCGCCGCAAGGTAGATGTTGAAGAAGTTGAGAGGATAGAAAAAAGAGTTATAAGACTAGAAAGATTGGCTGGCGCGGTTTAAGGTAAAAACAACAAAAAGATAAAAATAAAAAAACTTAGCTTTTAAATTTGAGCTAAGTTTTTTATTGGGGGTGTTGTTGGCGCGTTTATGTGGTTTTCATATGTCCTCTTTCCCTTTCTTAACCTTCGCCCCATCCTTCGCCGCATCCAATTTTTCTTTCGCCTCTTTTTCCAAAGCAATTTTCGCTTCCAGTTCCGCCTGTTTCTTTTTTTCTTCTTCAGCTTTTTTCAGCTTCTCTTCAAACGCCTTTAATTTTTCAGGATCAAAAATCGCTTCAAAGTGTTCTTTTTCCAAAGTTTCGTGCTTTAAAAGTTCCTCGGCTATTTTTTTAAGGGTATCTTTATTTTCATGAATAATTTTTTTAGCGGTATTTACAGCTTGCATAATTAACTCAGCGATTTCGGTGTCAATTTCTTCAGCGATTTTTTCACTGTAATCGCGCTGTTCATGAATTGATTTTCCTAAAAACACCATATCACCCTGCTCGCCATAAGTTCGCGGCGCAAGTTTTTCGCTCATTCCCCATTGCGTAATCAAGTTTCTTGCCAATTGCGTCGCTCTTTTCAAATCGTTTGACGCGCCCGTTGTAACATCGTTAAAAGTTTCTTGTTCTGCTGTGTGTCCAGCCAAAAGAACAGCCAAATTATCTATGAATTCCGTTTTTGTGTGCATATATTTATCTGTTGTCGGAAGATTCATTGTAAAACCAGCCGCTTGTCCGCGCGAGATGATAGAAACTTTATGCACAGGGTCGGCGTTTGGCAATATGTGAGAAACAAGAGCATGACCTGCTTCATGGCAGGCTGTGATTTTTTTCTCTTTATCAGAAAGAATATGGCTTTTTCTTTGTGGTCCAAGCAGAACTTTGTCTATACTTTCTAGAATCTCATCTTGGGCAACCTCTTTTTTATTTCTTCTGGTTGCCAGTATTGCTGATTCGTTTAGCAAGTTAGCCAAGTCAGCTCCGGAAAATCCGGGCGTTCGTTCGGCTATTTGACGCAATGAAACATCTTTGCCTAAAGGTTTTTTTCTGGCGTGAATTTCTAGAATTTTTTCTCTGTCATTAATATCGGGATTGTCAAGAACTACTTGGCGGTCAAATCTTCCCGGACGCAAAAGCGCCGGGTCTAAAACATCCGGTCTGTTGGTCGCGGCCAAAACTATGACGCCGGAATTTAATTCAAAGCCGTCCATTTCAACCAAGATTTGGTTAAGAGTCTGCTCTCGCTCATCGTGACCGCCGCCAAGTCCGGCTCCTCGCCGTCGTCCGACGGCGTCCATTTCGTCAATGAAAACAATACAAGGCGCGTTCTTTTTCGCTTTTTTAAACAAGTCGCGAGCGCGCGATGCCCCGACACCTACAAACATTTCCACAAATTCCGAACCCGATATATGAAAAAATGGAACTTGCGCTTCTCCTGAAACCGCTTTTGCAAGCAATGTTTTACCTGTTCCGGGAGGGCCGACCAAAAGAACCCCTTTTGGTATTTTAGCGCCCATGTCAGAAAACTTTTTAGGAGTTTTTAAAAATTCAACAACCTCTTCAAGTTCTGCTTTTGCCTCTTTTACACCTGCCACATCTTTAAAAGTTACTTCAGGTTTTTTATCTTTTTCCGTCTTGTTTTCTTTTGCTGTCGTGTGTCCAAAAGAAATGGCTCTGTTATTCGCCCCTTGGACTCCGCGCATAACGAACCAAAACAGCAGGAATATAAAAATTATTGGCAGAAATACAGGGAGCATTGTGCCGAGCCAAAAAGCGGCTCCTGTCTCTTCTTTGATGTCGGTAGGAATTTGTCTTGATTTTTGAGTGTCAACTCCATAATTTGCCATAGCTTGGCTGAATGATTCGTTTGGTTCTTTTTGACTGACTAATTCTTCACCGTTTTTTAAGTCAACTTCAATTTTGTTGCCAACAACAGCGATTTTTTTCACCTCTTCATTTTCAACTTTTTCAGCGATTGTCGCGATTCCAACTTCTGTCCGTTCGGTTTCTTTGTCGTTATACAAGCTAAAAACGCTTGCGATTATCAAGAAAACAAGAACGATTATAAGGATATTTTTGAGTAGATTTTTCATTGTAGTTGTTTGTAGGATTTTCGCGTTTTGGCATTCCAATAGGAATGACACTGAGTTCTGCAAACGCGAAAGCTCTAGTCGTTTAAAAGTTTAATTTAAAATTATTATAATTGAAATGGATGGGTTTTGCAAGGCGCAATTAGAAAGTGTTGCTCGTAACTGCCCACCGACCCCCCATTTATGCTTTTATTCGCCGTAACCTAATCAATATATTGTGGTCAAAAGAAATTTAATACACAATTATTCTTGAAATCTTATACTTTTATGGGGGGGGTCAGTGAGCAGTTACTGTTGCTCCTTGACAATAAATTTTAGTTATACTAAAATGATCTCATAATTAGCACTCTTTGAGTTAGAGTGCCAGAACTAATTAATAATTTATACTTTAGCGAAAAGTTGTTTAATTTTTCAGTTTCGGTCGGAATGACAAAAGTGATAATTTTGTGTAATCTCAATTTATAAAAACGGCAACAATTCGCAAAAGCTAATCAAAATTATGAAAATTAAACCACTGGGCGATCGCGTGATTATCAAACCGATCGCCAAAACCGAACAGACAAAATCAGGAATTATTTTACCTGATACTGTTGAGGGCGAAAAGCCTGAGCAGGGTGAAATTATTGCTGTTGGGTCGGGTAAACTTTTAGAAAACGGGGAGCGCGCGCAGATGTCTGTAAAAGTCGGCGATAAAGTTTTATTTAAAAAATATTCTCCGGATGAGATTAAGGTTGAAGGGGAAAAAGTGCTTGTGTTGGAAGAGGGGGATATATTGGCGATATTGGAATAGCGCGATGATTGAATGTAGAGACGAGGCACTGCCTCGTCTAAGTTGAAAGTGGTTCTATTCTAAAATTTCCGCTAGGACTTTAATAAAAAGATTATTTTGTCCCCGCGCCGCAGTCCCCTGCGGGAGACTGCGGCGGAGCGGTGGTAAGGGTGCTGGACACCCCGCTGGGTGTCCAGCACCTAGTGCACAATATTGAAAATTTGTTTAAAATATTATTAATGTATTGTTGCGTCGCAGTTCTTTGCGAAAGATACTGCGACGGAGCAGAAATAAAACGTATGTCAAAAATTATAAAATTTAACGAAGACGCGCGAAGCGCGCTTAAACGCGGGGTTGATCAGTTGGCTAATGCCGTGAAGATTACTTTGGGGCCAAAGGGGCGAAATGTTGTTCTTGACAAAGGCTATGGTTCGCCCGTTATAACAAAAGACGGCGTTACTGTCGCTAAAGAGGTTGAGCTTGAAGATAAGTTTGAAAATATTGGCGCGGAACTTGTTAAAGAGGTAGCCTCAAAAACCAATGACGTTGCCGGAGATGGAACTACTACTGCTACTATTTTAGCGCAAAGTATGATTAACGAGGGTTTGAAACTTGTTTCCAGCGGCGTTTCTCCGATTGATATTAAAAACGGAATTGATAAAAAAGTTGAAGAAGTTATTAAAAATTTGGCAAAGATGAGCAAGCCTGTTTCAACAAAAGAAGAGATTGCGCAAGTCGCGTCAATTTCGGCTAATGATAAAGAGATTGGAAATATTATCGCTGAGGCTATGGAGGCTGTTGGCAAAGATGGTGTAATTACTGTTGAAGAATCGCAGTCTTTTGGTGTTGAGAAAGAGGTTGTGGAGGGCATGCAGTTTGACAAGGGTTATGTTTCTCCTTATATGATTACGAACGCAGACAGAATGGAAGCCGAAGTTCAGGACGCGCAGATTTTAATTACAGACAAAAAGATTTCTTCTATTCAGGAAATTTTACCTTTGCTTGAGAAATTGGCTCAAAGCGGTAAAAAGGATTTGGTTATCATCTCTGAAGATGTTGAGGGAGAGGCTTTGGCTACTTTTGTTGTAAACAAACTTCGCGGTACATTTAATGTTTTGGCTGTTAAGGCGCCCGGTTTTGGCGACAGAAGAAAAGCGATGTTGGAAGATATTGCTATTTTGACTGGCGGAAAAGTTATCTCCGAAGAGGTTGGATTGAAACTTGAAAATGCTGATGTTGAAATGCTTGGAAGCGCGCGAAAAGTTGTTTCAACAAAAGAGAACACAACTATCGTGGAAGGAAAGGGAGAACAAAAAACCATTGACACAAGAGTTGCTCAAATTAAAAAAGAGATTGAGGCTAGCGATTCTGATTTTGATAAAGAAAAATTGCAGGAGAGACTCGCAAAACTTTCAGGCGGTGTTGCTGTTGTTAAAGTTGGCGCGGCGACAGAAACTGAGATGAAAGAGAAGAAGCACAGAATTGAAGATGCCTTGGCTGCGACAAAAGCAGCAGTAGAAGAAGGCGTTGTTCCCGGCGGCGGTGTTGCTTTGGCGATTGCGTCAAATGCTTTGAGTGAATTGATTGAAACGAGTGACAGAGAGAATATTTTAAGCGGACTTCAAGCTGGGGATCAGATAGTTAAAAATGCTGTTTTGGAACCGATAAAGCAGATTGCGTCTAATGCGGGCGAGGATGGCTCTGTTGTTTTATTTCATGTCGCAAGCGAGCAGAAAAATACCAAAAATACTAACATCGGCTATAATGCGGCTCTTGATAAATACGAAGATATGATGGAAGCCGGCATTGTTGATCCGACAAAAGTTACTCGTTCCGCTTTGCAAAACGCGGCTTCGGCGGCTTCTATGTTTTTGACTACCGAGTGCGTGATAACAGACAAGCCGGAAGAAAAAGATTCTCACGGTCATGGAATGCCGGGCGGTATGGGTATGGGCGGCGGTATGGGAATGTAGGAATATTTAAAATAAAAACGTAGAGACACGCCAATGGCGTGTCTCTACGTTTTTATTTTAAAAATTTTTAATAATCTCTTCCCATGGCAACCCAGCCTTTCCAAGGTGTCCGTAAGCGGCGGTCTGTTTATAGATTGGACGTCGCAGACCTAAACGTTCAATAATAGCTAGGGGGCGGAAATCAAATTTTTCTTGAACTATTGAGCTTATATCTTCTTCTTTTTCATTGACAGCTTCTATCATAACAGGTTCTGCTTGGCCGATAGCGTAAGCAACAGAAACCAAGCATTTTTTTGCAAAACCTGCCGCTACTATATTTTTGGCGGCAAAGCGCGCCATATACGCGCCGGAACGATCAACCTTGGTCGCGTCTTTTCCAGAGAAGCATCCTCCGCCGTGAGGAATAAGCCCGCCGTATGTATCAACCATAATTTTTCGCCCAGTGAGTCCTGCGTCGGCCTCAAATCCCCCTTGGACAAATTTTCCTGTCGGGTTTGTTAAAATTTTTACTCCCGCCATATCATCAATAAGGGGAGCGATGAGTTTTTCAATTAAAGCTTCGCGTATTTCCGTTTGTGAAACTTTTTCGTCGTGTTGCGTGCTGACTAGAATGGTATTAATAGTTTTTTCGTTTATCGTAATTTGCGCTTTTCCATCGGGTCGCAGCCATTGGAGCTCTTTGCTTTTTCGTAGATCTTCCAGTCCTTTTGTTAATTTGTGCACAAGGACAACCCCTTTTTGTAGAAATTCTGGAGTTTCGTCGGTAGCATAACCATACATAATTCCTTGATCTCCGGCGCCGCCAGTATTGACGCCTTGCGCAATATCGGGGGATTGTTGAGTTATGTGTGTAATTATTTTTAAATCATCATCATATCCGATGTCTGCATATATTTTTTTTGCCACTTGTTCAAAGTCAACTTTTGCTATTGAGGTTATTTCACCGCCAATAACCAAAAGACCATGGCTCCCAAGGCATTCTGCCGCGACTCGGCTTTTTGGGTCTTGGGTTAAGCATTCGTCTAAGATGGCGTCTGATATTTGATCGCAAATTTTGTCAGGGTGTCCAGAGGTGACGCTTTCTACTGTGTAAAGTTTGAAGTGGTTGATCATAGAACAATTAGTCAAAAGTTCATAAAGATTTTAAAGGCATAAAGTCTTTATGAACCTAGATGATAAGAATTAAAAGATTATATTTTTATATTTTACAATAAATAAAATAATTTGCAAATTTTTTAAGATTGCGGATTAAACAAAAATTTGGTATAATAGATTTGTCGCGCAACCAATTACGTGGCAAGTCTAATATAAATTATATGAGTTTTATTAAAAAAATATTTAAAATTATCAGAAAATAAAATTTTTTTCAGAGTATATGTATAAAAATTTTCAAAAAGGCAGCCTTCTTATAGAACTTTTGGTTTCAATTGGAATTTTGGGGTTGATCGCGTCAATAACTATGCCTTATATAAGAATATCAATATCAAACATTGTTTTGGCAAATGTTGTCAAAGAAATAACAACTGATTTGCGAAATGCCCAACAACAGACAATTTCAGAACAAACTTTTTATTACGCGCAATTTATAATGGAGGAAAATAAATATCGTATAATTGAAGAATCAACAGAAACTATAATAAAAGAAAAAATTTTGCCCCCAGAAATAAATTTTTATTCAATCAACGGCTTAACTGACAATGAGGCTAGATTTAATTATTTCGGCGCCGCTATTGAATCTGGAACAATTATTTTTGTGAATACGTCAACCAATGCTATGTCTTCCATAGAAATAAAACCAGCCGGATACATACGTTATAACTAAAATGAAAAATAAAAAAACCATAGAATTTGGTTTCTCTATAATTGAAATACTTGTCGCGATAACTTTTTTTACTGTTGGAATTTTGACGATTGCAAATATGTTTTCTTTTGGCATGAATATCAGCAGTTTTTCCGAATATAAAACAATCGCGGCAACACTCGCTCAAGACAAAATGGAAGAATTAATAGCTTTTGGATATGACGGGATAAATGTTGGAACCATAGAGGAAAAACATAAAGTGCAACAAGGATCGTTCGGCGGCAAATATAATTTTTATCGTGAAACAATCACAGCCTATGTTGATGGAGACCTTGCCGAACAAGTGTCGGATACAGGAATGAAAAAAATTGAAACAACCGTTTTTTGGAATGTGAACGACGGAACGGAAAAAAGTTTTTTATTGAAAAGATTGATAAGCCGAAGATGACTTATTTTCTCTCAAGCCCTAAATATTTAACTCCCATATCAATGTTTCATAATAATCAGTCAGGTTTTACTTTAAGCGAAATTATTATAATTTTGAATATGTCTTTGCTGGTTTTTTCGCTTATTGCGACTATTTATATCTTATGCCAGTATACTTTTCAAAAAAGTCAAACACGGTATGAACTTATCCAAAACGCGCGCGTTTTTACAGATAAAATTACCAGAGAACTTAAGCAGACATTTGAAGTGGCGACAATTTTGCCGGAAATTGCCTTGGGAGCGCCTTCGGAAATTATGTTCCAAAACGGACACAATGTTTTGAATGTGATGTATATAAAATATTATGCAGACGGCGCCAATTTAATGAGACAGGAGCTTCATTATTGTTTTGGTTCTGATCCAGAAAATTATGTGCGTTGGAATGCGGTCGATGAATTCGGCGAACCGACAGAAATTATAGACAGCGATAATTTGATCGGCGAATATATTAATTCACTCTCTTTTTTTGGAACTTCAAATCTTATAAACATTGAGGCTAATTTTTCAAAAAACGGGGAGAATAATTATATAACAACAAAAGTTGCTGGTCGTAATCTGTAATTCAAAAAATTTTATGAATAAATATTCCAGCGGTTTCGCTCTTATCCCGGCTATTCTTTTTACTTCTTTGTTGATAACAATGGGTTGTTTTTTTTTAACTTCGACGTTAAGCGAAAAACGGATTTCAGACAGTTATTCCATATCTCAGCAGACGTATTATATGGCGGAATCCGGGATTGAATATGTTATTTGGAAATTAAAAAACGATCCTGCATGGGAAAATAATTTTGAAACAGATTCAAATTGGACGCAAAGCTATAGCGGTGGTTCTGAATTGTTCGCCAATGGAAGTTTTGATATTTTAATACAAAATTATGATCTTGCGAAAGCGGATGTTACCGCGGCAAGCGCGATGTCTTTTGGAAACAAGCAATCCAAGCGAGTGATAAAAACGAAAATTTTTAAAGCGTTGGGGGAGAGCGCGATTGATAATAACGCGATTTTGGCAGATCAAGATATTGATGTTGCGGCGGCGGATATTGATATTGACAATGGAAGCATTTTTGCGAATGATGATATAGTGGCAACCCTTGCCAGTGTTGTTGACGCGCAGGACAAGGCGCAAGCCGCGGATGATATTTTTATTTTGGGTTTTTCAACTATAAATGCCGCTGAAATGCATTCTGCAAATGTGAATCCTCCCGCTCCTGAATATTTAGATATACCGGCTGTTGATTTTGATTCTTTTGATCCGGATTCATTCAAGTCGCAAGCGCAATTGCTCGGACAGTATTATTCAAAAGCGGAATTTAACGTTTTATTGGATTCGGGTCCTGTCACGTTTGATGGGGCAGTTTATGTCTCTGGCAATATTATTATAGAAGACAATCATGATTTAACAGTAAACGGGGTTTTGGCGACAAGCGGAAAAATAACTGTTGGGCGCGATAAGAAATGGTGGCAAGTTTGCCCTGATTATAGCGCCACTTTAAATATCAACCATATTGATGAATATCCAGCGGGGATGTTTTCAAAAAGCAATATAGAGTTTTTGCGATGCGTTAATGATATTTCTGTAAATGGCGTGATATATGCAGGAAATGAATTGTCTTTGACAAATTTATCAAGCGACTTTACTTTAAATGGCGGCATAATAGCGAGAAGTGTTGATTTCGCGTTATTATATAATGGCGTGGATATAAGTTATGATGATTCTGTTATTATTGACACTTTGGGCGGCAGCGATTTTTCGCCCGTGATTACGGTGGAGTATTGGGAGGAGCAGTATTGATTTTTTGAAAATTTGACAAAATTCAAAAAAATTGTTATAGTTATATCTATGAAAAAAAGTGTTCAAAAACCGAAATTTTTAAACAATTCTATCAGAAAAAAGGCAAAAGACGGGTTAATTCCCACAGCCGAAAATGATTATTGCCCAAAAATTTTGCATTCAAAATCATTGAGCGCGATTGTCGCTCTTTTAATTATGTTTAAAGTTTTTATAACTCTGTTTTTGTTTATTATATATCCTAATTTTGTTTATCTTTCAACAGATATTTATCATCAAATCATTGAGCTTGCCAATAAAACAAGAATTGAAGAGGGTGTCCCCCCCTTGAAAGTTAACCCAATTTTAGAAAAGGCCGCAAAAGATAAAGCTCAAGATATGTTACTTAATCAATATTTCGCGCATGATACGTCAGACGGCAAAAAACCGTGGCAGTGGATTGACAAAAAGGAATATGACTATACGAATGCCGGCGAGAATTTAGCAATGAATTTCACTTCTGCCGAAGTGGCGCATTTAGCTCTTTTGGCAAGCGCGACTCATAAAAAAAATATTGTCAACCCAAAATTTAATGATATCGGAGTAGCTGTTTTAATTGGAGAGATGAATGGCAAGAAAACTATGGTTATGGTTGAGATGTTTGGAAAGGAACGGGACGTTAATCAAGAAATCAAGAAAACAAGCGGGGGCAGGTTCGGCGGCGTCGCCGAACCTGTCCCCGCGACGGGGGAAGTCCCGCCAATAAGGGGGGTTGCGGGCTTGGATGGTTTGAAAGAAAATCAAGAAAACAATTTGCCTATTGAAGTTATGGGCGAGGAGATTGATCTTGGGGAGAATTATCCGATTGAGCCAAAAGTTAAAGAAGTTGAAGTAAAGCAATCTGCTTTGAATTTTAAGTCTAGTTTAATTAACGTCGTTTTAAAATATTTTGATTATTTTATGTTTTTTGGTTTGGGTTTTTTAGCATTGATTTTGATTTTAAATATTTTAATAAAAATTCAAATTCAACATCCGGCTGTTATTTTTCAAAGTTTGGCGGCAGTTGCGATTATTATTTTTTTGATTACCGCCAAGTTTCATTTTTTTCAAAGTTTGGCGCAAAAGGTTATAATTGGTTAAAAAGTTTAGGCTTTGATTGCGGATAAAATATTTAAAATAATTTGAACAAGTTATTTTCTCTCAAGTCCTTGGTTGTGGATAAGTCATGAAAAAGCGTTTAAATAATTTGACTTTTTAAAATCGTTGTAATATAATATGCGCACTTTATTGTTTTATCGCGGTATAAAAAAATTGATATTTAATTTTGATTTATTTTAAGACAATACAGCTATGAATAATTTAGCGAAAATTACAAAGTTATTATCAAGAGGAGAGAATATTATAGTTGTGAACGAGCAGATCGATCCGCAATTTGTTATTATGGGTTTGTCTGAATATGAAAAGGTTATAAATAGCGGCAAAGATGTGAAAGGTTTGACAGAAGAGGAATTATTGACTAAAATAAATCGTGATATAGCTATTTGGAAAAGCATGCAAGAATATGGCGAAAGTGATGTTGCGGGCGATAATTTTGTTCACAATATCAGAGAAACAGAAGAAGAAGAAGATGAATATTATTTTGAGCCGGTTGATGATGAGGATGAGTAAGAAAATTAATATTTTTTATTAAATAATTAAATAAAGGCGATTGGATACAAAACTCCAAAAATGGGGTGTCGCTCAAAGGAGATAAAAAAATGGCAGAACAATTTGACAGAAGCAAACCGCATATTAATGTGGGCACAATCGGCCATGTTGATCATGGCAAGACAACGTTAACGGCGGCTATTCTAAAGGTTTTATCCGCAAAAGGATTTATAGCGCAAAACAAAAGCGTTGATCAAATTGACAATGCTCCTGAAGAAAAGGAGCGCGGTATTACTATTAATACATCTCATGTTGAGTATCAAACGGCAAACAGACACTATGCCCATGTTGATTGTCCAGGACACGCGGATTATGTTAAAAACATGATCACAGGCGCTGCCCAAATGGATGGAGCAATTTTAGTGGTTTCAGCCACTGACGGACCTATGCCTCAGACAAGAGAGCATATTTTGCTCGCAAAACAGGTTGGAGTGCCTTATATTGTTGTTTTTATCAACAAAGTTGATCAAGTTCAGGATGCTGAATTAATTGATTTGGTAGAAGAAGAAATTAAAGATTTGCTTAAAAAATATGAACTTTTAAGGGAAGATACTCCGTTTATCAGAGGTTCGGCGCTAAAAGCGTTAGAAAGTCCGGATGATGACGCGGCATCTAAACCAATTTTAGATTTAATGAATGCTCTAGACACTTTTATCCCAGAGCCAAAACGCGATGTTGAAAAAGATTTCTTGATGCCGATTGAAGATATTTTTTCGATTGAAGGCCGCGGCACTGTTGTGACAGGAAGAATTGAAAGAGGGGTTGTCAATATAAACAACGAAGTAGAAATTGTCGGTTTGCGCGATACGCAAAAGACAACAGTAATAGGCATTGAAATGTTTAACAAATCTTTGGATGAAGGAAGGGCTGGCGATAACGCAGGAGTATTGCTTCGCGGAACAAAGAAAGATGAAGTAGAACGGGGACAAGTTTTGGCTAAACCGGGATCAATTACGCCGCATACCGAATTTGAGGCGCAAGTTTATGTTTTAACAAAAGACGAAGGCGGACGTCACAAACCGTTTTTTAAAGGCTACAAACCTCAATTTTATGTAAGAACAACAGATGTGACAGGAGAAGTTGTTTTGCCTGAAGGCACTGAAATGGTTATGCCTGGTGATACTGTTAATCTGGTTATTAAATTGATTGCTCCGGTTGCGATGGAAGAGCAGATGAGATTTGCTATTCGCGAGGGCGGACACACAGTCGGCGCCGGCGCGGTAACTAAAATTTTGAAGTAAAATTAAGTAATCAGTAATCAGTAACTAGTAAACGGTAATTTTAAAATTACTAGTTACTGATTGCGATTACTCAAATAAAGATGCCGGACAATAAACAAGAACAAGAAAACGCAGAAGACAATCACCAGAGGATTAGAATTAAAATTAAGGCTTATGATCATAAGATCATAGATCAATCTACCAATACGATTATTGAAACAGCCAAAAGAACGGCGGCAAAAGTTTGCGGTCCGATTCCTTTGCCGACCAAAAAGCGTAAATATACAGTTATGCGATCAACATTTGTGCACAAAGACGCGCGCGATCAGTATGAAATGAGAATCCACAAAAGACTGATTGATATTATTGATCCGACGTCGCAAACAGTTGATAATTTAATGAGTTTGAATTTACCTGCCGGAGTTGATGTAGAGATAAAAATGTAAAATTAAAATATATTTGATAAAAACTAATCTTTTAAAAAACAAAGAGAAGTCACTAGATCAATTGAAGTGTAAATGAAAGTGAAAAACTTTGTTTAGAGATAGATTGGATAAGGAGATTTTGAAAACAGACAAAAACTTAAAATAAAACTTTTGACAGTTTTGAATGTTTAAAATTTTAAGGACTGGAAACTTGTTTATATTAAAAAATATAAACAAGTTTCTGGTTTTTAATTTACTCTAAATTATGAAATTTATCTTAGGTAAAAAATTAGAGATGACGCAGAAATTTGTGGATGATGGAACAGTTGTTCCTGTGACTGCGGTATTGGTCGGTCCGTGTGTTATTACTCAAATAAGGACAACCAAAAAGGATGGTTACAACGCTATTCAGATTGGTTTTTTGACTAAAAATAAGTTGAACAAACCAGAAACTGGGCACTTAAAAGATTTGGATAAGTTTAGATATTTGAGAGAATTTAGGATTGATAATTTTGACAACAAAGAAGGATTGAAACGGGGTGATAAAATTAGTGTTGAAAATTTTGAAATTGGCGATATGGTTCAAGTATCAGGAATTTCTAAGGGTAAGGGGTTTCAGGGGGTAGTTAGAAGACATGGATTTTCAGGAAGTCCGGCTTCTCATGGACACAAAGATCAATTAAGAATGCCTGGTTCCATAGGAGCCACAGGTCCCGCTCGAGTTTTTAAGGGAATGAGAATGCCTGGGCATATGGGAGATAAACGTATTACTGTTAAAAATTTAAAAGTAATAGAAATAGATAAAGATAAAAATATAATTTTTATAAAAGGAGCAGTTCCAGGCGCAAGGAATGGACTGGTGGAGATTAGTTTATAGAGTCTATAAAGTCTATAAAAAGTCACTGGCTTTTGAACATTAAGGACTTTATTGACCTTCAACTTTACAGACTTTCGACTAATTATTATGAATAAGACAAAAGTTTACAATATAAATGGCGAAGTTGTTGAGGATATAGAATTAAATCCGAATATTTTTGATATTGAATTAAACATCGGATTAGTTCATCAAGCGGCGGAGGCTCAATTGGCGAATGCCAGGCAGATATTAGCGCACACAAAAGATCGCGGAGAAGTGCGCGGCGGAGGTAAAAAACCTTGGAAGCAAAAAGGGACTGGGCGAGCAAGGCATGGTTCTATTCGTTCGCCGTTATGGGTAGGCGGAGGGGTCACATTCGGACCGCGCAACACAAGGAATTTTACAAAACAGATTAATAAGAAGATGAAGAAAAAAGCTCTGTTTATGTGTTTAAGCGACAAGGCTAAAAGCGGTTGGATTATTTTGCTTAAAGATTTGGATATAGACAAGGCTAAGACAGGAAGACTTCTTGATATTTTAAAAAAATTGCCAGTTTTTGAAACAAAAGTTAAAAAAATCAAACCGATAAATAAAGCCAAAGACAAGAAATTAAATAATAAACAAGCTGAGAAAAATATGTTGGAAATCAAAGAAATTGCCAAATCTTTGATAATAATTCCCCAAAAACAGGAGCCGATTCTTTTGTCAGCGCGAAACTTAAAAAACATAGAAATTATTAAGGCAGATAGTTTGAATGTTGTTGATGTGTTGAAATATAAATATTTAATTATGCCGTTGGATAGTTTAAAAGTGATTGAAAAGACTTATCTGAAGCCGGCGGCAAAATAATGAGTTGATTTCTGAAATTTTAACAAAAAACGCGGAAGTCCTAAAATTAATTAGCAATATAATTATATAACAATTTCAAAAATGGGTTTTTTAAATAAAACATTAAAATCGTTAAAGTTTAAAGGCAAAGATGAAGAAAAAGAGGCAAAAAAAAAGGCTTCTATTATTGAGGTTGAGCCAAAAAAGGATGATAAAGCAAAAGATGGCGCAAAAGAGACAAAGAAAGAATTGTTAAAAGAATCCAGCAGCAAGGAAGCAAAGAAAGAATCAAAAAAAGAGTTGAAAGAAAACACAAAAGATGCTTATAAAGTTTTAATCAAACCATTGATTAGCGAGAAAGCCGCAGAGGCGGGAAAGATGAATCAATATATTTTTATAGTTAGCAAAAGAGCGAATAAGCCTGAGATTAAAAAAGCGATTGAAGCTGTATATGGAATTAAACCTATTAAAGTTAATATAATCAATGCTCAAGGTAAAAAAGTTCGTTTCGGAAGAGTTTATGGAAAAAGAAAAGATTGGAAAAAAGCTATTATTACTCTACCAAAAGGCAAAAGTATACAAATTTACGAAGGGATATAAAAAATATGGGAATTAAGAGATACAAGCCAACATCGCCAGGTCGTCGCATTTCAAACGTTGATGATTTTAGCGATATCACAATTGCCTCGCCATTAAAAAAATTAACTATAGCAAAGAAAAGAAAGGCTGGTCGCAATTCAAGCGGAAAGATTACAATCAGGCATCGCGGGGGCGGAGCGAAAAGACGAATTCGTTTAATTGATTTTAAGCAGGATATATTTGATATTCCAGCAAAAATTGAAACGATTGAATATGATCCAAATAGAAACGCAAGAATAGCAAGGTTGCTTTACAAAAACGGAGAAAGAAGTTATATTATAGCAACCAACGGTTTGAAAATTAATGATGTTGTTATTTCTTCCAAAAAAGATATTGAAATTAAAAATGGCAACAGAATGCCTATTGAATTTATTCCGACAGGAATGTTTGTTCATAATGTTGAGTTAATTTCAGGAAAGGGCGGCGAATTAGGGAGAGGGGCTGGAACCAGCATAAAAGTACTGGGAACAGAAGGAAAATATACGCACATTAAATTGCCTTCAAGCGAAATCCGCATGATACCAAAAGAATGTTTAGCCACAGTTGGAGTAGTTAGCAATCTTGATTATAAAAATATTCGTTGGGGCAAGGCGGGAAGATTGCGCCATAGGGGTTTTAGGCCGTCAGTAAGAGGAAAAGCGATGAATCCATGCGATCATCCGCATGGCGGAGGAGAGGGAAATACGTCTATTGGCTTGAAAGGACCAAAGACACCATGGGGAAAATGCGCGCTTGGCGTTAAAACCAGAAAAAAGAAAAAATTTTCCAGCAAGATGATTGTTTCGCGAAGGAAAAGCAAGAGAAAGTAATAAGTAATAAGTAATAAGTAATCAGTAATCAGTAATCAGTAAATTTAAAATTATTATAGTTGCGAAGGACTTGTTGCCGATTACTAAAATATTATGTCTAGAAGTCTTAAAAAGGGTCCTTTCGTTGATCCAAATATTTTAAAGAAGATTGGCAATCTAAAGCAGGGCGACAAAACAGCGATTAAGACGTGGTCGCGCGCTTGCAGTATCACTCCCGAAATGGTTGGCTTTGTTTTTGCCGTTCATAATGGGAAAGAATTTATTTCTGTTAGTATTACTGAAAATATGGTTGGTCATAAATTGGGTGAATTTTCGCCTACCCGCAAGTTTATAAAACATGGCGGTAAAATGGCAAAAGCGGAAAAAGCAAAAGGAAAATAAATTAAGGCGCATTTTGTAAAAAAGAGGCAGGTTTGACGGAGTTTGGCTTTTTCAAACCGTTCAATAAAGTTATGCAAGTAAAAGCAAGTATAAAAAATTTAAGAATTAGTCCAAAAAAAGTAAGGCTGGTGGTTAATTTAGTCAAAGGAATGGACGCGCAAGAGGCTCAGAAACAGCTAAGTTTTTTAAATAAAAGATCAGCAAAAGATGTTTTAAAGTTATTAAATTCGGCTATTGCCAATGGTGAAAATAATTTTGGTCTGCAGAAAAGTAATTTATTTATTAAAGAAATTAGAGTTGACGGCGGCATTACCATAAAAAGATGGACGCAAAGAGCTTTCGGGCGGGCGGCAATGATTAGAAAAAAAGCAAGCCATATTAATTTGGTTTTAGATGAAAAAGTTCCAACAAAATTAAAAAATATTAAAAAAGCTGAAAAAGTTGCCACTGATTCGCCAAAATCAAGTGAAATAAAAGAAAAAGATATTAAAGGCGAAGGCGGGTCTGTTGTTTCTTCTGCCAAAGACAAAAAATTGTTTGACAGGGAATCAAAAGGTCATTGGGCGAACAAGGGTTTTAAAAAGAAAGTGTTTCAGAGGAAATCAGGATAGGATATAAAGTTCAAATTTCAAAAGTTTAAAGTTTTAAATGATTATTATATGGGAAGAAAAGTTAATCCAAAATTATTTCGCATAGGCGCTTCAGTGAATTGGAGTTCTCGTTGGTTTTCAAAAAAAGATTATAGTGTCTTATTGGAGCAAGACGTAAAATTAAGAGATCATCTTGAAATTAAGTTTAAGAACTCCGCAATGTCTGCCATAGACATTGAACGTCTTCGCAATAATATTAATATTATTATTTATTCCGCGAAACCCGGTCTTATTATAGGTCGCGGCGGAGCTGGAATAGAAGATTTGAAAAAAGAGTTATATAATAAATTTATTGAAAAATTTACCAGCAGGACTGGTCAAAAGTATATATTGAATATTGATGTTAAAGAGGTGGATAAACCAAGTCTTGATGCGAATATTGTGTTGCAAGGAATTATAGCTGAGCTGGAAAAGAGGGTGTTATTTAGAAAAGTAATGAAACAATCTATCGGTCGCGTTGAAAAGGCTGGCGCGAAAGGCGTAAAAATTAATGTTTCAGGAAGGCTAAATGGAGTAGAGATAGCAAGAAGCGAAAGTTTGAGCTCGGGAAAGTTGCCTTTGCAGACAATACGGGCGAAAATTGATTATGCGAAGGGAACAGCAAGAACTATTTTTGGAGCTATTGGCGTAAAAGTATGGATTTATAAAGGAGAGAAATTTAAATAATTTATGTTGATTCCTAAAAAAGTAAAACACAGAAAGTGGCACAAAGGCAGGCGGCGAAACCTTGGGCAGTCTTCAAGATTGTTGGATTTAGCTTTTGGAAATTATGGGTTAAAAGCGACTAGCCACCATTGGGTATCTTCAAGACAAATTGAAGCTGCTAGGCGCGTAATAACCCGTTATACCAAAAAGGGCGGCAAGTATTGGGTTAGAATTTTTCCGGATAAACCGATAACGCAAAAGGGTGAACAGTCAACCATGGGAAGCGGCAAGGGTTCTGTTGAGTATTATGTTGCTGTTGTTAAGCCTGGCGCGATTTTATTTGAAATGGATGGCGTTGAAGAAAAAATCGCTAAAGAGGCTTTGACGTTGGCAGGACACAAATTACCCGTTAGAACTAGAGTGATTATTAAAGAATAAATATATGGAAATTTTAGAATTAAAAAATAAACCGGAGGCGGAATTGAAACGTCTATTGGCTCTTACGCGGGAAAAATTAAGAGATATCCGTTTTAAAGACGCCAATAAACAGTTGAAGAATGTTCAAGCGATAAGAGAAGCCAAAAAGACGATTGCGAGAATTTTAACTCTAGTAAACAGTAATAAGTAATAGTAATTACTAAAATATATGAGCGATAAAGAGACAAAAAAAATAATAAAAAAAACCTTTAGCGGAATAGTTGTCGGCGATAAGATGGATAAGACTATTACGGTCAAAGTTGTGACAAGTAAAATTCATCCATTGTATAAAAAGCATTTTAAAACCAGCAAGAATTACAAAGTTCATGATTCGCAGAATAAATTTCACGCAGAAGATAAGGTGGATTTTATAGAATGCCGTCCATTAAGCAAGGACAAAAGATGGAAAGTTATTTATTAAAAAAATTAAAAGCGGCAAAATTTAGAATATTAGATAAAATTATGATTCAAGAATGCACAATATTAAAATCAGCTGATAACACAGGAGCAAAATTATTACGATGTTTCCATATTTTTGGCGGTTACAAAAAAAGATTTGCGCAACTTGGAGATGTAATTAAAGTGAGCGTAATAGAGGCTCAGCCGCACAGTTCTGTTAAAAAAGGGGAGATATATCATGCTGTAGTTGTTCGCCAAGTAAAGGAAAAAAGAAGAAGCAATGGAGTTTATATAAAATTTGAAGAGAATGCTTGCGTTTTGATTGATCCTAAAAATAAAATGCCAAAAGGGACGCGTATTTTTGGTCCGATTCCAAAAGAATTGCGAGAGCGCGGATATCAAAAAATAGTTTCATTAGCGCCTGAAGTGTTATAGAATGTTAAAATTTAGTAAAATTAAATTATGAAAATACATAAAAATGATAAAGTAAAAATATTGTCAGGCAAAGACAAGGGGAAAACCGGAAAGGTTATACAGGTTTTTTGCAAAGGAGATAAAAATAAGGTTGTTGTTGATGGCGCTAATTTGCTGAAGAAGAATATTAAATCAAGAGGAGAGGGGCAAAAAGGTCAAATTATTGAGCTTTCAGCGCCGTTAAACGCGTCTAATGTTAAATTAATTTGTCCGAAATGCAACAAAGAAGCAAGAGTAAATTATAAAATATTAGAGCCTAAAGACGAAAAAGAAAAAAGTCAAAAAGTAAGAATTTGCAATAAATGCAAAGAAGTATTATAAAATAAGTCAAAAGTCCATAAAGTCAAAAGTTTATAAAAAGTTATAAAGTTTAAAGTATGATGCCAAGATTGCAAAATAAATATAAAGAAAAAATTTTGCCTAAATTAAAGAAAGAGTTGAATTATAGCAATAATTTAATGGCGCCGCGATTAGATAAAGTGGTAGTAAATGTTGGTTTTGGCTCAAAAACAAAAGAGTCAAAATACCAAGAAGCAATTATTGATACTCTAGCGCGAATTACTGGACAGAAGCCATTAAATACTATAGCTAAAAAATCAATTTCTAATTTTAAATTAAGGAAAGGCGCAGTTGTCGGTATGAAAGTAACTTTGCGAAATAAACGAATGTATGATTTTGTTGACAAGTTAATTAATGCCACATTGCCTCGTGTAAGAGATTTTCGCGGACTGCGCACATCGGTTGTTGATTCTAATGGAAATTTAAACATTGGTTTTAAAGAGCACTTGTCTTTTCCTGAAATTAGTTCTGATGAGGTAGAGCGGATTCATGGTTTGGAAGTAACGATTGTAAGCACCGCAAAGAACAAAAATGATGGTTATTTATTGTTTGAGTTATTGGGATTTCCTTTTAATAAAGATTTGAAAAAAGAAAAAAAGGCTAAATCTAAATTTCAACAAAGCGCTAAACCCAACACATCCGCATCTAAATAAATTATTTAATTAAATATGGCTACACAAGGACAAATTGTTAAATCAAATAAATCGTTAAAGAAACCGAAATTTTCTTCCAGGATTGTTAGAAGATGTTGGCGTTGCGGCAGAAAACACGGATATATGAGAAAATTTAATTTATGCAGAATATGTTTTGGCGAATTGGCGTCAACGGGCGCGATACCGGGCATTACTAAGAGTTCATGGTAGAAAGCGAAGTTGAAAGTTCAAAGTTATAAAGTTTTTTACTTTACAACTTTGAACGTTATAACTTTTAACTTTTAACTTTTAATTTTAAACTAATTTATGACTGATCCAATTGCAGATATGCTAACAAGGCTAAGAAACGCTTTGGCTGTTAAAAAAACCGAAGTGATTGTTCCGCATTCAAAAATTAAGTTTGCGATTGCTGATATTTTAAAAAAGAACGGCTATATTGTTGATTATGAAAAAACTGATGATAATTATGGAGAAATAAAGATGATTCTTAAATACAAGAACGGCAAGCCGGCTATTGCTTTTTTGAAACGAGTAAGCAGGCCGGGACGTCGCGTTTATTCCCGAAAAGATGAATTGCCTGTTGTTTTAAATAGTTTTGGCATTGCGATAATTTCAACCCCGCAAGGCATTATGACGAATAAGTCGGCTAAAAAAGCCGGAGTCGGGGGAGAGGTTTTGTGCGAGATATATTAATTTAGTAACTAGTAATCAGTAATCAGTAATCAGTAACTAGTAATTTGTAACTAGTAATTTGTAACTAGTAATCAGTAATCAGTAATCAGTAATTAGTAATCAGTAATTAGTAATCAGTAATTAGTAATTAGTAATTTGTACTTTCATAGTTGATAGTTACTGATTATTTGTTACTAAACAAAAACATTATGTCTAGAGTCGGAAAAAAACAAATAGATATTCCAAATGATATTCAGCTAAAAGTTGATGATCGTAAAATCAATGTCAAGGGACCGAAAGGCGAACTAAATTTAACTGTTCATCCAAAGATTTTAATTGAACAGAGTGAAAACGCAATCATTGTAAATGTGAAAGATCCTGACGATAAGGCAGAGAGATCTTTGTGGGGCACAACGAGGAAATTGATTTCTAATATGGTAGAAGGCGTGTCTAACGGTTTTGAAAAAAAACTTGAAGTGAATGGCATCGGCTATAAAGTTTCCGTTTCTGATAATAAGATAGTTTTAAGTGTTGGTTTTTCTCACCCCGTAGATTTTGTTTTACCTGATGGGATTTCGGCGGCGGTTGAAAAAAATGTTATTGTTTTATCGGGTATTGATAAACAATTAGTTGGAGAGATAGCGGCTCAAATCAGAAAGATCAGAAAGCCGGAACCTTATAAAGGCAAAGGAATTAAATATGTTGATGAACAGATTATTAGAAAGGCTGGAAAAACAGCTAAGTCGTCTGCTTAAATTTTATTTTTTAATAATATGAATAATAAAGTAAAACAACAATTAAAATCAAGAAGAAAAATAAGAGTTAGGAGCAAAGTAAAGGGTGCGTTTTTGCGTCCTCGCTTTAGTGTTTTTAGAAGTTTAAAGCATATTAGCGTCCAAATAATTGACGATACTAATAGCAAAACTTTAATATCGGCAAAAGATCAGGAAATAAAGGCTGATAAAAAAACTAAGACCGAAATTGCTTTTGAGGTAGGAAGTTTGGTTGCTAAAAAAGCCTTAGAGAAGGATATTAAACAAGTTGTGTTTGACCGCAACGGCAACAGATATATTGGGCGTGTAAAGGCGGTGGCTGAAGGCGCAAGAAAGGGAGGGCTTGAGTTTTAGTCCATAAAGTCTGTAAAGTTTATCGCGCGAGAGTAAAGAAAATATTTTTAATAAGTAAAGTTTTAAATAATTTTTTACAGAGGAATTTGAATATTGAACGGTTTGTGGACGTCAAACGTCCAGTGTGGACGTTTGGCGTCCACAAACCTGCTTTTTCTCTAAACAATGCGCCGTTAGGCTTAATTTATAATATATAATTGAAGTTTCAAAGTTGTTGTCCGGGCTTATAAAGACTTTATGACTTTATGAACTTTTGACTAATATCTATGATTAAAAACGAATCACAAAAATCAAAAGAAGTTAAAGAGTTGCGAGAGAAGGAATTAAAAGACGAAGCGGGTAATATCCGTAAAATTGATATTGCCAATAAATCCAAAGATAGAAAATTTAATAAAAAATATGAAGAAAAAGAGTTTGATCAAAAGATTATTGATTTGGCTCGGGTAACTCGTGTTATGGCTGGTGGAAAGAGAATGAGATTTCGCGCTACTGTTATCATAGGAGATAAGAAAGGAAAAATTGGTTTTGGCGTTGCCAAAGGAGCTGATGTTAGTATGGCTGTTAATAAGGCGGCTTTAAAGGCTAAGAAAAAAATGATTACAATTAAAATTGTTGACGGGACTATTCCTTATGAGGTGAGAAAAAAGTTTAAGGCTTCCAAAATTATGATTAAGCCGGCTTCAAAAGGAACAGGTATTATTGCTGGCGGGGCCGTTAGAAATGTTCTAGAAATCGCGGGAGTTTCTGATGTCGTGGCAAAAATTTTAGGCAGTCCCAATAAGGCTAATAATGTCATTTGCGCATTTAGAGCGCTTGAGGATTTGAGCTTGGTTAAAAAAGGGAAAGAGCTGAAGGGGGAATAAATATAAAATTTAAAATTTGTTATAATTTATAATTTATAATTTAGAAATTATTATATATTATGTCTTTAGGTTTACACACTTTAAAAACTAGTCAAGGAGCTAAAAAAAGAAAACGAAATCGTGTTGGACGTGGAAACTCTTCCGGACACGGCACTTATAGCACTCGCGGACTTAAGGGTCAAAAATCACGAAGCGGAGGCAAGAAAGGTTTGAAAGTTTTTGGTATGAAGATGGTTCGGCAACGTATTCCAAAATACAAAGGAATGAAAAGTTTTTATCAGCCTGTACAAGCTGTCAATTTAAGCGTTTTGCATAAATATTTTAAAGACGGGGATATTGTTGAGCCAAAGATTTTGTTTAAAAAACAATTAATTGATTCAAGCAGATTTGCTGTAAAAATTTTAGGAAAAGGAAAGCTTGAAAAAAAGCTTAAAGTTAACGTTCATCAATTTTCAGCCAGCGCCAAAGAAGCGATTACAAAAGCCGGGGGCGAGGTTATTGTTTTGAAATTTGAAAGAAAAGGGAACGCAAAGCAGAGACGAGGCATTGCCTCGTCTTTACAATAAAATATTATGTCATTTTCAGAAAAAATTAAACGAGTATTTAAAATCAGGGATCTGCGGAATGCCATTTTTTTTGTTTTGGCAATGCTTGTTATTTTTCGTCTTTTAGCTCATATCCCTATTCCTGGAGTTAATACTGTCGCGTTGAAAGAATTTTTTGGTTCAAATCAGATTCTTGGAATGCTTAATATTTTTTCCGGCGGCGGTATGGAGAATTTTTCTGTTGTTATGATGGGTATTGGTCCTTATATTACAGCTTCTATTATATTACAGCTTTTGACAATGATTGTTCCAAAATTGGACGAGCTCTCAAAAGAGCCTGGCGGTTATGATAAGATAAATATGTATACAAGATATTTGACGATTCCGCTTGCCGCTTTGCAGGCTTTTGGTATGATCAAACTTCTTCAAAACGCTAATACAAAAATTCCTATTTTAGGATATTTGGGGTGGTATAAAATTTTGACAATAGTTTTAATTGTTACAGCAGGCACTGTTTTTTTGATGTGGATTGGCGAACTTATTACTGAAAAAAATATCGGCAACGGAATTTCAATTTTGATTTTAGCGGGCATTGTGGCGCATATCCCCGGCGCGACGCAGAGAATTTTGGCTACTTACGATTCGACTCAAATAACTAATTTGATTGTTTTTGCGTTAATATCTTTGGTTACTATTGTGGCTATAATTTTTATTACGGAAGGTCAGAGAAATATTCCTGTTTCTTACGCACGTCAAATTAACGGTAATAAAATGACGGGGGGAGTTAATACCCATTTGCCTATCAGGGTTAATCAAGCTGGAATGATTCCCATTATTTTTGCTATTTCTGTTGTTTTATTTCCGCCTATGATCGCGCAGTTTTTTATTAGATCGCAAATAGTATGGGTTGCTGGTTTGGCGGAGTGGACTGTTCGCATGTTTCAGAATCAACTGTTTTATGGAATTATGTATTTTATTTTAGTGTTTGCGTTTACCTATTTTTATACTTATATAATTTTTCACCCTGATCAGGTTGCTGACAATCTTCAACGTCAGGGCGGTTTTATCCCTGGTATTCGTCCGGGAAAATTTACTCAAGAATATGTGAAGTATGTTACAAACAGAATACTTCTTACGGGGGCTTTATTTCTTGGCATAGTTGCTGTTTTGCCATTGTTTATGCAAAAATTAACGGGTACTCCAAATTTGGCTATTTCCGGAGCTAGTTTGCTAATCGTGGTCGGCGTTGTGATTGAGATTGTTGATCAAATTGATTCACAATTGTCTATGAGAGATTATGATGGACTGTAGACTTTTGACTAACCTCCTATGAATAAAATTTATAAAATTATTTTTTTTGGTCCGCAGGCTTCTGGAAAGGGGACGCAGGCGGATTTTTTGTCCAAGGAATTAAACTTGCCGAATATTTCTGTCGGCAATCTTTTTCGCAATAATATAAAAAATCAAACTGAGATAGGAAAGATAGCGCAAACATATATTAACGATGGTAAGTTAGTTCCACCTAAAGTTGTAAACGAAATGACTATTTCAAGATTAAAAGATGCTGACTGCGATGGCGGTTTTATTTTGGATGGCTATCCGCGCAACCTTGAGCAGTTTGAAGCTTTTGATAATTTTACAAAAGTAACGCGCGCTATTGAGATATGGATTTCAGATGAGGAGGCGATTAGCCGTCTTGGCGGAAGGAGATCTTGCGTTTGCGGAGAGGTTTATCATATTAAATATAAATCGCCAAAGGTTGATGGTATTTGCGATAAGTGCGGTGAAAAGTTGTATATTCGCGATGATGACACGTCGGAGGCTATCAGGGTGCGTTTAAAAATTTATCACGAAGAAACAGAGCCTGTGATTAAACTTTATCAAGAGTTGGGTGTTCTTATTAAAATTAACGGCGAGCAGAGTATTGTTGATGTTAATAAAGATGTGATGAATGCGATGGGGTTGTCGCGGGGGATTGTGTGACAATGATAAAAATAGAAACCAATATTTGATGCTTGATCTGAATGGCGATGGTTTGGCAGATTATATTTGGAAAGAGGAACGTGTTGGAAATGCTATCACGTCGACAAGAACTTGCGTTATGTTAAATAATGGCCATGGCTGGGATATTGCGTATCGGTGTGTTGAATTGGTTTTTCCAGATGATATTTTTGGCACTAGATATTTCGGCGACTGCGCGCAACTGTAGTTTTTTAAAATGTAAAATTTTATATTTTTAGGACTTTCGCATTTTTGACAAAATTCGCGCTAAATTTCTGAAATTTTAACAAAAAACGCGGAAGTCCTAATTTTTTATGATCACCATAAAAAATCAAGAACAAATAGATAAACTCAAAGAGGGCGGGAAGATTTTGGCTCAAGTGTTGAATAATATAGTCGCAAATATTAAATCGGGTGTTGGCACGCAAGAGCTGGATGAATTGGCGGAAAGGTTGATGACAGAAAAGGGCGGTCGTCCGTCTTTTAAAGGATACAGCAGTGGCGGACCAAAATTTTCTAGCAGTATTTGCGTTTGTCTGAACAACGAAATTGTTCACGTCGCCGCGATTCCCAATAGGATTATTTCCAATGGGGATATAGTTAGTATTGATCTTGGCATGGAATACAAAGGGATGTATACTGATATGGCGACTACGGTTGCTGTCGGCAAAGTGAGCGGAAGGACTAAAAAGTTGTTGAAAGTTACGAAAAAATCGCTGGAGTTAGCTATAAAAAAAGTAAGAGCCGGCGGGCTGTTGTCAGAGGTTTCCGCCGCGGCGCAGGAGTGCGCGGAGAGTAATGGATTTAATGTGGTGCGCGATTTGGTCGGTCATGGGGTTGGTTTTGCTGTTCACGAAGAACCGCAAGTTCCGAATTTCGTTGATCCAAAAATCAAGCCGATAGTTTTGCGCGAGGGGATGGTTTTGGCTATTGAGCCTATGGTTGTGGAAGGGGACTGGCGGATTAAAACACTTTCCGACGGATGGACCGCTGTTACTTATGATGGACGGTTGGCGGCGCATTTTGAGCATACTGTTGTTGTGGGAAAATTTGGCGCGGAGGTGGTGACGAGGGTTTGAGAAAGTTAAAAATGAAAAGTTAAAAGTTGCGGCGTGGACATTTGCAGTGTGAGAGATTTCATGCGGGAAGAAACTAAAAACTGTCCTTTTAAGACAGTTTTTAGTGCGGTGGAGAGCGGGGGACTTGAACCCCACACTAAAATAGCGCCAATAGATTCGCAGTCTATGATGCCGACCTCGGCATTTCACTCCCCTTTATTTGCCACCGCATTGGATATTTTAGCACATTGCAATAGAAAATAAAAACACCTTTACAAAAAGCAAAGATGTTTTTATGTTCTATTGGCCCATTAGTATGGGTTTCATAGACTGCGAATATAATATAATTATAACATTTGTTTTATGTTTGTCAATGCAAATGTTTGGTGTGGATAATTTTCTATTATTTTTTAGCTAATTTTAGATAAAAAAAAAGTTTTCAAAGTTATGAAAGAAAGAATTGAAGTCACAATTCAAGAGCCAAAATATCCAGAACTTGAACAGTTTATGACAAATGAGTTGTCTCAAGAAATAAAAAAAGAGATTGCCAAAATGGTTTTTGCTGGAGAAATATCTGGTTTAAGCATAGAAGCAAGCGAAGAAGATATTTTGTCGCCCAAATTAGTTTTTGAAAAGATTGTGAAGCCTTTTGAAAACAACAAAGAACCAATTTATGAAATTTATGATTCTTTAGGAAGGTATTTTCAAGAAAAAGTTTTAGAATCTTTATTGGAAAAATCAACCGAACTATTAAGACAATTTGAAGATGATCATGATAAAGTTAAAGAAATAATTGCTTGGTATGAAAAAATAAAAAAAGAGGCAGAAGAAAAATTTAAAATAATATTTGAAAAATGGACGAAAGATGTCATTGATTATGCGAGATATTGTGAAAGAGAAAACAAACAAGCTGAAGATAATGGAGGTATCACTGGGAATACTATACATTAAAATAATTTGAGAATTGTTTATGCCCAAGCGAATACTTGCAATTGACTACGGAGAAAAAAGAATCGGTTTAGCTGTGACTGATGAGAATGCTAGGCTTGCTTTGCCGTACGAGGTTATTGAAAATAAAAATTTAAAATTTGTTGTTGATGAGATTAAAAAAATTGTTGAGAATGAGGGTGCGGATAAGATTGTTGTGGGATTGCCGAAGAGCTTGGGGGGCGGAGAGGTTGATAATAAAAAATTAGATGAATTTGTTGCTAGTTTAAGGGTGATGAACGTTAAAAAGGTGTCCGACACCCAAAGGGATGACGGACACGGAAATTCTGTTGGATTGGAAATAATTTTGTTTGACGAGCGGATGTCTAGCAAGGCGGCGGATAAGTTTAAGATGAAAGGGGACACAAAAGAGTCAGGTTGGCGTGATAAAGTTTCAGCGGCGATAATTTTGCAGGATTATTTGGACAGTTTAAACAGCTGACATTATCAACTGTTATTCTGAACGATTTCTACTGTGAAATTGAAAGAATAAAAAAACTTAATAATTAGTTATTGTGTAAAAACTCGTTTTTAACGTAAAATTAAGTTTGGGGCTTTGCTAATGTTAGCATCATTACGCAGAACTACGCAGAATTTGACGCAGAAAAACGCAGAAATTACACAGGAACTAATTAAATAAAGTTGAAAGATAAAATAATGCAAGTGAAGAATCCCGATGTGTTTGCAACAACCGCGGGATTCTTCACTTGGATTATTTTGCTAATAAGTTTTGTAAAATAACAATATTTATTTATTAATACGACGTAGTGGTAAAAGTCGCTCAGAATGACAGGTGCTAAATATGAACAAAACATACACAACGAGCGCGATAATTCTTAATCGCAAGGACAGGGGAGAGGCAGATAGGATTTTTAGTTTATACACAAAGGATCATGGGAAGATTGAGGCTGTTGCCACCAGCGCGCGAAAATCTACCAGTAAAATGGCTAAATTTTTAGAGTCGTTGATGGAGATTGAGTTGCTCTTGGCAAAAGGGAAAAATTATGACAAAATAGCCGAGGTGAAGCTGATTGATAATTTTACTGAATTAAAACAGAACAGCCGTCTTTGGGCTTTGGGGTGTTATTGCATTGAGGTTGTGGACAAGCTGACAAAAGTTGAAGTTCCGCAGGAAGATGTTTTTGATCTGTTGAAAAGTATTTTAAATTTGTTAAAGTCGGGAAATAGCAGCTTGATTCAGTTTTACGTTTTAAAATTATTATCAAAATTGGGCTACTCTCCGAGACTGGATGGTTGCGCGGTTTGCGAAAAAAGGTTTGAGATTATTAGGGCAGAACAAGAACATTTGGTTTTTAGCTCAGAAAAAGGGGGAGTGGTTTGCGATAAATGTTTAGCTTCAAAAAAAGGTGTTGGCTCCATAGCCCTCGCTTCGCTTCGTTCCGTTCGGGACTATGGAGCCAACGGAGTGAGAATTTCTTTTTCAACGGTTGATTTTTTGCGCAGAGGGGCGGTTGAGGAGTTGACATTTTTGCAAAATATTGATATTAATCAATGGGAAAGCAGAGAGATTAATCGGGCGATAAGTTTGCTTTTGAACTTTCACCTTGATTGCGGGTTGAATAGCGCGAGGTTAATTAGTAATCAGCAACAAGTAAACGGTAACTAGTAATTATCAATATGAAAATTATTAGTTTTTGAATATTTGCGGGCTGGTTCTGAATTGCTCTGAAAGGATGCATGAAAATATATTGCACTAACAATATTATTATAAAATTCATGCTGTAAGTGCATTATGGTTCCCAGCACAGCTGGGAACCAGCAAGGAAAGAATTTTTTAAATTTTAAAATTACAGTTACTGTTTACTCATTACTAGTTACCAATATGTATAGAACACACACATGCGGACAATTAAATAAAGAGCACAGCGGGCAAGAGGTTGCTTTGTGCGGTTGGGTGAATTCGCGCCGTGATCATGGCGGGATAATTTTTATTGATTTGCGCGATAGATATGGTATTACCCAGCTTCGTTTTGATCCGAATCATTCCAAAGATTCTTGGGAGCAGGCTGACAAATTGCGCAGTGAGTTTGTGATTAAAGTAAAAGGCGATGTTATTCTGAGGCCGCAAGATATGATTAATCCAAAATTAAAGACAGGCGAGATTGAGATTAACGCAAAAGAGATTGAGATTTTAAATAGTTCAAAAATGCCTCCGTTTGAAATTGACGTTCAGGCGACTGAGGCCAAAAACGAGGAGGTCGGCGAAGAGTTGCGTTTGAAATATCGTTATTTGGATTTACGTAAAACAAGATTGCAAAAGATTGTTCAAGACAGAGATAAGATGATTACTTACGTGCGGGAGTATTTTCATAAGAATGATTTTATAGAGATTCAGACTCCGATTTTGGCTAATTCTTCCCCAGAAGGGGCAAGAGATTATTTGGTGCCATCTCGCGTTCATAAGGGTAAATTTTATGCTTTGCCGCAGGCGCCGCAGCAGTTTAAGCAGTTGTTGATGGTTTCAGGGTTTGATCGGTATTTTCAAATTGCGCCGTGTTTTCGCGATGAAGATCCAAGGGCGGATCGACATCCGGGAGAATTTTATCAGATTGATTTTGAGATGAGTTTTGTCGAGCAGGAGGATGTTTGGAATATGATTGAGCCTTTGATGATTGAACTTACTAAAGAATTCAGCGATAAAGAATTAGCAGGGTTTGCAGATAATAAATTTCCAAGATTTACCTATAAAGAGATAATGAACAGATACGGTTCAGATAAGCCTGACCTTAGATTTGGTTTTGAAATTAAAGACATAACAGAGATTGTTAAAGATTGCGGTTTTAGTGTTTTCAGCGATGCCGTTAAAAACGGCGGTGTTGTTCACGCCTTGAAAATTGACGGCGGCGCGAAATTTTCAAGAAAAGAAATTGACGAATTGACGGAAATCGCAAAGAGTAAAAATGCTAAAGGGCTTGCCTATGTTGTTATAAGGGAAAATTTTGAATTGCAATCGCCGATTGTAAAATTTCTTGGAGATGATTTGGCAAATAAAATTATTCAGACTCTTGGCGGAAAAGAGGGTGATATAATATTTTTTGGAGCGGACGCGTGGAAAATTGTTTGCGCGGCTTTGGGGGCGGTTCGCGATGAATGCGGCAAGAGATTGGGACTGAAAGATTCAAAAAAAGCGGCTTGGGCATGGGTTTATGATTATCCGATGTTTGACTATAGCGAGCTTGAGGAGGGTAAAATTGATTTTTCGCACAACCCCTTTTCAATGCCGCAGGGCGGCATGAAAGCGCTGGAAGAGAAAGATCCTTTGGATATTTTGGCGTATCAATATGATTTAATTTGCAACGGATATGAAATTTCAAGCGGCGCAATTAGAAACCATGCGCCGGAAATTATGTATAAAGCTTTTGGAATTGTTGGATATAGCAAAGAGGATGTTGACGCGAAATTTGGCCATATGATAAAAGCATTTGAATATGGAGCCCCTCCTCACGGAGGAATTGCCCCGGGTTTGGATCGTATCATGATGGTGCTTTGGGACTGCCCTTCCATTCGTGATATTTACGCTTTTCCGAAAAATGGCCGCGCTCAAGATGTAATGCTTTGCGCGCCGAGCGAAGTTACAGATAAACAGCTTAAAGAATTGGCGATAAAGGTGGATTTAGATTAATTATTTTTAATTCAAATCAAATTTTTATGATTAAAAAAATATTAAAAGTTATTTTAAGTCCATTTGTTTGGTTGGGAAAAATTATTAATAAAATTTTTAGACCAATATTTTTTCCAAGCAAACGAGGCAAGGTAAGGTTGACTTTTTTATCAATTTTTGCGCTTGTGTTTTTTTGCGCGACTTTTATTTACCCAACATATTATAATCAAGCAGTATCATGGGTGAATAATTCTACTGGTTTGAATATTTCGCAAACAAAAGAGAGGCAGTTTCATTTGGGTTTGGATCTGCAGGGCGGGACTCATTTGGTTTATGAAGCTGATGTTTCCAAAATTGAGCAAGACCAAAAAGATGACGCGGTGGAAGGTGTGCGTGATGTCATAGAAAGAAGAGTCAATTTTTTTGGAGTTGCCGAGCCTTTGGTTCAGACAAATAAGTCAGGGGAAAAGTATCGTGTTATTGTTGAGCTTGCGGGGGTTAAAGATGTTAATGAGGCCATCACGATGATAGGCGCAACGCCGCTTCTTGAATTTAAAGAGCCTGCCGCGCCTCGTGATTTAACTGAAGAGGAGATGAATGAGATTAATAAATTTAATGAAGAACAAAAAGTAAAAGGCGAAGAAGCGCTTGAAAAATTAAACAGCGAAGGAGATTTTGACAAATTAGTTCAAGAGTATTCGGAGGATGAGATAACCAAAGAACAAAATGGTTATCTTGGTTTTATTGATGGTTCATTTTATCAATTTTCTCAGCTTTATAATAAAGCGAAAGAGGTTGGGGAAAATAAGTTGATTTCTGAATTAATTCCAACCCAAGAAGGTTATAATATAATTAAAACAGGAAGCAAAGAAAATAGCGGCGTTGAAGTAAAAGCAAGGCATATTTTAATTTGTTGGAGCGGAGCGCAAAGTTGCGGTAAAGAATGGAGCAAAGACGAGGCAAAGGCAAAAATTGACGAAGTAAAATCCCAGACTACTCCTGAAAATTTTGAACAGTTGGCAAAAGAAAATTCTACCGAACCGGGAGCGGATATTCGCGGAGGCGATTTGGGTTGGTTTGGAAAGGGACAGATGGTTCCAGGGTTTGAAAGCGCGGTTTTTGATCAAGAGATAGGAACAATTTCCGACGTTGTTGAAACGCAGTTTGGCTACCATTTGATTTTAAAAGAGGATCAAAGAGATTCATATAAATATGAAATTTCACGAATTTTATTAAGAACAAAATCGCAAACTCAAGTTCCGCCAACGGAGCAGTGGCAAGATACGGGGTTGACAGGAAAACAGTTGAAAAAAGCGCAAGTTGTTTTTGATAATAATAGTAATCAACCTCAAGTATCTTTGGAGTTTGATGAGGAAGGCAGAGAGTTGTTCGCGCAAATTACTGAGCGAAATGTCGGCAGTCCGGTCGCGATATTTTTAGATAAATATCCCATAAGCATTCCAAAAGTTAATGAGGCGATAAAAGACGGCAATGCTGTTATTTCTGGGAGTTTCACTATTCCCGACGCCAAAGAGTTGGCGCAGAGATTAAATTCGGGCGCTTTGCCTGTTCCAATTACTTTGTTGTCACAGCAGACGATTGGCGCTACTCTCGGACAGGATTCCGTACAAAAAAGTTTAAAGGCTGGTATAATCGGTCTGTTGGCAGTGATGATTTTTATGTTGCTTTATTATCGTTTGCCTGGTTTTTTTGCTGATTTAGCTTTAATTTGTTATAGTCTTTTAGCGCTTGCTATATTTAAGTTTTATGTTACATTGACATTGGCTGGAATCGCGGGTTTTATTTTGTCTATCGGCATGGCGGTGGATGCTAATGTTTTAATTTTTGAACGGCTTAAAGAAGAGCTTGCTTTGGGCAAACCGCTCAAAACCGCGATTGAGGACGGTTTTAAGAGGGCGTGGCCATCCATTAGAGATGGCAATGTTTCCACCCTTATTACTTGTGTGATTTTGTTTCAATTTGGAACAAGCATTATTAAGGGGTTTGCGGTAACGTTGACGATTGGTATTTTGGCGAGTATGTTTAGCGCGATTATTATCACAAGAGTTTTCTTGAGATTATGCTCCCCATGGCTTGGAAAGTTTAAATGGTTATTTCTGGATAAAAGTAAAAGTTAAATTATTTTGGCTGGGTTCCGAGTGTTCTGCGGAACAACTCAGAACCAGCTGTTCTTTATTTTTTATTTTTTTTCGTTATTTATGAAACTACAAATTATCAAAAAAAGCAATTTATTTTTTATTTTTTCAGGCACCTTGATTGTCATCACTCTTTTGAGCTGGATTGCTTGGGGACTGAAACCTGGGATTGATTTTACTGGCGGAAGCTTGATGGAGCTTCAATTCAAAGAAAGACCATCAAATGAACAAATCACCGAAAGTTTAAAAGATTTTAATTTGGGAGACATGAGCCTTCAGCAATCTGGCAACGGTGGAGTTATTATACGTTTTAAAGATATTGACGAAGATACGCACCATCAAATAATAACCAAACTAGAGGAAGATTTTAAGACACAAAAACAAAAAAACGTTGAAACAGTAAAACACGAAAATACTGAAGAAGTTTTAGCAACTGAAACAAAAGATGAGTTGTCTCCAGAAAATATTTCTATCACAGATGAAAATGGGAATGTGATTAATGGGGTTTCTGTTTTAACGACAGGCGAAGATGGAGAGACGATTAAAATCGGCGATTATTCTTCGGCGGAAGTTGGGAGTGAGGATGTTTCTGAATTAAGGTTTGATTCTATCGGGGCAAGCATTGGGCAAGAGTTGCGAGTTAAATCGTATAAAGCGATGTTTTATGTGATTATGGCCATTATTCTTTATGTCGCGTGGGCTTTTCGCAAGGTTTCAAAGCCTGTCAAGTCTTGGAAATATGGAGTTATAGCCGTTATCGCGTTGTTGCATGATATTTTGATAACTATTGGGGTTTTTGTTTTCTTGGGACATTTTTTTGGCACAGAGGTTAATACGCCGTTTATTGCCGCATTGTTGACTATTTTGGGTTATTCGGTAAACGATACGATTGTAGTTTTTGATCGTATTAGAGAAAATTTGCATCGTTATCATGAAAATTTTGAAGAAACTGTCAATGATAGTATTAATGAAACTATTACTCGTTCGCTGAATACTTCTTTTACCACAATTTTTGTTTTAATGGCTGTTTATTTTTTTGGCGGAGCGACTATTAAAGATTTTGTTTTGGCTCTAATAATCGGAATGGTAGCCGGGACATATTCTTCAATTTTTATCGCAAGCCCGTTGCTTGTTGTTTGGCGCAAGATTGGTGAGAAGCTGGGATAAATTATTTTAAATAAAACAAAACGCCGTGCAGAGCACGGCGTTTTGTTTTATTTATCGTCAACAATTTCTCCCATCTTTTGCAGTTCCACCAACCGGCGATAGACGCCGCCTTTTTTTTCTATTAGGCTTTTGTGGTCGCCTGTCTCTTCTATTTTTCCATCTTTAACCACGATAATTTTATCAGCATTTTGAATTGTGCTTAGACGGTGCGCGATGATAATAACCGTTCTGTCTTTTGATATATCGCGCATAGATTTTTGTATGAGCCGTTCTGATTGTGAATCCAGGCTTGAGGTGGCTTCGTCAAAGATTAATATTTTTGGGTTGCTAAAAATCGCGCGGGCTATTCCGATTCTCTGTTTTTGTCCGCCGGAGAGGCGCACTCCGCGTTCGCCGACTAGTGTGTCGTATCCGTTTGCCATTTCGTTAATGAATTGATCGGCGTTGGCTATGCGCGCGGCTTTTTTTATTTCGTCCAGATTGGCTTTCGGGTTTCCATAAGCTATATTTTCAGCGATTGTTACGTCAAATATTTCCACTTCTTGGGGGACAATCGCAAGTTGCGATCTGTATGCCGGAAGATCAAGTTTTTTTAGCTCAATTCCGTCTATCAAAATTTTTCCGCTCAAAACATCATAGTGTCGGTATAGGAGCTTTACTATTGTTGATTTTCCGCCTCCGGAAGGGCCGACCAAAGCGACTGTTTCTCCTTTGTTGATTTCGAAATTTATATCATTAATAGCGTGCGCTGTTTTTTTATTTTTTTGGTTGTGGTAAGAAAATGAAACGTGTTCAAAATCTATTTTTCCTTTCACTTTCGGCTTGATTCCGTTGCGCGGATTTTTTACTTCCGTTTCTTGTTCAAGCAAGTTGCTCAGCCTGTCAACGGATGTTGTCGCTTCCTGTATGCGGTCATAAGTTCGAGATATTCTAAAAAGAGAGAAGTAGACTTTTTCAGACAGAGTTATGAAAAACACAAGAGTTCCTATGCTCATGGATCCGTTGAATGTTTTGTAAACGCCAAAAAGTATAACGGCGACTCTGCCTATATTGATGACCATGTTTCTAAGGAAGTTCATTCGAATCATCATGTCCCATTCCGCGGACTCCTCTTTGTATATGGAGTTTCGTATGTCGGTATATTCTTCTACTTCCCTTGGTTCTTGAACATAAGATTTAACTGTATTGATGTTCATTATCGCTTGCGTCATTTTTCCGGATGCGACTTCGTATTGGTCGTGTCTTTTTTTGCGCAGGGGATACAGCTTTTTGTTCAGTTTATAGGTCATTACTATAAATATCGGTATCGCTATTGAAAAAACGAGCGCCATTTGCCAGTCAAACCATAGCATCAAAAGAAATGTGAGAATTGCTTGGAATATTGTCGGCGCGACTTCCATCATCATATCCGAGAGCAGTCTCACAAGGTTATCAACGCCTTTTTGCACTTTTACTATTTTAGTGCCGGTGTTTTCTTTTTCGTGATACCCCAGTGATAAAAATACTAATTTTTCTTGCGCTTGGATTGGGAGGAATTTTTCAACAGTCAAAAAAACGTTAAAGATTTTTTTGTCCAAATAGTAATCAATGATATTGATTAATGTATAGACTATGAACATCAGGGCAACAAGAAGAATGAGGCGGTTGAATTGTTCTTTTGAGAGTTCGGATATTGTGTCTAAAATTTCTTTAAAAAGATATGGTCCGAGCAGTCTGAATCCTTCAAAAAATATTGAAGTAACCAAAACCCACGCCAGCTGTTTTTTGATGGGTTCTAGGAGTTTTAATAGTTTTTTCCAGAATTCCATAGTTTGCGGGGGTGGAGGCTAAACCTCCATTATGGAGGTTTAGCCTCCACTGATTAAGTTTACATAGGTTATGACGCGCGGGGCGGGGAAGTGTTACAGGTTATGGAGCTTGACAAAAATTTTTATTTTTGATACTTTATAGAAAGATAACATTTTTGTTAACTAACCATAAACTCTATGGATAAAGAAATAGCTATTAAAAAACAACAAGAACTCGGCATATCTATTCCTCAAATTGTGCGAGAAGAATATGAAATGATTTTGCTTAATCGTATTTTTGAAAGCGATTTTGGCAATAATCTTGTATTTCGCGGAGGCACCGCTTTGCGGTTGGCATATAAATCTCCTCGTTATTCTGATGATTTGGATTTTACTCAATTTGTAAATATTAAAGAAAGTGATTTTAAAAAATGGTGCAAAGAAACGGAAAAAGCAGTGCCAAACCTAAAACTCTCGGAAGCTTTGCAAAAATATTATACATTATACGCTCAGTTTAAAATAACTGATCCTGCGCTTGAAAAAACGATTGCCATAAAAATTGAGATTTCAAGAAGAAATGGAGAGTGGGTAAAAGAAAAAGATTACACTCTTTTGACGTTAGCAAGCGAGATAACCCCGATTACGGTGTTTGCGCAAGTAGCGACTCTTGGGCAAATAAAAAAAGAAAAATTATCAATTTCTCCGGCGCGTATTAGAGATGTTTTTGATTTATGGTTTATAAATCAACGGCTGAATGAGCCATCTGTAATGGATTTTTCTAAGTTTTCAGCGCGGGAAATTAAACAGGATTTGCACAAATTATTACCAAAAAAACAATTTAATCTTATTAAAAATTGGTTGCCGAAATAAAATGAATACTCTTAACTTTATTAAAAAATTAAAATCTTTCAGTCGTGATTATTTTACTATTGCTGATTTGGAAAAGATAACGGGACTTTCAAGGCCGAGTTTGAAGGTGGCTTTGTCGCGTTTTGTTAAACAGGGCGCGCTTATTAGATTAAAACGCGGGGTTTATGCGCAGGCTGGCGAGTCTCTTAATATTGTTAAAATTGCTAATCAGCTATATTATCCTTCTTATCTTTCTTTTGAAAGTGCTTTATCTTATTATGGTATTTTAAGCCAGATACCTTATACTACAACTTTTGCCGCCGCAAAACCGCCAAAGAAGATTTCTCTTGGAGAGACAGATATTGAATTTCGGCAAATTAAAAAATCTTTATTTTTTGGATATTCTCTAAAAAACGGCGTTTATATTGCTGATGCTGAAAAGGCTTTATTTGATCAGTTGTATATGGCGAGTCTTGGGAGGGCGTCTTTGAATATTAAAGAGCTTGATTTGAGAAAAATAAAAATTTCTGTTTTAAATTCTTATATTCATCAGTTTCCGGTAATTTCAAAAGACAAGCTTAATGAAGTGAAAAAATATATCGGCAGTTCGGCGATAACTCTGGAGACAGGGGAGAGGGTTTAAGGGGTATTGGCATATCTATATATATAATTCATACTAATTATGCATAAACCCCTATACAAATTTACTAACAATATTAGACTTGTCGCGTAATTAGTTTCGTGACGAAATTTTCAGATTTTGAGGCAAATTTTTCAAACAATTTTTGAGGTTTAGCCCAAGCTAAGCTGAAAAAATTTTTGGAAAATTTGACCAAAATATGAAAATTATTTTCCAAC
>JBDRHN010000022.1:0-2988 GCA_043816765.1 bacterium | reverse complement strand
CAGAAGCAAGTGAAGAATCCCATTGCGGTTGCGACAGCCGCGGGATTCTTCGCTTAATTTATTCAGTTTTAATATTTTTTTCATTTTTACGGTAAAAGTCGCTCAGAATGACAGGTATTTTTACGCAAATGCGGAAGTCCTAATAATTAAAATATGGTAATGATTGGACAATTAAACAAATTTAAAAAAGAGGAAAATAATTTGAAAAAAATAAGCTGGCGCGGGTGTTGCGCTTTAATGGCTTTTTTTACAGTAAGTTTTGCCATAGCCTTTTTGACTTTGGCGATTTGGCATTACTACAAAAAAATTAATGTCGTTGATTTAGCGTCGGAAATTTGGAATAATGACAACATTGAAATCGCCAACCGCGAACTTATTGAAACAAAAGACGATCCTTTTTGGGGCAATCCCGAAGCAAAAATAGTTATAGTGGAATTTAGCGATTTTGACTGTTCTTTTTGCTGGCAAATGATGCCTATTTTGCGCGAATTAAATTCAGAATATCCAAACCAAATAAAATTTATCTACCGAGATTTTTTAAAAAATACTAATTCGCAAAAAGCGGCTGAAGCGGCGCAATGCGCAAATGAACAAGGACAATTTTTAATATATCATGATAAACTTTTTTTAAACCAAGGAAATTTAGATATTAACAATCTGAAAATTTACGCGAGAGAAATTGGAATTACGAATATAGATAAATTTGATAATTGCCTTGATACAGATCAATTTGAGCTGGAAGTCCTGCAAGATTGCAACGAAGCAGAAAAATTGGGAGTAAACGGCACCCCGACATTCTTTGTCAACGGCATTAAAATAGAAGGCGCCCGCCCAAAAAAATTTTTTGAACAAATTATTGAATACTTTTTAAATCATTAAAACACCGAGAACATTAAAACAATCTATTTTTATGTTCCAACGTTTTAATAAACAATATGCTAGAAATACGATTGCATGGACGGGGAGGGCAAGGCGCGGTAACAGCGGCCGAACTTATCGCCGTTGCCGCGTACTATGACGGAAAACAATCACAAGCTTTTCCAAGTTTTGGCGTTGAAAGACGCGGAGCGCCAATTGAAAGCTATGCTAGAATTTCAAATAAAAAAATCAGACTTAGAGAACAAATATATTGCCCGGACTATATTATAATTTTAGATCCGACATTGCTGGATGTTGTTGATGTATTGCGAGGCGCGAAATGCACCGCGCAAGCTGTTATTAACTCCCAGTTATCCGCCGACGGTTTAATAAAAAAATATCCAACCTTAAAAAATATAAAAAATGTTTACAGCATTCCAGCGACAAAAATGGCAATAGAAATATTGGGCGCGCCGATTATTAATACTATTATGCTTGGATTTTTCGCTGGAATTGCAAAACTTATTAAAACAGACTCAATGAACAGAGCCATCTCAGAAAAATTTGGCGAAAAACTCGCCGAAAAAAATATCAAAGCCATGGATGAAGCATACAAACGCGCGACAAACTCAAATTAATGCCATTACCCTTTGGTCTTGCTCATCGTCCACGCATCAAGACGCTCTTATAAATTCTCCTTCCCTCCGGTCATCCAACGCCCCGCAAACCCCCTCCGGCAAATCATAATATTTCCCTGCAATCTTCTCATAAATTTCATCCGATAAATATTCGTTATGGGTGGTTGGTTTAAATATTTATCTTTTATCATACTTCCATTTTACACTGTTTTTGGGAATTATCAATTCCATTTTTACACAAATAGTTAAAATCAAAAAAACATTACAGGCGCGAAAAATACGGGGGTTGACTGAAAAACAGTCTGCCCAAAATAATCCTTTGTTGCGACAAACGCATACGGCGGTTTGTATTTTTTCACAAAAGAAACAATCCCGCTCGGAATATTTGGTTTAGACATTGGCTGATATTTAACCTCAATAGGAATATTATCGCCATTAGGCGCGGTAATAATAAAATCAACTTCGGTTTTGGTTTTAGTGCGCCAAAATCTAATCGGCCAGTCTAAAATTTGCAATTGATGCATCAACGTATTTTCAACTAGCGCGCCTTTATCAAGACGCAACTCCAAACCTTGCATAGAAAGTTGTTCTATCAGCAAATTGCGCAAGCCGGTATCGGCAAAATATATTTTTGGCATTTTAATAAGTTCTTGACGCGAATTTTTAAAATAAGGTAAAACCGTTTTTATGATAAAAGTTTCTTCCAGCAAAAAAATATATTTTTCAACGGTTTGGCGGTTTAAATGCGAGCTGCTTGCCAATTCGTCAATATTGACCAAATTTCCAATTTGAGCCGCTAAAATACCAATCAAACGGTTAAAGCCTGCTACATTTTCAATATTTAAAATATCTCTAACATCGCGGCGCGCGTATTGATCGCGAATTTCCGCCAAAAGTTCGCCTCGAATAGAACTATTTTCCTTAATAGATGGACGCGGATAACCGCCATATAAAACAAACTCCTCAAAAACAGATAAAATTTCTGAAACAAAATCTTGGTATGGTTTAAGTATTTTAATATCCCCTTTTAAAATTTTCTCTAAACTGATTTTTTGCCACGCAGTTGCCAAAGAGTGTTGTTGAAAAACTAAATATTCTTTAAAATTAAGCGTATTTACATTAAATGAAATTTTTCTTCCGGTAAGACGATCTGTAAAAATTTTTTTTACTTCAAGACTGGATGAACCGGAAAGAATCAAACGCAATTGCGGGAAATGATCGCTTAAAACTTTAATAAAAGAAGAAGCAAAAGGCAAATATTGTATTTCATCAATAAAAATAAAAAGCGGAAAATTTTTAGGTTTCGCTGTTCTTATATAGAGATAATCAGCAAATTGTTCAGGTTCTTTACTAGACTTGTCGCGTAATTAGTTTCGTGACGAAATTTTCAGATTTTGAGGCAAATTTTTCAAACAATTTTTGAGGTTTAGCCCAAGCTAAGCTGAAAAAATTTTTGGAAAATTTGACCAAAATATGAAAATTATTTTCCAAC
>JBDRHN010000021.1:0-22558 GCA_043816765.1 bacterium | reverse complement strand
CCAATCTTCACCGTCGGCAAAATTTACATTGTCAGGCACTGAAATAATAATTTGTTCATCGTTCCATCCGGCGCTTCCGTCACAGGGGTAGTTTGCCTCAATCAATTCAGCTGTATCGAGAAGCTCTATGTCTCCATCTATATCTTTATCTTTTCTAAAATAAACATGGTTGTTGGCTTCTTGGGATGCGCCAAAACCTGAACCTGACAGAGTTAAAAACTGGTCTATTCCGCCTTTGTTTGGCAAGATGTTATCTATGCGGGGTGATAAAAGAGTGAAAATTTTAAAATTACTTTCTTTGACACCGACCTCAACTACAACATTGCCTGTCTCTGTTCCGTTTGACGCACCGCCCGTTGAAGGAAGTTTTACATTAATCTGATCGTCTGCCCAAGAAACAACGCATTCCTTCGCAGGATCTGGTATGTAATTAACTGCATCAAAACAAGAGTTTGCGCCGCCGCTAAAAATATTAACGTTATTATTAAAAATAACACTGCCTCCTGTAAAATAATTACCTGTAATAGTAATAATATCATCATAATAACCATTTGAGGTAATGGTGGCAATTTCCGGGGTGCATTCAGCAGTATTTCCAGTTGTAAATTTCCAATCATCTGGATTTAACGTGTAATCATCTTTTCCAACGCTTTCTTCCGCAATGCCATCGGCATCCCCATCTAATTTATTTCCGCAAGAATCTTTGATAACATCACTATCTAATGTTGGCATATAATCAGTGAAGGCTGTATAAAATTCTTTTGGATTTGCAATTAAAGTATCGGGGCTGGGAACTGTTTTGTCAAAACCGCTGATATTTGGATTTATATAAAGACTATTCTTGTCGGTTGTATCCATTGGGTTGCTTGGATAAGTAGCAAGCAAAGAGGAAACATCCATTGACTCGCTAAATTTAGCTCTAATTATTGAAGACAAACAAACATCCGTTGCGCCATCGGCAGGAAAAATACTAGAGATATCCACTGTTGGCGGAGTTGTGTCGGTAAGCGTGCCGGTGGTAAATGTCCATGAATAATCGCCTAGGGTTAAACGACTGGTTCCTGTATTTTCAAGTCCGCTGGGAGTGACGGCATCACTTTTTATTGTAATTTTATAAGTAGCATTAATCTCAAAATCTTCGGTATTATTATATGATAAACCTCGCGCGGTTGGCCAAATTGTGATTTCGCCCGGAACAAGATCGCCTTGGCAAGTGTCGCTGCATACTCCTGACGCGCACTTATTGTTGTCCGTGCAAGTGTTTCCAGCCGCTAATCCTCCGTCTATTTCCACCCATAAATTAACATTAGCTTTTGTTGTTGTCGCACCAACCGTAACACTTCCTTCCCATGCGGCCATATTATCAATTGTGTCGGGGTCAATTTGGTTATTAAATTTCATCTGGATCAAACGGCACAATGAAACGTTGGTCTCTGCATTATCTGGATCAACCCATGACACGGCAAAACTTTGACCAATTGGAGGCGGAGAATAGCAATCACCGCAATCGACAGAGCAGTTTGAACAGGTTTCTCCAGCCTGGCAAGTCCCATTGTTATTGCACACATCGCCTCCGCTGCCGGTAATTTTTGTTAAAGCATGAATAATAAAAAACGCGATAGCATAAGATGATAAAATAATAGCCAGCCCAACCGCCCCATTGATAAGAACTTTTTTAGCTTTTTCAACTTTATCAGACGCTCCGCCGGATGTCATATATAAATAACCTCCATAAAGAACTATTCCAATAGCTGCAACTCCTAAAAATCCCAACAAAACATTGATGGCTTGCATTACTGTAGCGCGCAAGTCTCTTGTGCCAAGGCTTAAGGCCGTTGCGTATTCAAATCCGAATTGAGACTGCGCAAAAACAGGAACGGCCGTCGCGAAAAGGCATGCGATGAGCAATAGGCAGATTATTGGTTTTTTAGATTTTTTGAACATATGTAAAAAGATACAAGGATACAAGATACAAGATACAAGGATACAAACAAATTCCAAATTCCAATATTCAAACTTTTTGTTTGCCATCTTTTTTTATTGAATTTTCAATTATTGTTGATAAAATATTTTTCAATTCTTTTGCTTCTTGTTTTATTTCTTGCATTCTTGGTTTGAACTGCGGGTTGGCTTCTTCAATAAGTTCCAGCCAATGCATTGTTTCTTTTGCTTCTTTTCTAGCTATTTTAACCCTATGAATAAAATCTTTTTTGCCCAAGGCGTCGTTAGCTTCTCTGTAATTCGCTCCCACCGAACCAGCCGACCCGACAATTTGTCCTATTAATCTATTGTTCATTGAATTTTTTTCTAATGCCTTACATAATCGTATAACCCTTTTGGCAAATTCAGTAGTTCTCGGTTCTAAATCATATTTAGGCTTATCCATTTGTTTGAAATTATTTGTTTGAAATTTTGTGATTTGAATTTTGGAATTTGTTTGTATCCTTGTATCTTGTATCCTTGTATCTTTATTTTTTTAAAACTTTTGACTTTGGACTAAATCATGGACAAATCGGTCTTTCTGTTTTTGTATCTTTTTCCAAGTTACTAGGATCTTTTAATGTTCCGTTGCAACAAAATCGGTTAGTCGCGTTCGCTCCCGCGCACTCAGTAAAAGAATCAGCCGCCGGCATAAAACAATTTTGATACAAATCTCTCACCCCTTCTCCAACTTCGGCGCGATAATTTGTGCTGGATGTAAAAGACGTATGGTTTATAAAAGCTTTTGTTTTGTCGGGAATATCGTCTGACGGTATGCTTCCATCAATGTTTTGAGAACTAATCCAGTAGCCAACGGGGTTAACACTTCTATCAATTAAAGTAAGATGATTCTTGCCGTCTCCATACCCAGAATCCGGTTTTAAAGTGCTATTCATCATTAGTTTTGAAAATTTAATTTCTATCGGATCATTTAAAGTGATTATTCTGTTAATACCTGGAAAAATTTCTTCAATTACGGGGGGTGTCAAATCAATTTTGCTGTTGACCCAAAATGACCATAAATAATTATCCCCCGCGCCTTCATCAGTATTTTCATTATAATAATCATCTGGATTTTCCAACAGGATAGTATCTTTATCTCCATCTTGACCAACGGCTTCACCGTCTTTGTTTCCATCCAAAGAGTTTGCCGCCATATCAACTACTCCATCAAAATTCAATGCTGTCGGGCAACTGCCGGCGGCGCATGTGGCCGCTTTTGTTTCTACTAAAATATTTCCTAGGGTTAACTCACCAGCCTCCTCGCTTCTTCTTATCTCATAATCTGCGATAGAATTAGCATTAAACTCGCTCTCAATATTCGCCCAGCTTTGCGTTGCGCCGTCTTTTGTGGAATATATTTGGACGCCTGTGGTGGCGGGTGGGTCGGTTACTTCTTGATCCGTATAAGTCTCCCCCGTCCCCTCTTCGCCAATATACCCCCATGCTTTCTTGCCTGCGGAATCGGTGGCAACTATCATATACGGCTTTGATACACCGCTCACGCCGGCATACTCGCTAAAATCCTGTTCGCTATCATTTATGAATGCTGTTGGAGCCATAGAGGCGGTGGTGGTAACATCTTCCTGTTTTTCATCTAAAACTTTTGCCCCCGCCACTGATTCGTTCAAAGGGTCAGTCGGCAAGCAATAAATATTCTCTCCGCAAGAATTGACTCCGCACTTGTCTTTTGTGATAAATTCAATCGTGCGATATCCGTTGCTAATCACCCAGTTGCCGGCTATATAATTTTTAATTCCGCCCATATAAATGCTTGGTAAAATTATATCAAAACTTTCTGAATCTAAATTTTGACCAACCACACTACCGTCGTCAATTTTTACTTCGCCTGTGGTTGTAATGGGACTTATTGCTTCATTAAAATTCATCTGCACAACTACATTTCGCGGCTCATCTTTTTTGCCATTAATTGATTGCGATTGCCCGGCATCTGTTCCGCCAGACATCGGTGTAATAGTTAAAGCATTCGCGCTTTCGGGTGAATCATAAACTAAAGCAATACTGTTTCCACTGCTGCCTGCTGTTGTTGCTGTAATACTAACAGGGTTTGCCGCCACAACATTGATAATTGATTGTTCGCCGATTTTGTCTGCAATATTTACGGCTGTCGCGTTAATATCGGCATCGGCGCCTAAATTTATCTCATTGCCAGAAGCTCCGCTTGACACAAATTGATATTTGGTGCTGCCTACTCTCAAATAATCAGCAGATCTTTCTGCGGTAACGCTGAATGACCACCGATTGATTGCTGTATCAGTATCATAATCAGGATCAATCACTAAAGTTAAACCGCTACCCAACGGAATAGTTCTACCATTAGAATCAACTGGCGCAGGATTGGTCGCATCTCGGTCGTTTTCATTCAAGCCCGACCAATCTACTGTAGCTGTAGTTTCCTCACTTAATAATTGCACAGTAATTTTTTCATTGCTACCCCCGCTATAATTTCCGCTTGTTACAGCATCTATTAATCCTGCCTCGTTGGCAACCGCACTTATAATAGGCGCTATATAGGTATTCGGCTGGGAAGCCACGGTTATGCTTCCAGTGGCTTGCGCTGAAAGAGTAGATGTATAACTATCTTGCGCGTCGTCAGGATAAGGAATAATACTCTCTACTTGCGGAGGTGTAAGATCCATAATGGTGCTAACTTCAAATTGCCACTCATAGCCGACTCCGCCAATGGCTCCCGGAAACGCATCTTCTCCTTCTTTCTTTTTAATTTTATTTTTTAACTGAACTGTATACCAAAATTCTTCTGACGCGCTCCCAAGCGCAGGCGGATTAACAGGCATAAAGACAAAAGTTTTATTATCCGTTGTAAAAACTTTAACAGCGCTTGCAGCCAACAGTGGTAAAGCATTAGTATTTTCTGATATTTCAATAGAATCAGCGGCTTCGTCACTATCCGCGTCAAACAAAGTATCGCAAACACCAGTATCGCCATCACTATCTAAACAATCGCCATAAATTGAATTACCGCTAGTATTATTTATAATTGTCCTTGGATCCATCGCTTCTTTAAAAGTAACAACGATCATTGTGTTCCTTGGGACATTAAGCTGATTCCTTTCAGGATAATGATTCTCAATAATGCCTTGCCCCAACGCGCCATGCCCAATGGTTATTCCGCCGTCGTTTATATGCCTTTCTCCACCCCCCCCTCCAACGCCAAACAGCCTAAAAATAAACGCCACAATAGCCCAAGAAAAAAAGATAATGCCAAGCCCTATAGCTCCATTTATTAAAATCTTTTTAGCTGTTTCTATTTTATTCGGATCGCCAGCCGATGTCATATAGACATATCCGCCGTATAAAACTATTATAATAGCGACTATGCCTAAAAATCCTAAAAATATATTGATGATACTGAAAATTACAGCCTGCAAATCTCTTGTTCCCATGTTTAGAGCTGTCGCGTATTCAAAACCAAAATTTTCTTGCCCGTAACTGTTTTTTACGCAAATAAAAAATCCCATTATTATAATTAATAAAAATAAAGGAAAAATTATTTTTTTATTTTTTTTTAATAATGGCATGACAAGCTAAGTCAAAAGTCCTTAAAGTCTTTTAAATTACGAAACTGGTAAGTCTGTGTCATTGCGAGGAGCGAAGTTGATCCGTCAGCTGGCGGAGAAACAAAACGACGAAGCAATCCTGATGTTATTGCAATCACGTCGGGATTGCTTCGCGCAATCTGCCCTGTTTGTAATTCAAGATAAAGTTATGAATTTTCGACTTTACAGACTAATAATCTATCGTCTCCTTGATGTTTTATAATCTTCTTCCGGAAGTTTGCCGATCTTTTTTAGGTATTCTCTGTCATTTTTAATTTCATTGCGACGCAACGCGTCCTTTCTTTTTTTGTTTTTGTTAGATTCTTTTTGATAAAATCTAATTTTTTTTGCTTGGAGAATTCGTCCGCTCTCTTGCAACTTTTTAGAAAAACGCCGCAATAAACTTTCAAAGGTTTCTCCTGCCTTTCTCTTTACGTCTGACACTTATATTCACCTTCCTTTCTTGTTTAAGATATATTAATTATAAATTAAGCACTAACGCACGCATTATCTTGGGTAGATGCCAGCAATTGCTGGCATCTACCCGTGCAATATTCAAATTCCTCTACAATAAAATAATAATAACATTTTTTTAAATACTGGTCAAACCAAATTATTTCCAGACAATTTCTCGCCCCCCAAAAGATGAATATGCAGATGCGGAACAATTTGTCCGCCATCCGATCCTGTGTTGATAACTATTTTATAACCAGTTTCATTTATTTCCTTTTTCCGCGCAATCAATTTTGCCTGAAACAAGCATCGCCCCAAAAGAGCAATGTCTTCTTCCCGCGCATTCGCGATTGAAGAAATATGTTTTTTGGGAATAATCAAAATATGAATCCGCGCTTTTGGATTGATGTCGTTAAGAACTATCAACCCATCATCTTCATGAATTACTTCTGCGGAAATTTCTTTGTTTATAATTTTACAAAAAATGCAGGAAGTCATAATAACTTTTGGAAAAAACTAAAAAACTTTTTAACTAAACTTTTGACTAAATACTTTTGATTTTGAACTATCGTTGTCCCAGCCTTTTTTTCACATCATCAATTATTTTTTTATAATTAATAATTTCCTGAACCCCGCCTTCCATATTGCGCAAAAGAACAGTTTCGCCGATTACTTCTTTTTGTCCTATAATTATCGTATATTTTACTTTTAATTTGTTTGCTATTTCAAGTTGTGATTTCAAGCTATCCTTATGAAAATTTTCCGCAACTGATATTCCAGCAAGACGCATTTGATCAAAAAGCGCCATTGCCTGGCATTTGGCGGGAACGCCTAGTTGCGCGATAAAAATATCGTATTTAGGTTCTGAAATTTTTAATCCGTTATCTCTGATTTTAGCGATAACCCTTTCTATCCCTATTCCAAATCCAACAGCCGGCGTCGGCTGTCCTCCCAAAAGTTGGATTAAATAATCATACCGTCCGCCTCCCCCAAGGGCGTTTTGCCGTTCTTCTGATTCGTTTGCTTCATAAAATTCAAAAACAGTTTTGTTATAGTAATCCAGCCCGCGAACCAATAACGGATTTAAACTGTAAGGAATTTCCATTCCGTCTAAATATTCTAATACTTGTTCAAAATGCGTTCGGCAATCTTCACAAAGCCAGTCAAGAATTTGCGGCGCGCTTTCTTTAAAAATTTGGCATTTTTTTTCTTTGCAATCAAGAAGTCTGAGCGGATTTTTAGTTAAACGTTTGCGGCAATTTTCGCAAATTGAGGCTTTTTTGTTTTTATAATACGCGATAAGAGTTTTTATATAACCAGCTCTGCATTCCGGGCATCCGATGCTGTTTATTTGCGTGGTTACTTCAATATTCAATTTTTTGAAAAATTGATAGCAGATGTTGATCAGCTGGCTGTCAATAATGGAGTCGGCTCCGCCTAATACTTCGCAACCGAATTGATAAAATTGCCGCTGTCGTCCGGATTGCGGTTTTTCGCGGCGAAACATCGGTCCCAAACAATAAAGTTTTACGGGTTGCGGCATGCTTAACATCCCGTGTTCAACATACGCTCTGGCTATTCCCGCAGTCGGTTCCGGCCGTAACGTTACATTGTCGCCGCCTTGGTCAATAAAAGAGAACATCTCTTTTTCAACTATATCAGTCTGTTTTCCGATGCCCCTGATAAATAAATTGGCATCCTCTAAAATCGGCAGATCAATTCTTCCATAGCGATAATCTTTCATTAACTTATCTATATTATCGCGAATAATGTCCCAATATTTTTGACTTTCCGGCAGAATATCTTTCATCCCGCGCAGTGTTTGAAATTTTATTTTTTTTGATAATTTTTTAGGCATAGAAAATGAGTTGGGAGTAGAGACGAGGCACTGCTTCGTCTCTACCCCCAACTTTATTTAAAAATTATATTCTGGCGTTTCAAACCATCCAATCCGTTCAAGCGGCCATCCGCGAAACCACACTTTTCCTATTAGGTTGTTTCTATTCACGGTTCCAAAACGCCGTGAATCCAAACTCGCCTGCCTATTATCTCCAAGCACAAAATATTCATTATCTTCTAAAACCGCAACACTGTTCGGGGTGGTGGAAATTGCTCCTAAATAAATACTTTCGTCAACCAGTTTGCCCGATGGATTTTTTTCATTGTAAACTATTATCTTGCCGTTTTTGATTTCAACTTTTTCTTTTGGCAGTCCGATAATTCTTTTTATAAAATATTGGCTGGTATCTTTTGGGTAGCGAAAAACTATTATATCACCGCGGACCGGTTCGTTGAAACGATAACTAATTTCGTCAATTATAAGATATTCATGGTCGTGAAAATTCGGTTCCATGGATGCCCCCTTTACATAAAAGGGCTGTATCAAAAAATATCTCACAGGAAGAATAATGGCTAGCGAGATGATGATAACTTTAACAGTTTCAACTATAAATTCTATGAAATTTTTAAAATATTTATTAAATTTTGTTTCATTGTTTTCCATTTGTTTTTTTTAACTATTAAATTATTAAATAAATTAGTCGCTAACGCGCGCATTTTGCAGAGAAAAGGCAGGTTTATGGAAACCGAGCGTCCACGTTGGACGCTCGGTTTCCATAAACCGTTCAATATTGAAATTCCTCCGCGATAAATTAACCACTGATATTTTAACACAAAAAAAGGAGCTGGTCAATTCTTGAAAATTACTATATAATATGAAAAGTTGAAAGTTTAAATTTTAAAGTTTAAAAAGTTTTAAAAATTAAAAATGGCGTTTTTTAAACTTTGATTTTTAAATTTTGAACTTTTTTTAAAATTTTAACTTTAAACTTTAAAATTGAAACCGATGTCTGAAAAAATAAATCTTCTTGAGCCTTCGGGTGATAAAAATGAAGAATTAAAATTTAAATATTATGAAATAGGAAAAAGAAACAGGTTTAAAAAACTGCTTCTTTATTTATTGGGATTTGTGGTTGTCGCGGGTCTTTTTTTGGGTTCCAGCGCAATTTTTTCCAATGAAAGCCTGTTTTCCAATCTTGGCGCAAGCATAAAAAAATTAAATATTTTTGAGCAATTTCCACGTCTGTTGATGCAAGACGAAGAGAAACTAAAAGGTTATGGCGATGATAGGATTAATGTCATTTTGCTTGGAATGGGCGGTTGGGGACATGATGGACCGATGCTTACAGATACGATTATTTTAGCAAGCTATAAACCCTCAACAAATCAAGTTGCTATGCTTTCTATCCCTAGAGATTTATTGGTTAAGATAGATGGCTATGGTTGGCGAAAAATAAACAATGTTAATGCTATTGCCGAAGTGAATGAAGAATATTCGGGCGGGAAAGCGACAGCCGATATTATCAGCCGAATATTTAATACGCCGATTCATTATTATGCCAGGGTTGATTTTGCGGGTTTTGAAAAATTGATTGATGATTTCGGCGGGCTTGATATTTATATAGATCGCGCTTTTATCGATTATAATTATCCTGCGATAAATTATGCTTATCAAACAGTCTCTTTTCAGCATGGGTGGCAACATTTAAACGGCGATTTGGCTCTTAAGTATGCGCGCAGCCGCCATGGCAATAACGGCGAAGGATCTGATTTCTCCCGCTCTCTTCGCCAACAAAAAATCCTGCTGGCGCTAAAAGAAAAAATTTTATCATTTAGAACACTTTCAAACGCCAAAAAATTAAACAGTCTGCTTGATGCTTATAATAAAAATGTTTTAACTAATATTGAAGTTTGGGAGGCGTTGGTTTTTAAAAAATTAGCTGGCAATTTCAAGGGCGGTATTATTAATCAAATTCTTGACGTCAGCCCTGAAAATTATTTTTATGAGGGTATTGTTGACGGGGCTTATGTTTTGCAGCCAAAAGCCGGCGATTGGAGCGATTTGCGATTTTTAGCGGCGAATATTTTTGATGCGACATTGACGGCAAAAGAAGAAGCGACGATTGAAGTTTTAAACGGAACAAAGTCGGCTGGTCTAGCTTTGAACACAGGAATTGTTCTTCAAAATTTCGGCTATGATGTTATTAGAATGAGAAACTCGGTGGATCAAACTTACAGCAAAACTGCTATATATGATTTGAGTAATGGGACCAAGAAAAAAACTTTGCGAGGATTGAAAAATAAATTTAAAGCCGAGATTATAACAGTTCATCCTCCATGGCTGGAAAAATGGCGCGGGGGCGAATGGGATGGAGAAAATAAACTTTTTACAAAGGCTGATATTGTAGTGGTGGCGGGACAAGATATAATTTATTCAATTACGAATCAGATACAAATTTGGGATCGGGCGCAGGAGAGCGATCAAAAGGCGAAAGAGGTTGGGACTGCGGAAAACACAGAAACAAAAAATCAAGAAAACAAGCAAACAACAAATCAAGAAAGTGCTGGCGGCGTCGGTGAAGAAACAGCTGAATAAAATTTTAACATCTGCATAGTCGCCAGCGCGCCGTTTGCTGTCATATAAAGGAGACGAACATTTAGTTGTCGGGTAGCCGCCAGCAATTGCTGGCGGCTACCCGGCAACTCTCCCCCTGTCATTCTGAACGACTTTTACCGCGAACTTGAAAAAATAAAAATACTTGATAATCGCGTAAAGTTGAAAAACCGGCTAATGCGAGTGAAGAATCCCATTATTGCTCGCGGGAACGTCAGGATTCTTCTCCGTCAGCTGACGGATTCTATCGAACAATAAACTTTGCGTAATAACAATATTTTTTTCTTTATAAATAATGCAAAAAGTCGCTTCTGAATGACAGTTTGGGGAGCGGATGAGCAGTTGCAAATTTTAATTCTTATGAACAGTATTGAAACATTTAAAAAATTAAAAAAACAAAAAGGCAAAATATCTTGCGAGGAGCTAGATGAATTTTATAAAGATTTAGAACCCATAAATATAGACGAAATGACAGGTAGGTGGAAAGGAGGATATTTCCCCGCCAAAATCAGCAAGCTGGAAATATTTTTGAAAAATTTTATTTTATTCAAATGGTACGGGAAAAGTTTCATCTCGCAAGATAATGTGAAGGCGTTGGTTTATTCTTTTTTAGGAATTAAATTTAATATTCCCTTTTTCGGACCAGCGGTATTGCGCAAAATTGAATTTAGGGGCAAGCTTTCAACTTCCATGATTTATAATCACTTGCCTATTATTGACAACTTCAGAAAAGTGGATGATGATACTGTTATTGGAGTGATGGATGTTAAGGGGAAAGTCGCTATGTATTTTTATCTGAACTGAAAACTCATCTTATTTCTTCGTGTTTAATTGTCTTGATATTTTATTCTTTCTTTAATGCCTACTGCATACCGGTTTTGCTGGCTGTCATATCTCACTTAATAAGCGACTTGCCAAACTTGGCGGCGTGTTACACAAATCATACCTAACAAAACTTATGAAAATAAAAAAAATCAAGCTTGGAATTATTTTTGGCATAATCGCTGGAATAATTGATGTGATTCCAATGATTTTGCAAAAACTGACATGGGATGCAAACCTTTCGGCGCTTGCTCATTGGGTAATAATCGGTTTTGTTATTTCGGTTTCAAACATAAAACTAAAGGGCGCTTTAAAAGGATTGGCTGTTTCAATTATTTTATTAATTCCAATTGCATTTTTGGCTTGGTGGAATGATACGTCAAGTATTATTCCGATGACATTCTCAACGATAATATTGGGTAGCTTGCTGGGATTTTTAATTGATAAATATGGGGAATAACATAATTTCAAAAATACAAGAAGAGCTTAAAGAAAATATTGACCTTGAATACAAAAAAGGCGCGTGTAATTTTTTTAAAGAAAAAATTAATCCGATGGGCGTGCGCACTCCAACGGTGCGAAAAATTTCCGCTAAATATTTTTCTGAGGTAAAAGATTTAGGCAAAAAAAATATCTTTGTTTTATGCGAAAAATTATTGACTGGGTATGATGAAGAAAAAACAGTTGCTTTTGACTGGGCGTATAGAATTAGAAAACAATATACAAAAAATGATTTTAAAGTGTTTGAAGGATGGCTGAAAAAATATGTTTCAAACTGGGGAGCGTGCGATACTTTTTGCACCCACGCATTTGGATATTTTATTTTTCAATTTACTGAATATCTGGTAGAGTTAAAAAAATGGGCAAAATCTAAAAATAGATGGCTAAGACGCGCGTCGGCTGTTATATTAATTTATCCTAACAGAGAGAGGAAATATCTTGACGAAGCGTTTGAAATTGCTGATATTTTATTTAACGACGAGGATGATCTAGTTCAAAAAGGATATGGTTGGATGCTAAAAGAAATAAGTAATTTGTATCCGAAAAAAGTTTTTGAATATGTGATGGCGCGTAAAGAAAATATGCCAAGAACCGCTTTGCGTTACGCTATAGAAAAACTGCCCAAAAATTACAAGGTTGAGGCTATGGTAAAATAAATATGTTTAAAAACATTAAACAATCCGAAATAAACGCGCTGGATGATATTAACAATTTGCTTCTTCAACTTAGCGAAGAACAGCTTAGGGCATTAAACCGCAAAGTGGTTACGTTTAAAACTGATTAACCGAGCTCACTCTGTTGTTGAGGTGTCTAAATTTAATTTGGGCTACAGAGTGTCATTTAATTATCATGGTAAAATAATTATCGGGAATGTTGCAAGATTAAATCAAAAAACGGTTTCAATTCTGACTGATGAACAGCATGGATGGAATGTCGCGCCCTGTTTTTTAAATAAAATCGTTGAATAAAAAATACTTGACACTATTTGATTAGCCACCTATAATATGTGTATTAAATATTTAACTAATATATATGGCAGTAGTAAATTTTTCTATTCCTAAAACATTAGACCGGCAAATTAAAACAGTAGTTGAGTCCCGCGGTTTTTCCAGCAAAGCTGAATTTTTTAGATTTGCTGTAATTAAATACCTTGATGAAGTAAGAGGAGATTTCTTGGATGTTAAAACCGAAAATGGCTGGGCGATAAAAAAAGAAATAGAAATGTTAAAAGATGCAGAAGACGCAATTAAGTACGGGAAAAGATACAAAACAATAGAAGAAGCGCATAAAGATATATTGAAGTGATCAATTCTATTTATGTATCGCATAATTTTATCAAAACAATATAAACGCGCTGTTAAAAAAATTATAAAATCGGGAAATTGTAATATCTTTGAAATACAAAAAGTTATTAATATTATTGCATCAGGAGGAAAACTTGATACAAAATATAGAGATCATGCGCTTAAGGGCAACATGTCGCAATACCGCGAATGTCATATTCAGGGTGATTTATTGTTGATTTATTGTTTAAATAATAATGAGTTAATTTTATTATTAATAAATATCGGAAATCATTCAGAGTTGTTTAGTTAAAAGTTTTAAAAAAACCAAAATGAAACCAAAACATACAATAGCATTAATCGGCAGAACCAACGTGGGAAAATCAACATTGTTTAACAAGCTGATAGAAGAAAACAAAGCGCTTACTTCATCTATTCCCAACACCACTCGCGACAGAAATTATGGCGACATTATTTGGCGCGGGGAAAAAATAAAAATAATTGACACAGGCGGGTTGGACGCTTTTGATTTTGTTAATATTAAAAAAACAGACGCCGGCATAGAAGAGCAAATTTTAGAACAGACTTACAGCTCTTTTGAAGAGGCCAACTTGGTTTTGTTTGTTATCAATGGCAAAGATGGCGTTTTGCCGCAAGAAAAAAAGATAGCGGAAGTATTGCGCAAGATAAAACAGCCGATCATTTTGGTATGCAATAAGGTTGACAGTAAAAATATAGAACAAAACATTGATATCAATGGATTGTTAAAATTAAATTTTGGAGAGCCGTCTTGCATTTCCGCAAAAAGCGGACGCGGGACAGGAGATTTGCTTGATGAAGTTTATAAAAAATTATTCAAGGGCGGAAAACAAAAAACTTTATCAGAAGAAGAGCAAGAGGCAAAAGATTCTTTATCTCCAAATATAAAAATTGCCCTGATCGGAAAACCTAATGTTGGAAAATCATCTCTACTTAACTCAATTCTTGATAAAAAATACGCGATCACAAGCCCGATGGAACATACCACAAGAGAACCAAAAGACGTTGTGTTTAATTATAAAAAAAATATTTTTACAGTAATTGACACTGCCGGAATCAGAAAAAAAGCTAATATCAAAAAGGGTATAGAGGATTTTGGGGTGAGGCGCAGTTTGGAAACCCTTGAAAAAGCGGATGTGGCAATTTTGGTTGTTGACGTTAGCGGCGATCTTTCAACGCAAGACAATTATTTGGCTGAGGAGGTTAGAAAAAGCGGATGCGGTCTGATAATTGCGGCGAACAAGTGGGATTTGATTAATGACAAAAAAACTAATACAATCAATGAATATACAAAAATTTTTTACGATCGTTTTCCGTATCTTTGGTGGGCGCCCATACTTTTTACTTCCGCCCTGGAAAAAATAAGGGTTAAGAGTATATTGGATTTGGCTGTGGATGTTACGCGAGAAAAAAGTAAAATTATTGGCAAAGAAGAGCTAAAAAAATTTACTAAAAGATTTATTGAATACCACAAACCGACGCGCGGCAAAGGCGCCGTCAAACCGCGCGTCAAAGGTTTTTCTCAAGTAAGAACCAATCCTCCGACTTTTGTTTTAGAGCTATACCCAAATGCCGATCTGCATAAATCGTATTTAAAATATGTGGAGAATCAGATTAGAAAGACTTTTGGGTTTAATGGCGCGCCGATACGGATTGAGATTGAACAGGGCGGGAAATAAATTAGTAATAAAGTATTTATGAAACTAATCGTCGGTCTCGGAAATCCAGGCAAACAATATGAGAAAACGCGGCATAATGTCGGGTTTATGGCGTTGGATAAATTAGCTGAACACGCCGCGGCCCCCTATCGGGAGACTGCGGCGGAGCAGAGTAGTTTTAAATTTGTTAAAAAATTTAATGCCGATATTGCAATTTGCGAACACGCCGCAGTCCTCTGCGGAGAGACTGCGGCGGAGCAGAAACAAAAAGGTGCTCGGCACCCTATAGGGTGCCGAGCACCTTACAACTGCAACGAACCCACCCGCGCGCAGTGTCAAACAATTTTTGCAAAACCGCAAACTTTTATGAACTTGTCAGGACAATCCGTTCAGGCTATAGTGTCTTTTTATAAAATTAACCCCGAAGACATTGTTGTGATTCATGACGATTTGGATATTGAACTCGGCGAATTTAAAATTCAAAAAAATCGCTCAAGCGCGGGGCACAACGGGGCGCAATCTATTATTGATTTTTTGGGAACGAAAGATTTTACCAGAATAAGGATTGGGATTAAAAATGAATGGTCGAACATTGTTGCGGAAAAATTTGTTTTGGATAAATTTAATAAAGAAGAATCAAAAATTATTGATGATGTAATTAAAAAGACGCTCTGCGCACTATAGTGCGCAGAGCGTCTCAAAAAATAGCATCCACAATCCTACCAGCCAGTGAAAGGATTGGCGACATAAGTCGCAAACCCTTAAACTTGATGGCTACTCTTCAGCAAAAGGAGGGTTAAGCTGAATTTTGCCACTGACAAGTAGGATTATAGATGCTAAAATATTTTTAACAAATCAGTAATTATTTTTAAAGTTGATAAAGTATCATAGCACATATCAATATCTTGTCAATACCTTTTGGCGTATTTTTATTTTTTAGCCTTAAATTAGCAAAAAAAAAATGATTAATGATATACAATATTGGCTGGCGATTGGCGGATTGTCAAACATCGGTCCTGTCAAATTTAAAAAACTTTATAACTATTTCCCGACAATGAAAGATGCATGGAGCGCCGATTTCCGCGAGTGGGAAAAAGCCGAAATAGATAAAAATTCAATATCTATTTTTGCCGCGGAAAAAAATAATATTAATCCAGAACAACTTTTAGAAGAAGTTCAAAGAGAACAAATAAAAATAATTACTATCTTGGATAAAAATTATTCAACTATTTTAAAGGAGCTTTACTCTCCCCCGCCTCTAATTTATTACAGAGGAATTTTACCGCAACAGACTGATATCTGTTTGGGTGTTGTGGGCGCGAGAAAAATTTCACAATACGGCAGGCAGGTTGCGTCCGAAATAGTTGCTGATCTTGCGCGAAACCAAATTAATATTATCAGCGGACTAGCAATCGGGGTTGACAGTCTTGCCCACCAAATAACGTTGGATAATAAAGGGAAAACTACTGCCGTCCTCGGTGGCGGCATAGATAAAAACAGCATCTATCCTTCGCAAAATCGCTATTTGGCGGAAAAAATTATTGACAGCGGGGGGGCTGTCATTTCTGAATACAAGCCTAAAATTTTACCGTTAAAGATGAATTTTCCAGCAAGGAATAGAATAATATCAGGATTGTCGCTTGGTTCATTGATTATTGAGGCTGGTGAACAGTCTGGCGCGCTTATTACGGCGCGATTTGCGTTAGAACAAAATAGGGAGGTTTTTGCTGTTCCTGGAAGCATTTACTCCCCTACTTCAAAGGGGACAAATGGGTTGTTAAAACAAGGCGCAAAACTAGTAACTTGCGCGAATGATATTTTAGAAACTCTTAATTTAGATCAATTGCAAAGCGTCATTTCTAGCAAAAAAATTTCTCCCGACACAAAAGAAGAGGAAATACTCCTTGAATTTCTCTCAAAAGAACCGACGCATATTGATAATCTGGTTAAACAAAGCGGGCTTGCGACAAATACTGTAAGCGCTACTTTGATTATGATGGAAATGAAAGGGAAAATAAAAAATTTGGGCGGAATGAATTATGTGCTGGCGAGATGATAATTTGACTTAATTTTTTATATCTTTTATAATGCGGAAAAGTTTGAAAAGTATTTTGTATTTAGTATTTTGTATCTAGTATATGAACAAAAATACTAAATACTAAATACTAAATACTAAATACTAAATACATTTTATGAAAGACCTAATTATAGTAGAATCTCCAACTAAAGCCAAAACTTTAACTAAGTTCCTCGGCGGAAAATATAAAGTCACTTCATCTGTCGGTCATATTCGCGATTTGCCAAAAAGCAAGATGGGTGTTTCTATTGAAAATAATTTTGCTCCGACTTATGTTATCCCGCCTTCTAAAAAGAAAACCGTCTCTGAGCTGAAAAAATTAGCGCAAAATGCTAAAACGATTTATTTCGCGACTGACCAAGACCGCGAAGGGGAAGCTATCGCGTGGCATTTGTTGGACGCGTTGGGGGTTCCAGAAGAGAAAACAAAACGAATCGCTTTTCATGAAATTACAAAAGATGCGGTTACAGAAGCATTAAATAACCCAGGGAAGATTGATATAAACTTGGTTAACGCCCAGCAAGCGCGTCGTATTCTTGATCGTTTAGTTGGTTATGAGCTCTCTCCTCTGCTTTGGAAAAAAATAACAAAAGGGCTTTCCGCAGGGCGCGTGCAGTCAGTAACAGTTCGTCTTGTTGTTGAAAGAGAAAGAGAACGTGAAAAATTTAATGTAGAAGAATATTGGACGATAGAGGCTGAGTTTAAAAATAATGAATCTGTTGTTTTTCAAGCCAAGCTAAACAAAGTTGACGGAAAAAAGTTAGAAAAATTAGCTATAAAAAACGAGGAAGATACTCAAGAGATTTTAAAAATTTTAGAGGGCGCGAAATATAAGGTGGTTGATATAACGCAAAAAGAAAGCCAAAAAAATCCGCCCGCGCCGTATACAACAAGCACATTGCAACAAGATGCAAACAGAAAGCTGGGGTTTTCGGCAAAACAAACAATGGTTGTGGCGCAGCAGCTTTATGAAGGCGTTGATCTTGGAGATCAAGGATCAATAGGTCTTATTACCTATATGCGAACCGACTCGCTTAATTTGTCGGAAAAATTTTTAGGCGAGGCAAAAGATTTTATCACAAAAGAATTTGGAGAAAATTATTATGAACTTAAAAAATTTAAAACCAAAAGCAAAGGAGCGCAAGAGGCGCATGAGGCCATACGACCCACTTCTCTTGTTAATGATCCTGAGGGTATTAAAAATTTCTTGGAGCCTCGGCAATATAGATTGTATAAATTAATCTGGCAAAGAGCGTTAGCTTCACAAATGAGTTCGGCTTTGGTTGAAAATACTGCTGTTGATATTAATGATGATAAAAATAAATACACTTTCCGCGCCAATGGCAACGTGATTAAGTTTGAGGGTTATCTTAAAGCGTATCCAAACATTGAGCGTGATAAAATTTTGCCAAAATTAGAAATTGATGAAATGGTTGATTTGGAAAAAATTTCTCCGCTGCAACACTTCACGGAACCTCCTGCAAGGTATTCTGACGCCACATTGGTCAAGGCATTGGAAGAATACGGCATCGGTCGTCCGTCCACTTACGCTCCGACCATTAATACTATTCAAACGAGAAATTATGTGGAGCGTGATGAAAATAAAAAATTCAAGCCGACTGAGATGGGGACGTTAGTTAACGATTTGCTTGTTGAGCATTTTTCTAAAATTGTTGACTATAAATTTACTGCTAAGGTGGAGGAGGAATTTGATGATATAGCTGAAGGAAAATTAGAATGGCCGGGGATGATTAGAAAATTTTACGAGCCTTTTCATAAAAATATTGAAGAAAAACTTGAGACATTGGATAAGAAAAAACTTACGGAGGAAAAAACTGACGAGGTTTGCGAAAAGTGCGGATCATCAATGGTGATTAAAATGGGTCGTTTTGGAAAATTTTTGGCTTGCAGTAATTATCCTGATTGTAAAAGTACTAAGCATATTAATGAAAAAGGCGAGATTGCTGAAGAGGAAAAAACTGACGAGGTTTGCGAAAAGTGCGGATCGCTGATGCAGTTTAAAATGGGTCGTTTTGGAAAATTTTTGGCTTGCAGTAATTATCCTGATTGTAAAAGTACTAAACAAATAAAAAAAGGCACTGGGGTGAAATGTCCGCAGTGCGATAAGGGGGAAATAGTTGAAAAACGAAGTAAAAATGGTCGCACATTTTACGCGTGTGATCAGTATCCTAGTTGTAAATTGGCGCTTTGGTCAAAACCAACCGGCGAAAAATGTCCGACTTGCGGGAGTCTTTTGGTTTTTGCGGCTAAAGAACAAATTAAGTGTTCAAGTAAAGGGTGCAAGTTTTCTAAAGAAATTGAAAAATAAAAGATATAAAATTTTTAATTTTTTTCTCATTTTTTTTACCTCCTTTTCCGCAGAAAAATTTTGACGCGTCGCATAATAAAATGATAGATATGTTTACCAAGAAAGGAATTAAATTTGAAAAAGTATTTATCTGTCCGCATTTGCTGGCAGACTACCCCGCAGCTGGATGTCTGTTTACTTTATAAAAACTAAATAACAAAAACAACCATGAAAATGGTTGTTTTTGTTATTTTTGGATTCAAAGTTCCCGCGATCGCCTACTTTCCCCAAAAGAGTATCATCAGCGCTAAGAGGCTTAACTTCTGTGTTCGGAATGAGAACAGGTGTGACCCTCTCGCTTGAATCACGGAAACACTGAACCCAAAAAATATATTAAAATCAATTTTACCAATAATTGTCTGCGATTATTGTGGTTAAACAATCGGTTGATTAGTACTCCTCGGCTGAACGCATTACTGCGCTTACACCTAGAGCCTATTAAACTCGTGGTCTACAAGCAACCTCAAATGAAACCTAATCTTGAAAACAGCTTCGCGCTTATATGCTTTCAGCGCTTATCTGACCCAAACTTAGCTACCCAGCGATGCCTTTGGCAAGACAACTGGTACACCAGAGGTTTGTCCTTCCCGGTCCTCTCGTACTAGGGAAGGGGTTCCTCAAGTTTCAACGCCCGCAACGGATAGGAGACCGAACTGTCTCACGACGTTCTGAACCCAGCTCGCGTACCACTTTAACCGGCGAACAGCCGGACCCTTGGGAGATTCTTCACCCCCAGGATGTGATGAGCCGACATCGAGGTGCCGAACCTGGTCGTCGATATGGACTCTTGGACCAGACTAGCCTGTTATCCCCGGAGTAACTTTTATCCGTTGAGCTTCCGCCGTCCTATTTCGTACGGTCGGATCACTAAGTTATGCTTTCGCAACTGCTCGACTTGTAGGTCTTGCAGTAAAGCTGGCTTGTGCCTTTGCGCTATCAATCCGATTTCCATCCGGATCTAGCCAACCTTTGTAAACGCCTCCGTTACATTTTGGGCAATATTTGTTAACCTAAATTATTATTCGCATGTCCCGCATTTGTAATTGCGGGTTCGCGAAGCGAACAACTTATATTTCATTGAAGGAATAACGCGCTTTTCAATTATTTTTTTCAACTTGCAAACTTCTTTTGAGGGAATATATATCTGTTTTCCTTCTTTTTGTTTGCGCAATGTTGTTGAAATTTGAAAATTTTTTTGCAGCGCTTCTTGGAGTCTTTTAATGCTCAAATCATCAAATCCTTGGGTATTAAAATATTTTCCATTGCATTCCTTAGATTTAATTGAACCATCATCCATAAACCAAACGGCAAGCGCCAAAGGCGTTAACCATTTATAAATTAACTTTGGAACAATTTTTTTATTATCAATATAAAATTGTTGATAATAAAATTTTAAAAAACCAAAACTTAATGTATTAAACCAATATTTATTATAATCTTTGCCTTTGATATTCTGAATTTTAATCTTTGGAGCTGTTTCAACTAAATTTTGCAACTTCTGATACGTCCAATCAACATAATCTTTTTGGTTTAATGAATGTTCTATTTTCAGTCTAACGATTTTTTTGTTATTTACTGTTTCCAAACATCCATCTCCCAAAATTTTTCCAATGATAATTTCTCTCTGTTCTTTATTGAGTTTAACTTTCTTTTTGGTTTTTTCAATTTTTTTACTATGCATATATTTTTAGGTTCTGTTTCAAAAATATGCCTTGAAACAGATCTTATAATCGCTTATAAGTTCAGACTATATCTTCATCCTATTTAAAAATAGGAGCTTAACGTCTAGTCGTTGAGGGCCCCCGCACCTTTAAAGCAGAGTTTTTTATACTCTAAACAGAGTAATTGAAAAAATAATTTATATTTTTCAACTACTACTGCTTCAAAGGTGCGGGGTTCCCTGCTGATTGTCCGCAATCTAAAATTTTTACACTTTGGTATTTAGATATACACGGGTGTTCCAGCATATAAGTTAAGAATTTTTATTTTATTTTTTTCTGCGACGGTCCTTCATCGTTATATTGCTATAACAATGCCCCCAAAATTATCTATTTAATTAAATAGATGTAACGGTTTTTGGTTCGAGGCAACCGCCCCAGTTAAACTACCCGCCAGATACTGTTCCCTTACCAGATAATGGTAACAGGTTAGAATTAAAATTTTACAAGGGTGGTATCTCACTGTCGCCCGAAGGCTCCCACCTATTCTGAACATGCAAAACCTTAACTCAATATCAAGTTGTAGTAAAGCTTCACGGGGTCTTTTCGTCCGGTTGCGGGTATTGAGCATCTTTACTCACACTGCAATTTCGCCGAGTACATTGTCAAGACAGTTCCCAAATCGTTATGCCATTCGTGCAGGTCACTAATTAGATGACAAGGAATTTCGCTACCTTAGGACGATTATAGTTATCGCCGGCGTTCATCAGCGCTTCAGATCAAAGCTTCATTCACTCGAAGTGAACTGACCTCTCCCCTTAACGTTCTGACACTGGCCAGGCATCAGCCCCTATACATCCTCTTACGAGTTAGCAGGGACCTAATTTTTTGATAAAAAGTCGCTTGGGATCATTAACTGCGCCCCACTTGACGCGGGGAGTCCTTATTGCAAACTTACGGACGTTATTTTGCCGAGTTCCTTAACAATGTTTATCTCGTACGCCTTGGCACACTTATGCCCATCCACCTGTGTCGGTTTAAGTACGGATACTATTAGCTTGGCTTTAGAGGCTTTTCTTGATTCTGCTTCTTCTTGAATCACTGGCACAAAGGCCTGTTTTCATTCGTTATCAGATGTGATGTCTTTTATTTTAACAAAAGACCATCCTCAAACTTAGACGCATATAGCCAAAATACGCTCAAGATTCTACAAAATGTCCCCCCATTAAAAACTAATAATAGTACAGGAATATTAACCTGTTCTTCCATCGACTACTCCGTCGTTAAACGGACTCGCCTTAGGACCGACTAACCATGGGATGATTCTCATTGCCCATGAAACCTCGGATTTACGGCGTTGTGAATTTTCATCACAATTTTTGCTACTTATGCCAACATTCTCACTTCTACTCGCTCCACCGTTCCTCGCGGATTCGACTTCGCTGCAAGTAGAAAGCTCCTCTACCGCGTGCGCAATAAATTGCGCACACCCGCATCTTCGGTGCTAGGTTTAGCCCCGTTAAATTTTAGGCGCAGAACAACTTGACCAGTGAGCTATTACGCTATCTTTAAAGGATGGCTGCTTCTAAGCCAACCTCCTGGTTGTATGTGTCATTCCACCGCCTTTCCCACTTAACCTAGCTTTGGGACCTTAGATGGCGATCTGGGCTGTTTCCCTTTAGACCTGT
>JBDRHN010000020.1:0-13339 GCA_043816765.1 bacterium | reverse complement strand
GATATTATTCTGTTTTAATTGGTTTATTTAATTCCACAGAAAAAATTTTTTGGAATGACAGGGTTTGTTTGGGCAAGGTGAATTATGGAGTTTGAAAATTTTTAACGATTGTTATTATTGGTTAAATTGCGTATGAGCCGTAGATATCTCCCAAAAGATGGTTGTATTGTATGTTTTTTCCATTTTGGATTTTTCATTTTTATTGAGCGTGATTTATACTATTTGGGGGTATTATAAATATAATGTTAATGTTTGCACTGAGAGCGCTTCAATTTGGTGTACTTTTGTTGTTTTGCAAGTTTTTTTAATGCCTATTTTTTTATCGCTTTTGCCGAAAGCTTTAAATTCAAAGCCGTCAAAGGTAAAATTTTCAAAACAGAAAGCTTTGTTTTATTTTATACTTTCAATTATTATATTAGCGATATTAGTTTTAATTTTGCCGTTTTTTAATAAATTTTCGCAGAGGAATTTCAATATTGAACGGTTTCTACAAACCTGCATTGTTCCGCGGGACGATGGTTTCGCAGAATAACACGAATTATAATGCAGAATTTACGCAGAAAAAATATAAATAAAATTTAATCTATATGTCTGAAGAAGTAATCCTAAGATTTGACGACGTTACATTTGAATATTTAGAAAAAAGGCCCCTCTTGGAAGAGGCCAGTTTTAGTATACGCAAAGGCGCAAAATTTACCCTCATGGGGCAAAACGGCGCTGGAAAAAGCACGATTTTCTCCCTAATCAAAGGGGAATTAAAACCAAAACACGGCAGTGTTTCCGCAACCAACAACGCGACCATCGGCGCCGCGTTGCAGGTAGTCAAACGAGAAGACTTCACCTTAACACTAGAAGAATATTTTTCAAAAGCATTTAGCCCTGTTCCTGCAAATATAAAAAGCAGAATAAGCAAAGTCATGGAAGCTGTTAACCTGCAAGTCCCGACAGACTGGAAAGTGGGAAACCTTTCCGGCGGACAGCAAGCGCGATTATTATTAGCTTTTGCCCTAATCCAAAACCCCGACATACTGCTTCTTGATGAGCCGACAAACAACCTTGACCAAGCCGGCATTGATCACCTGATTGAATTTTTAATAATGTATGACAAAACAGTAATCGTTATATCCCATGACGCCGACTTTTTAAACTGCTTCACCGAAGGCGTTATTTATTTAGATATTTTTACAAAAAAACTGGAAATGTATGTCGGCGATTATTATTCAGTAGTAGAAGAAATAACAAATCGCATTGAAAGAGAAAGAAAGAAAAATGCCCAGCTGGAAAAACAGATAAAAGACAGAAAAGACAAAGCCAATTTTTTCTCGCACAAAGGAGGAAAAATGAGACGGCTGGCAAAAAAAATGAAAGATGAAACCGAAGAGCTTGAAGAAAACAAAGTTGATGTGCGGAGAGATGACAAAGTAATTAGAAACTTTCAAATACCCGCGCAAGACACCGAAGGCGGAAATATGGTGATTATTAAATCGGTAAAAATTATCCGCGACCATCAGCCGGTTTTCAAAGAAGTGGACAAAGTTCTCCAAAAAAGAACACGTATGTTGATAACCGGACCAAACGGCGTTGGAAAAAGCACTCTTTTACGCTCCATTGTCGAAGGAAAAAGCGAAGACGTAACAATTTCGGATAAAATTCGTGTCGGATATTACAGCCAAGACTTTGCCACACTAAATTTTGACGATACCGTATTTGATTCCCTGAAAAACATAATGGCCGACGGCATTGACACCCAAGAAATGCGATCAATCGCCGCCGGATTTCTTATCACCGGAGATCTAATGGGGCACAAAATATCATATCTTTCCGAAGGGCAAAAAGGATTGTTGTCCTTTGCAAGATTGGTTTTAATGCAACCCGGACTCTTAATCCTTGACGAGCCGACAAACCATATAAACTTTCGCCACATCCCTATAATCGCCCAAGCCGTCAACGACTATGACGGCGCTATGATTTTAGTCAGCCACATGCCGGAATTTGTCAAAGAAATCAAGATTAACGAATTTTTGGATTTGGGGAAGCTTTAAATTTGACTTATTTTTTTGTAAAATCTATACTAAATATATGAAAAAAATAATTAGCCCAAATTCATCATCTTATTTTTTTGCTTTCTGGTTTAGCCGCTAATGCAGGGTTGGTTATGTTTTAAATAAAATATTTAACACGTCATAACTAGCCGAAAGCCTTGGCTATTTTTAATATATTGCGTGGGGATACGGTTTTGCGGAACCCAAGCGTCCATCGTGGACGCTTGGCTTCCGCAAACCTGCCCTTTCTTTACTAAATGCGCGCGTTAGCGTTTAATTTATATTTTAATACTTTATAAATTTTGGACGCAAAATATTACGTCCCTACAAACTTATGTTAAAAAACAAACAAGAAAAACTAAACAAAATCATTCAATCAGACGGAAAAACCGTGATTATTCCAATGGACCACGGCGTAAGCGGCGGCCCGCTTAAAGGAATTGAATGTCCAAAAACAGCCGTAGAAAATATCTCAGCAGGAGGAGCTGACGCGATTATCGGCCATTTGGGATTTTACCTTCATGGATATCTAGACAAACAAAAAGAAACCCAAAAATTACCGGTTTACATCATGCACCTTTCCGCAAGTTCAGATCTTTCTCCAAGAAAAAATTACAAAGTTTTAGTAAACAGCGTGGAAATGGCGGCACAACTTGGCGCCGACGGCGTTTCGGTTCAGGTAAATATCGGCGGCGACAACGAACCTGAAATGCTTATGGATATGGGAAAGGTCGCCCAAGAATGTCTAAAACTCGGAATGCCTTTGCTCGCTATGATGTATCCGAGAGGACATGAAATTGACAATCCAAACGACGTCAAATACGCCAAAATCGCCGCCAGAATCGGAGCCGAACTCGGAGCCGACATCGTTAAAACAGTCTACACCGGCTCTCCTGAAACATTCCAAGAAGTAGTTGACGGATGCCCCGTTCCTGTCGTTATCGCCGGCGGAGCAAAAGGCGACGACCTAAAATGCCTCCAAATGATTGAAGGCGCAATAAAAGCCGGCGGTGCTGGAGTATCAATCGGTCGCGGAGCTTTCTCGCATGCTAACCCAACCAAAATGACACAAGCCGTTCATGCGATTGTTCATGGGGGAAAGACGGCGCAGGAGGCTATGGGAATGTTGGGGTAATTTGCCTATTTTTTTACCCCATGTTTAGGAAATCATAATGATTATAAAAAATGGTCGCGGAGTATTTAAATAAATTTTATGAAAGTAAATTTCATCCACGAAAAAGGAATCGGTAAAAATAACGAAGATGGTTTTTTGATAAAAAATAATATTTGGGGTGTTTTTGACGGCGCGACCAGCCTTAATAAATTTACTGATCAAACAGGAAAAACAGGCGGATTAATAGCGTCAACAATAGCAAAAAAAGTATTTGAAAAAAACAATAAGTCGCTAAAAAATTTAGCGATAGAAACGAACACAAAAATAAAAAAAGAAATGGAAAAGTTTAATATTGATATTACGGACAAACTAAATCTGTGGGGAACCAATCTGGCTGTTGTTAAAATTAATAAGGATAAAATAAAATGGATACAAATATCGGATGCCACTATAATTTTTATTTATAAAGATAACAGTTTCAAAGTAATCACAGAGGAAGAGCAACATGATAAAGATTTGTTGATGAAATGGAAAAAATTACCGGACAAAAAAGACGGAAATTTAATAAAAATTTTACACAAACAAGCGCAATCCGTAAGGCGCAAAATGAATATTGATTACGGATGCCTCAACGGAGAAAAAGAAGCTGTTAATTTTTTATTTGAAGGATACGAAGATTTAAAAAACGTTAAACACATTATAATTTTCACTGACGGATTTATGATTCCAAAAGAAGACCCGGCTGAATCCGAACCGTGGGAATGGTTTGTTGAAATGTATTTAAAAAGCGGAATTAAAAAAATAAAAAAAGAAATAAGGAAAATGGAAAAAGCGGATCCAAAACTCCATACATATCCAAGGATAAAGAAACATGATGATATAACGGCGATTTCTATTGAGATATAAATATAAAATGACTAAGGCTGTTCACGCGATAGTTCACGAGAAAAAGGCAGCGGAAGAAGTAATAAAAATTTTAATGTAAATAAAAAATATGAAAAAACACATGCCGGGATTTGTGCCAATCGGTTTTAATAAAATAGGTACAATATTATTAATACTAGGAACAATAGGTATATTGGTAAAAATTGTTTTCCAGTTAACCGGTTGGTTTTATATTTCTAATATTATTTTATTTATCAGCGTGGGACTTTTCGTTATTAGTCTTTATTTAATTTTTGTAATTCCAAAAGAATAATTTATGCTCTCAAAACTCCTTCAAAACGAACCAAAATTCAGAGCTAATCAAATAACCCAAGGATTATTAAACCCCGCCTTTTCCGGCTGGGAAGATTTTAAAGTCCTGCCGAAAAATTTAAGGGAAAAAATTGAAAAAGATGTTGCGTGGATGTCAGTAAAAGAAAAAGATTTGCAAAAAAGCAACATTGACGAATCTCAAAAAGCTTTGCTTGAACTACAAGACGGTAATCTGGTGGAAACCGTTTTGATGAAAAATTCAAAAGGAAACGCGACAATTTGCGTCTCGTCCCAAGTCGGATGTTCAATAGGATGCGCGTTTTGCAACACAGGCAAAATGGGACTAAAAAGAAATCTGACCAAAGAAGAAATAATTGACCAATATCGTTTTTGGCTCTACAAAGGAAATAACAACGCCCGCTGCTCCGCGGGAGTCTCTCCGCAGAGGACTCCCGCGCGTTTAAAACAAACTCATCTCGTTCCCGCGTCGGAGTCCCCGCGGGGAGACTCCGACGGAGCGGCAAACAATATCAGTAATATAGTATTCATGGGAATGGGCGAACCTTTTTTAAATTACGAAAACGTCCGCGATTCCATCATAGAAATATTAAAATACACGGAAATCGGAAAAAATCATATTGTTGTCTCAACAGTCGGCATAATAGAAAAATTAAATAATATTTTAACAGACGAACTCTGGCCAAACGTCCGAATTGCAATCTCGCTTCACAGCGCAGTGAACGAAACACGCAAAAAACTAATTCCCGTTCATACGGAAAAATTTTTTAAAGAGTTAATTCAGTGGAGCGAAGAGTATCACCAAAAATTCGGCGGACGCAATTTATACTTATCTATTGAATACACCCTGCTTGGAGGAGTAAACGACTCTTTTGAAGAAGCGGAAGCCTTAATCGGTCTCTTGAAAAAATTGGGGCGAGTCAAAGTAAATCTAATACCATACAACCAAACCGCTTGCGGCTTCAAACCCGCGAAAGAAAAATATATCCTAAAATTCCAAGATCTCATCAAACAAGCGGGTTTTACATGCACACTGCGAAAATCCCTCGGCGCGGATATACACGGAGCCTGCGGGCAACTGGCGGGAACAAAAAATCTGTGTTAATCTGTGCTTTAGTCTGTGTTTATCTGTGTCCTATTTTTTCCCTCACCATATCCAAAAACTCCCCCTCCCCAATCACCCTCACTCCCAACTTCTTCGCATTATCATACTTACTCCCCGGCTCACTCCCCGCGACAACATAATCAGTCTTCTTGCTCACCGAACCGCTCACATGCCCGCCAAGAATTTTAATTTTTTGTTTTGCCTCATCGCGAGACAAACCTGAAAGAGTCCCCGTCAAAACAAAGGTCTTACCGTCAAACTTCTTACCCGCGCCTTGCGCCAAAGAAGATTCCTCAACAACCAACTCCACACCAGCATCCTGCAATCTCTCCAAAAGTTGCAGATTTTTCTTATCATTAAACCACTCATAAACAGTCCCAGCGACTTTTTCTCCAATACCATGCACCGACTCCCAATCCTCTTTTGAAATAGACGGAGTAACTTTTATTAAATTTTCCAAAGTTAATTTATCTTTAAATTTAAGTTCATCTGCCGCCGTTCGCGCGGGAGTCCTCTGCGGAGAGACTCCCGCGGAACGTTCCCCCGCTGCTCCGCTGGAGTCTCCCCCGCACTTGATGCGGGGGGACTCCAGCGCGGAAACGAAATAATCTTGTTTATTTTGTAAAATACTCTCACCCAACTTCCCAACAACCAGCTCCGAACTCTCCTCCCCCAAATGCTTAATCCCAAGCCCGAAAATAAATTTTGCCGCCTCAATTTTTTTACTCTTCTCAATCGCCTCAACCAAATTATCAGCCGACTTTTCCGCAAACCTTTCCAAAGGCTCAAGATCGCCCTTTGTTAAACTAAAAATATCAGCAAAATCTTTAACCAAACCGACATTCACCAACTGCTCAACAATTTTCTCCCCCATCCCATCAATATTAAAAGCTTTTTTTGAAACAAAATGAATAATTCCGCGAAGCTGTCGCGCAAAACAATTTGGATTAGAACAAACAGTCGCCGCCTCCCCCTCATTGCGCATTACCTTTGACCCGCACATCGGACATACCAAAGGCATCTTAAATTCCTTTGTACCTTGCGGTCTCAACTTTTTTAAAACTTCAACGATTTCAGGAATAATATCACCCGCTTTTTGAATTACAACCGTATCCCCCACGCGAACATCAAGCCTTTTAATCTGGTCTTCATTGTGTAAGGTCGCGCGAGACACAGTAGAGCCCGCGACTTTCACCGGACGAAGATGCGCCACGGGAGTAAGCGTCCCCACACGACCGATTTGAATCTGAATATCCTCAACAACAGTTGTCGACTGCTCGGCGGGAAATTTCAAGGCAATCGCAAAACGCGGCGCTTTGCCCGTATAACCCAATACTTTTTGATATTTAAGTTCATTTACTTTTATGACAATCCCGTCAATCCAATACTGTTCCTTTTCTCGGGTTTTGCCCCAATGTTTCCAATACGTGATAATCTCATCAATCGTTTTACATAATTTAAAATTTTTGTTTACTTTAAACCCGAGCTCTTGAAGTTTTTTCAACTCTTTTTCTTGACTATCCGGGGCTTCAAAATCAGATAAACTTAAATCATAAATAAAACAATCCAGCTTTCTTGACGCTGCGATTTTCGGATCAAGCTGACGAATAGAACCCGCCGCCGCGTTGCGAGGATTAGCAAATTCCGACTCACCGGTCTTTTTTCTCTCTTTATTTATTCTTTTAAATTCATCAACTCCCATCCAAATCTCCCCCTCAACAACAACATCAACATCTTCGCGCAATTTCAGAGGAACGTTGTCTATTGTTTTCACATTTGCCGTTACATCTTCGCCAACTTTTCCATCACCACGCGTAGCCGCAGTTTTTAACAAACCTTTCTCATAAGTCAAAATAATTTTAAACCCATCAATCTTAATCTCACATAAATAATCCGGTTTAATTTTCTTTCCCAAATCTTTGTCCAAAAATTTTACAACCCGCTCATCAAAATCAACAATATCTTTTTCTTCAAAAGCATCATTAAAAGACCATTGCGCAACCTTGTGCGTAATTTTTTCAAATTTATCAAGCGGCTCCCCGCCAATTTTTTGCGTCGGTGAATCGGGAGTCTTCAATTCCGGATACTCTTTTTCAATCCCGCTAAGTTCATTCATCAGCGAAGTATAAACAACATCGCTTACAGCAGGATCATCAAGCACATGATATTTATAACGATGTTCATTAATAATATCATGAAGTTTTTCAACACGGGATTTAGTTGTTTGAGGAATATTTGACATTTTATTAAAAAAATAGTATGTTATTAACATAAATGGACACATAGTCCTCTCTTCCTTCGGGGAGTAAAAGAAAAACTCATTGAATCAACTCAATGAGTTTTTCTTTTGCTTTATTATAATCGCCTTTGCTCATTCTGCCTATTGGATAAGACAACCTCTTTGAATCAAATAATCTTATTTGCGACAATATAGCATTGCTTTTTTTGTCTTGAAAAACAAAATTACTATAAAATTTTCCTTCTTTAATCGCTCTTGTCAAAGGTATTCCCAAAAAAACATTTTTTGAAAATAATTCTTTGGGATACGGCTTGCTCCACTGATCAATCTTTTTGCTTTGCAACCAAGTTGAACAGTCTAAAATAATATTGTAAAGTTTTTCGGCGTCTTTTTTGTTTGCTTGAAGCATATTATTATTATAACTAAACTTTGGCGCTTTTGCAAAATAAATTTTTAGAAAAGCGCCAAAGTTGAGTTATAACCAGAATTATTTTTTATTGACAAAATTTTCCTTAAAATATAAACTATTTATTATGATAGACACAATTTTAATTATAATTTTTTTTATCAGCTTTTTTGGTATTTTTTATATAATTTTAAGTAAAATCCCCCAATTAGCATCCATACGTCTTGAAATTATTCCAAGCGAACAGCAATTAACAACAAGGAATAGGATTGTTGCCAACCGTTTAAAAAATAAATTTGTTGATAAAAAATCTATAGTTCTAACAAGCATTAGACCTTTTTGGCTAAATTTTACAAGCTGGTTTTGGAAAATTTATAGTAAAATTTTAGAAAAAGAAAGGCATTTGCAACAACTCGCTATGTCTCCCGAGCAACGTGAAATAGCAGGCGCAAAAATTGCTAAATTTTTAGAACAGGCAAAAGAAGCCGGTCAAGAAAACAAGTTTATACGCGCTGAACGGTTTTATATAAATATTATTAGTTTGGATCCTAAAAATTTAGACGCTTATGATGGTTTGGCTAAAATGTACTGGCAACAAAAGGATTATCAAAAGGCAAACGAAACATTGAAATATTTATTGAATTTAGCAAAACAAAAACGGCAAGAAGAAATCAAAAAAGAAAAAGATATTTCCGAGATAAATTCAAAATTAACGCGATATTATTTAGAATTGGGGGAACTGCACCAATATCAAGGAAAAAATGATGATGCTTGGAAAAATTTTTTGGAAGCTGCAAAGATAGAGGAAAATAATCCCAAAGCGCTTAATCAGTTGCTAGAGATGAGTGTGATAATAAAAAAGGCGGATTTTGCGAAAAATATATTAGAAAAAATAAAAAAAAATAATTCGGATAATCAAAAAATTGATTATTGGGAAAAAAGAATTCGGGAGTTTGAAGAATAACAAGAATAATTTATTGAACAATATTGAATGGTTTGCGGAAGCCAAGTTTCCATGAATTCGGATGTTTCATTTAATAAATGCCGTTGTAGCTCAGTTGGCAGAGCACGTCCTTGGTAAGGACGAGGTCTGGGGTTCAATCCCCCACAACGGCTCAAAAAATACCTATTTAATAGGGGTATTTTAATTTTACACACATCGTCCACATACCTCTCTTGACAAATTATTTTTATCTGCTATAATAAGTTATTACATTAAAAATAGTTTTAATATTTAACATAATTTTTAGCAACTTTCTGCATCCGCGACAAGCATGAATCTTTGCGCGCGGGTTTATCCGGCTTTCAGCTAGTGAATTTCATGTGTAAAGATTTTGGGTGCAGCAAATTGCTAAAAATAAAAAGAGGCTGGTGATGGTCTCTTTTTTGTTAAATAAAAAAAAGCGGTAAACTAATATTAACTAAACTTTGGCGCTTTTACAAAATAAGACGGACAAAATAAGTTTGTTTCGTTCCTACGTCAGCCCTCTCTGCGGGTGTATTTAAACTAATCCAAAAAAATATGAAAACTCCTCAACTAATCTCCCCCGCAGGGACATTAGAAAAACTAAAGACAGCTTTTACTTTCGGGGCAGACGCGATTTATGCGGGCGTCCCCGATTTTAGTCTGCGTGCGAGAATAAACAATTTTACTTATGCAAAAATAAAACAAGGAACAGAGTTCGCTCACGCCAGAAATAAAAAAATTTACGCAACTTTAAATATTTATCCACACAATACACACATTTCAAAAGTTAAAACAGCGATAAAAAAGTATAAAAATATCGGGGTAGATGGATTTATAATTTCTGATCCGGGGATTTTGCAAATAGCAAAAAAGGTTGCGCCCAAAATTAATATTCACTTGTCAACACAAGCAAACTGCGTTAATTTTGAAGCGGCAAAATTTTGGGAAAAGCAGGGAGTAAAACGAATTGTTTTGGCGCGTGAAACAAGTCTGAAAGAAATTGCGGAAATTCATCAAAAAGTTCCTAAAATAGAACTTGAATGTTTTGTCCACGGCGCGATGTGCGTTTCATATTCGGGACGATGCATCTTAAGCAAACTATTCACAAACCGAAGCGCGAATCTTGGCTGTTGTTCCCAGCCCTGCCGAAGAGAATACAAAATTTCCCCAGCTTCTTCCCGCCCTACTATAGGTGCTGGACACCCAGCGGGGTGTCCAGCACCTTTTTCCAGCTCCGAGGGAGTCTCTCCGCAGAGGACTCCCGCGTCAACGCAAAAGGAAACATTTCCTCAATATAAAATTTCTTTAGCCGACGAAATAGGAAAAGATGTGATAATAGACCAAGACCAGCATGGAACTTATGTTTTAAACTCAAAAGATTTGTGCTTAATAGAATATTTAGACAAATTAGCAAAAGCAGGAGTTTCATCATTCAAAATAGAAGGCAGGACAAAAAGCGCGTATTACCTCGCCGCGATAACAAAACTTTACCGCCAGACAATAGACAATAATTACATTCCCCCAAAAGGGTGCAAACAAGAATTAGAAAAAATAACAAACAGAGGATACACAACCGGATTTTTATTTTCAGAAGAAAAATGCGAGCACAATTTTGAACAATCCCACAAAGAATGCGATTGGCAGTTTGTTGGCGAGGTTATAAAAGCCACCCTGACAAGGGGGGCTCGCCCCGTTGGATATGACGAATTATCCAACGGGGTAAAGGGGTTTGACGGGCAACAAACTAAACTACACATCAAAATTCACAACGCGCTATATCTAGGCGACAACATTGAATTCATCACTCCAACAGGAAAAAATATAAAAATAAAACTAAACAATTTAAAAGACGCCAAAACAGGTGAAGACCTAAAAGAAATTCATGGTGGAAATAATAAGACCGCCATTGTGAGCATTGATAAAAAATTAGATATTGCTGTTGGGACGATGTTGAGGAAGAAAATATAAAAAAATAAAAATTATATCATTTGCGAGAAATTATTCAATTTAGGCTACCGCAGCAGCTCAATTTATATGTAATTAGGCTAATAATATTTTTGGAAAATATACCAACAACAAGAAATTGATTATCTGGAGGAGGGTAAAGGGAAATTAAAAGGCCATGAATTTAAATGGAATAAAAATAAGGTGCGCATCCCAAAGGTATTTTTAGACGCATATATAGATAGCTCGATTGATGTAATAAATAAAGATAATTTTTTAGATTTTGTGACGAGAGAGAAAGTAAAATAAAAAAAATCCCAGCAGTTGAAATTGAATCTTCCAACTGCTGAGAATGAAGTGAGGAGCTATCTCCCCCTTTTTTGTCTGTCGCAAGTCTTGCGTAGACACTTGCGACAGAAAAGATCCCACGTCATACTGTCCCCATCCCTATTTAAGTACGGACACCACCTGATGTCCAACTCTTCCTTCAACTTCTGTTTAATTTCCTCTTCCTTTATTGAAGGAGGAGGAAAAAGCCGTGACAACAGTTCATCATTTGCCACGGAAATAAAAAGGTATTTTGCTGTGCTGTCTTCTTTTGATGACAGCACTTTTTTTATCCTCTCTAAAATTTCTTCAGAAGATTTTAAAGAAATCTCCTCCAAAAATTCATCCAAATCTTCCAAATCTAAATTATCATTATCTTCTTTCATTTTTCCTCTCTCCTTGCCGTCGTTCAACGGCAGATTAAATTGTTAATAAACTAAAACTCTATTGTTTACACCTCATCATTTATTAAAAACAATGTCAATAACCACCAACATTATTGATTATCTTTTTAACTAATATTAGATATAAAAATAAAATTTAATAATTATTTTAAATAAAATGTTGATTTATATTGACACATTTTTGAATAGATGTTAAAATAAAGAGAATAAAAATAAGAAAATTTATGTCAATTTCACTTCAGAACTTCGGCCTCTCTGACAAAGAAGCCAAAGTTTATCAAACACTTTTAGAACTCGGACCGCAAACCGTAATTAGTGTCACCAAACAAGCCGGCGTCAATCGCACCACCGGCTATTTTGTGCTTGAATCGTTGCAACAAAAAGGATTAGTAGGACTGACCCAAAAAAGAAAGCGGGTTTTATATAGCGCCAATGATCCTGAAATAATTTCGCATTATGTTGCTAAACAAACAAAAGAGTGGCAAGAACGACTAAGTCAGATTAATAAAATAATTCCAGAACTTAGAGCGATTTACCAAAAACCAACGTCCAAACCGACCGTTCGTTATTATGAAGGCATTGATGGATTAAAAAATATTTATGAAGACAGCTTGCTTTGCAAAGAAAAACATATCCGCTCTTACACGTCTACGGAAAAATTAAAAGATATAATGGGTGATTATGCGGAACAATATTTTATACGCCGAGCCCAAAATAATATTTTTATCCGTTCTATTGCCACAGCCGAGCCTTACGGATTTCATTTGAAAAAAGTGCAAAAAAAATTTTTGCGGGAAGTGCGACTGATGCCGAGAGAGAAATACGCCATTACTCCAGAAATCTATATTTATGACAATAAGGTTTCTTATATAGATTTAGCAGAAAAATTTGGCGTCGTTACCGAAAGCGACGAAATCGCCAAAGCGGAGAAAAAAATTTACGAACTGGCTTGGGAGGCGGCTAAAAAATATGATGGGGAGGAAGAAAAAAAGTTAAAACAAAAAAACACCGCTTAATAACAAAACATTAAGAAGTGCTTTTTTATAGTAGTAAAATTTATTTATATATTTTTTTTATCTCTTTTCTGTTTGGATCCATAAACAAATACTCCAACCAGTGAAACAAGTGTTCCAACACCCATTACCCCCCCCCATAATAGGTTGCCCATATAATGAGATAAGAACAGTAGCAACCATACCAGCCAACCCAATTATTAAACCGCAGATTATACCCATTCTACCATCCAAGATATCTGCCTTGGTTACTTTTACTTCTAACTCCCGCCTATGCTGTGACTGCTTTTCAGCCATAACTAAAATTCTCTCTGCCGCATTAGGAATAATTTGATTATATTTTTCAAGTATAGATGGTGGAGGTAATGGTCCACTAAATTCCATAGTAGTTATTTGTTGAGCCACCAAACCCCTATTTTCTTTATTAGACTTGTTGCGTAATAATTTATGTAACGAAATTTTCAGATTTTGAGTAAATTTATTCAAAAATTTTTGAGGAAATATGCTTATATTGGCGAAAAAATTTTTGGATAAATTTGCCAAAATATGGAAATTGCAGTAGT
>JBDRHN010000019.1:0-8413 GCA_043816765.1 bacterium | reverse complement strand
TGTAACGAAATTTTCAGATTTTGAGTAAATTTATTCAAAAATTTTTGAGGAAATATGCTTATATTGGCGAAAAAATTTTTGGATAAATTTGCCAAAATATGGAAATTGCAGTAGTAAATTATTACGCAACAAGTCTATTGAGTAAACCTAATCATAAATAATTTTTTTATGCCGCAATACAAAGCAATCCTTTTTGACCTTTGGGACACTCTGGCTCAAATTTCTAATTTGGATAATTTAAGTGGAGAGACCAAAAATGCTTTGGGCGATGATAGGTATTCTATAATGATGGTGGGAGATTCTTTGGAAAAAGATGTTGAAGGAGCCATAACAAAAACCACCTCATAATTAATTTTTTCAAACAAAATAAAAACCGCCATTTTGAAATGACGATTTTTTATTTTTTTGTGGACCTGAGGAGATTCGAACTCCTGACCCCCTGCTTGCAAAGCAGGTGCTCTAGCCAGCTGAGCTACAGGCCCCCTCATTGTTAAATTTTAAATAACAAATTTTATCCGTCAACCAACGGATTAAAACTTTTCTAAATTAAAAAATTAATTATTTCATGTGTTTCATCAGCGGACTAAGAGCCCATAGCGCAAAAGATTGTCCGAAACCGGTAATATATATAAAAGCGAAAAAAATAATTAAAAGTCCAATCAGCTTATACATCAGCCTTGTTCCGCCCGATGTGCCAAGATGTTGTTCTGCCCATTGAATGCGGCCGAATGTATTTAACCACCACTCGGTTTTGGCAACCAAATAAAATCCCAGAGCAAACCCCAAACCGCCAAAAAATATTCTTACTAATATTGCCATATTTTTCAAATTAAACTTATGTGTGGGCGCTAAGGGGTTCGAACCCCTGACCTCCTCGGTGTAAACGAGGCGCTCTAACCAACTGAGCTAAGCGCCCATGAGGCATTAAAACATTTAGGACTTCCGCACCCCCCTGTCATTCTGAACGGCTTTTTGCAATACATTTTATAAAGAAAAAATATTGTTAATTCAGTTTTAATATTTCATGCAATTATCAAGATTTTTTTGTTTTTCATTTTTGCGGTAAAAGTCGCTCAGAATGACAGGTATTTTTACGCAAATGCGGAAGTCCTAACATTAAAACAAATTTGTTTTTATGTTTTAATGTTCTAGTGTTTTAATATCGTGTGTGCTGAAGAGAGGACTTGAACCTCCACCCCGAAAAACCGGGACTGGCCCCTCAAGCCAGCGCGTCTGCCAGTTCCGCCACTTCAGCCTGTTTCATGAAAACATAAAAACACACGGCTTTCAGCCTTAAAACATTAAAACAATTTGTTTTTATGTTTTAATGTTTTCATGCTCTTGTGTTTTAATATTTCAGCTTTTTCTTGTAAGTTCTTTTCAAGAAACTAAGCTTAGCTTTTCTTACTTTTGCCTGTCTTCCCACTTCTATTTTAGAAATTGTCGGCAAATGAAGCGGAAAAATTTTTTTTACCTCAAATCCGCCCTTGCAAATTTTTTGCACCGTAATAGTCGCGCCTGCAGAACTTCCGCCTTTGCGCGCCAAGACAATTCCGTCAAAAATTTGAATTCTCTCTTTTTCTTCTTTTCCTTTCTTTTCTTTAATTTTTTGATGAATTTTTACATTAGCGCCAGCAACAACATTGGAGTAGATTTTTTCAGATTTAATATTTTCCGCTATTTTTTCAGCGGCAGGTTGGGCTGATTCTTCTTCTTTCCCAACATTTTCATCCTGCTTTTCTTCAACTTTGTCAATTGATTTTTCTTCTTCTTTTGACGCAGAATCCTCTTTTTTTTCAGCATCCTTAGAATCTTCAGGCGCAATATCTTGCGCCTCTGCGAAATTTTCTTTTTTTGCGCCATCCTCAGACACAAGATTTTGCGTCTCTGCCTTTTTTTCCTCCTCGCCGGCTGACAAATTTTTTTCTTTTACGGATGTTTCTTTTCCCGCATTTTCAGTATTTGGTTCTTTCTTGTATTCTTCCATATTGTTTTATTTATCTTTTAATTATAACAAACATATTTAATTTAAAATATAAAAAACCAAATTTGACTAGTTAAATTTGTCAAAATAATACATTATCACGATTATTTTGTCAAATATGCGCTCTAAATGGCCTTGACAATATACGCTCTAAATGCCGTTAATAATTTTAGCGATTTTTTCAACCGCCTCATCTATTTTGCCATCGCGGTTCAAAACCCTATAATCATAAATATCTTTGTGTTTTAGCCATATTTTAGCCGCAACAAGTCTTTTTTGAATAACAGGAAGCGAATCTTGCCCCCGTTTTATCAATCTTTTTTCCAATGATTTTATAGATAGCGGCTCAATCAATATTGAAATAATGTTCGGCAACTGTTTTTTTACTGTTTTTACACCCTGCCAATCAATTTTCCAAAACCCGATTTTATTATTTTTTTCACATTCTTTTTCCACCCTTTCCAGTTCTTTAAAAGTAGTTCCGTACAAAAAGCCGTAAACATCTGCATATTCGGCAAATTCCCTCTTTTTAATCCCATCTTCAAATTTTTCTTTTGAAATAAAATAATACGGCTCTCCTTGTTTCTCGCCTTTTCGCTTTTCCCTTGTGACGGTAGTAACCACGCGGATGATTTTAAAATGTTTCTTTAACCCTTTTATTACAGTATCCTCCCCGGCGCCGGAAGGACCGGAAATTATGAAAAGTCTGTTGTTCATATTTTTATAGTATTTTGTATTTAGTATTTGGTATCTAGTATTTTACCAAAATTTTAAATACTAAATACAAGATACCAAATACTAAATACTAACTTAATTTTTCCAAAAACCCCTTCAATTCTTCCGGCATTTCGCACGTAAATTCTTTCCACTCACCGTCAAGATCGTTAAACCCAAGAATATGCGCGTGTAAAAATATTCTATCTAAATTTACTCTGGTTTTCAAGTTTTTTGGCCGGTAAATTTCATCTCCAACAACAGGATAACCCAAGGCGTTCAGATGAACTCTGATTTGATGCGTGCGGCCTGTTTTTATTTCAATTTTCAAAAATCCGTAATGCTGAAATTGTTTCAATACTTCATAAAACGTAACCGCGGACTTTGATTCTATGTCAGTTGTCTTTGAGCGAGCCGCCATTTTTCCGATATGTTTATTGATGCCGATAGGAAAATCAATTTTTCCGCTTGAGTCCGAAAGTTTTCCGTATACCAAAGCCAGATATATTTTTTTTATTTCTCTATTTTGAAATTGCGATTTAAGATGCTCAAACATTTTTTGGGTTTTGGCAACAACCAAAGCGCCCGAAACATCCCTATCAATCCGATGAACAATGCCAGCGCGTAAAACATCTTCCCCCACATTTTTAATATCCGGAAAATAAGCCAAAAGTCCGTTGGCCAAAGTGTCATCTTCGTTTTTGTCTGTCGGGTGAACCAACATTCCCGCGGGTTTGTTGATCACCAAATAATCATCGGTCTCGGAAATTATATCAAGTTTAACATTTTTATTCGGCTTTACCTCAACATTTTTTTCCTCTTTTTTCTCCTCAAAATTAACTTTCATCTCTATCTCATCTCCGCATTTCAAAAAATGATGAACAGTAGTTTTCTTCCCATTAATCAAAACCCCGCCGTTTTTGATGGTTTTTTGAATTTGCGAACGGGAGGTGTTGGGATATTGTTCGGTGAGGTATTTGTCTAGACGAGTCTTTTCTTCGCTTTCGTAAGTTATTTTCATATAGTTGGTTTGCGTCTTTAAGATTGATTTTTTAATTCTATATTAAAATGGGTTTTTAAGCAATTCATACTCAGGGTTGTATGTTTGTGCTATAATTTTTAGATGAAAATACAAAATAGTAAACTTAGAAAAATTCGCCGAACCGATTTGCCATATTTTTTGAAATAGTGGAAAGATAAGGTATTGATAAAATTAAATCTTATCTCATTCCCTCGCCGCAGTCCTCTGCGGAGAGACTGCGGCGGAGCGGAAGTAAAACCCCCGCTGGGTGTCCGGTGTCCAAAATTCTCTTTTCCTATCCCCAAGCTTTTTTCTCGCAATTTTCTTTACCAGTTTTCACGACAATAAATCAGAATGCGAACCGATTCTTAATAATAAAATAATCAATTCTTGTTTCTCAATTTTATAAATCAATAAGACATCTGGCTTAATATGGCATTCAAAACAATTCTTCAACTCTCCTTTCAATCGATGATTTCTATATTTATCATCAATCCTTTTTTCTAATATTAATAAATTTAAAACTTTTTTTAATTCTTCAATCACCTCTAAATTATTCTTGGCATATTTTTTCAAATCTTTTTTAAAACTTTTAGAATATTTTAAAATATACATAAAATCTAATTAAGATAAAGCATCTTTTATTAATTCATCCGCGGAACCAAAAGACTTAGAACTTGTTTTAGCTTCAATGATTGCTTGCTTTAATTCCTGCTTCTTTTTAAGGGTAAATCCATTTTCGTCTCTTATTTCATAAGGCAATCCGCCTGTATTTATAATCTGTTTAAATAGCATTTTAACAGCAGTGCTAATATCCAATCCTAAATTTTCTAAAATTTTTTGCACTTCTTTTTTTATTTTTGAATCAACCCTCACTTGTATTTGATCGTTTGTTTTTATCATATATTTTTTTTAAACTCTTAATAAATAATAATTTTATTGTAATGCAAAATTAATAACTTGTCAATACATTATTTATTTTTTTAATTTCAAACTCCAAGCGACAATAAAACTAAATATTATCTCATTCCCTCGCCGCAGTCCTGTGCGGAGAGACTGTGGCGGAGCGGAAGTAAAGGTGCTGGACACCCCGCTGGGTGTCCAGCACCTAAAACTCTCTCTTTCTATCCTCAAGCTCTTTTCTCGCAATTTTCTTTGCTGACTCTGAATAAAAATTTTTTTCGCTAATTTATTTTAAACTTTCAACAGCCACTTCCAAAGCGGCTTGTATTTTATTATTTTGTCCCCGATTTTTTCTTCGTTTTCTTGATCTTTTTTGCCATTAGTAATTATCGTACCATTGTTAATTTTCAATTCTTCCATAGCCTTTAAAAGCGCGCTCACTTCTCTCTTTTTTGTTTTTTCATCATTGCAATTATGGCAAACCTGAATAAGTTCTTTTATTTCCAGATTGTTTTTAACAACAAAATCGACCTCTTTTCCGTATGCATCTTTCCAATAATATATTTCAAGATTCAAATCAAAATTTTTTCTTCGCAGCAGTTCAATAAAAACTAAATTTTCATCCAGAATGCCCAAATTTTCGCTAAATCGGAATCCAACCGCGTTAGAAAGACCTGTGTCCAAGGCATAAACTTTTCTCGGACTTTTTTCTTGGTTTTTTACTTTCACAGAAAACCTTTTTAAAAATATCGTTAAATAAATCTCTTCCAAGTATCCTGAAAATTTCTCAATGGTTTCATCTGAAATTTCAAAAGTTTTTCCTAAAGAGTTGAAGGTTATCGGAGATGTAATATTGCTCAAATAAAATTTGACTAAACTTTTAAATTTTTCCGTTTTTCTAATATTATGCCTTCCGAATAAATCTTTTTTTAAGAGATCGTTGAAATAAGAAACCAAAAATTCTTTCTTATTTTCTTTAAATGCGATTTCGGGAAATCCTCCGTTTTCAGAATAATATCCAAGCATTTTCTTTATTTTTTCTTCTTGATAAGAAATGTTATTTTTATCTATTTGAAGATCATTAAAATTTAAAAATTCTGCAAAAGATAATGGAAAAATTTCTACATCCAGCCGCCTTCCGGTTAAAAGGGTTGCGAGCTCTTTGCTCAAAAGATGCGCATTTGATCCCGAAACGGCAATATAAGCTTTTTCAAGCTCTTTGATCATCAATGGCCATTTTTCCCAATTTTTCACTTCTTGAATTTCATCTAAAAAAATATAAGGCTTTTCTTTCGGTTTTTGATAATCTAAGTATGTTTCGTAGATTTCATCCAAAAATTTCAAATCTAATCCTGTAAAACGCGGATCTTCAAGATTAACAATCAAAATACGATTTTTTTCAACCCCTTTTTCCATTAATTTTTTTGCCGCTTGCCGCATAATAAAAGATTTTCCGCTTCTTCTAGCACCCGTAATCGCAACTATCATTCCTGTTTCAATAAAAGATTCAATTTTGTTTACATAAACGTCTCTGAAAATCCCTGTGTTTAAGTCTTTTTGCCAGAAGTTCCAATCGTCCAATATTTTTATAATTTCCTGTTTTTCCATAGTTTTTTATAATTTTACCTATTATTTATACTCGTAGTAGGTATAATTTTAAAATTTTACCTACTACAAACCAGTATATTAGGTAAAATTAGAGTTGTCAAGCAGGGAGAGTATTCATATTTAAACTTCCAGCAGCCACTGCCAAATCGGCATTATTTTAATTTTAACTTTTTTGCCATCAATCTTATATTTAAGTTCTTTTTGAGTATTTTCCGTAATAATCAGCCCCTCTTTTAAGCTGAATTTTCGCATAGCTTCCAGCAACCCATCTATTTCTCTTTTTGAATTATGATCATTAAGATTGCAAGTCGCTTGTATTGTTTCCGTAATTTTAAGCAAATTTTTTAATAAAAAATCAGTTTCTCCGACATCTTGAAAATAATTAATTTCTTGGCTTTTTCTTTTTAAAGTGTTAAAAACTAAATTTTCTAAAAGACGACCCTTTTCTAAGTCGGTTTTACTTGATAATGCCCTTATAAAACCCGCATCGGCAACATAAGATTTTCTTGGATATTGCAGTTTATTTTTAATATTGTAAGAAAAAATTTCAATAAAATCTATAAAAAAAGATTCTTTGATATAAATCAAGTAATCAGCCAAGGTATTTTTTCCGACATTTATGCCGATTGATGCCATGATCTTATGCAACTTGCTAAGCGAGACAAGGGATGCAAAATTTGAAACCAGAAGCTTCAGCAAAGCATCAAGAGCCGCTTGATTTTCTATATTGTGGCGTTCTTTTATCTCTTTATTAATGATGGTATTAAAATATTCTTGAAGCACAATAATTTTATCCCGTTTTTTATTAAGCAAAACAATTTCCGGAAGCCCGCCCCATAGCAGATATTCTTTAAAAGCCTTCTGTATTTTAAACCTATCAGGATGCGCTGATAAATTTTCAGGAATATCTATTTTTTTAAAATTCAAAAATTCTTTAAAAGACAGAGGATGAACAAAATATGCAATACTTCGCCCCCTCATTTCGGTAGCAATTTCCGCGCTGGATAATTTTGAAGAAGAGCCGGTTATAACGATTTTTACATTTTTTTCTTTATCAAGAATTCTTCTTGCCCATTTTTCCCAGCCCTTGATAGATTGAATCTCATCCAAAAATAAATACAGCGGTTTTTTTTCGTCTATTTCAAAATTTGTTTTAATTGCTGGAAGAATTTCGGTTAAAAGCGAAATATCCGCGTTTAAGAGCCTTTCATCTTCAAAATTGATATACAAAAGATTTGATCTTGGATTTTTTTCGGATATTTTTTTTATAATCTGAAACATTAAGTAGCTTTTCCCGCTTCTTCTTAGTCCTACCAAAATCAGCGCTTTGTTTTTGAAATCCAGCATTCCATAATCAAAATCCCTTTCTTTGAGGTCAGAAGGTATAAAATCTTTGTTCCATTCTTCTATGAGTTCAATTAGTATTTGCTGGTTATTCATAGTTGTTTTGTTAGTAAAACAGAATTATATAGATATTGTTTTGTCCATAAAACAGAATATCATAATTAAAATTTTTGTCAAGATGGGCGAATTGTGAATAAAAATTTCGTTGAACTCCGGAAATGACTGCTCCAATTGCGGATAAGCCGCAATCATTCCTCTCGCATGCGGACCATGCCGCTCGGGCGAATAAAATCTGCGATAAGTATCCATGCGGATGCATTACAACTTTTCGCCATTAACCAAAACCCCGCCGTTTTTGATGGTTTTTTGAATTTGCGAACGGGAGGTGTTGGGATATTGTTCGGTGAGGTATTTGTCTAGACGGGTCTTTTCTTGATTTTCGTAAGTTAGTTGCATTTGGTTTGTTTGTTTCTTTAAGTTGTTTTAATTCTAACTTAAAATGGGTTTTTAGGCAATTTTTGGGAGGGTAAAATTTTGGGAGGGTAAATTTGCATAGTATTTTTTCATTCATTTGACATTTCTGGGGGGGGGGGCGTATACTCAAAATATGGAGGATGTTTTTTGATCTTTGACAATAATTTTGTTAAGTACCCATTTTTGGCTTTCATCTTTTTAAGAAAGGGTAGTCTAATGGCTAATGGTTAAGGTTCGTATGAAATGAGAGCACCCATTCTAGACCTTTTATTAATTTTAAATTTAATTTTTTTAATAATTTTTTTCTTTTGTTCTTTTTCAAATAAAACTTTTAGGGTTTCGGTTTTAAGATTCCATTCAGATAA
>JBDRHN010000018.1:0-4446 GCA_043816765.1 bacterium | reverse complement strand
GAATTTTAATTATTTACGTTGACAGATATTTTGCATTGTCTTGCATTTTTTGGCAAACTGATATGTTTAACACCCGCTTGTTTGGCATAATCTTTGTTGTCTTTAGCATATTTTAGCCAAAAAATGAAGGTGTTTTTACACGCTAACTAAGTATATAAAAATATAATTATTCTCGTCTAACCGCGGCCTCTTAAAAAACAAATTAAATTTTTGACTTTATAGACTTTCGACTTTACGGACTTTATAGACTTCCTATGGAACTTCCCATTAAAAAAATTCTCTTAGTAATCGCCTTTTTAAGCTCAATTTTATTATTCGGCTTTCTCTTGTGGTTCTTTTTTTTCAGAGCCGCGCCGGCAGAAATTATCAATGTGGGCGAAGATGCCGCGATAGGAGTTTTACCGCCGGCAGGAAGCGATGTTAATATTCCAGTAGTTAGTTCTGATATTTTAGGTCAGCTTCCAGCGTCAAATATTAACGCGCCTGTTTCAACAACGGTTCAGTCGGCGGAAAAGGCGCAAGGCGGAATAACAAAAGTTCAAAAAGTGGTATCAACATCAACAAAAGACGCGACCATGTCAATCAATGGAAAAGATATGACCTACTATGACACCAGCGACAATTATTTTTATAAAATAGGTTCAAACGGAAAAATCACCAAACTTTCCGATAAAAAATTTTATGATGTGGAAAAAACTTACTGGTCAAAAGATACCAGTAAGGCGATTATAGAATACCCCGATCAGTCAAAAATAATGTATGATTTTCAAACAGAAAAACAATATACTATTCCAAAACATTGGGAAGGATTTGACTTCTCTCCCGATGGCGAAGAAATTGTTACAAAAAGCATGGGAATTGACCGCGACACGCGATGGCTCGCAATAGCCAATGCCGACGGATCGGGCGCTCGTCGTATTGAACCAATGGGCGATAATTACGCCAAAGTAGAACCCACTTGGTCGCCAACCGGAAAAATTATCGCCACTTATGCGGAAGGAAGCGGTCTTGAAAGTCAAGACGTCTATTTCATCGGCACAAATAATGAAAACTTCAAATCAGCCGCAGTTAAAGGTCGCGGTTTTGAAAGCGCGTGGTCCCCTGCGGGAAGCCATCTATTATATAGTGTCTATAGTTCAGAAACCAATTACAATCCGATGCTTTGGATCACGCAAGCAGATGGAGAAAGCATAGGATCCGGCCGCCAGCCTTTGGGGCTTAACACTTGGTCGTCCAAATGCGCATTCAGCTCAAATACAAAAATATATTGCGCTGTTCCTCAAACACTAGAAGAAGGAAGCGGATTATTTCCTGAAATTGCAAATTCCACTCCTGACAATCTGTATGAAATAAATTTAACAACAGGCGTAAAAAAAATGATCGCCATCCCCGAACAAAATGCCACCATACAAAACATTATGGTTTCTGGAGATGGAAGAACTCTTTATTATACAGATGTTAATACGGGACAAATATCAAAAATTAATTTGAAATAAAAATCAAAAACCACGCAAGTCGCAACTCCCCTCCCGCGGAGGGGTTGGGGAAGGGTAAAACACACCATTTCTCTTATAATTAACTAAACACACCATGAACGACGCCATAATTTTTGACCTAGACGGAACGCTTTGGAACGCCTCTGCTTCAACCACAAAAGGCTGGAATAAAGGGCTGGAAGAATTGGGAATTTCAAAAAAAATTACCGTAAAAGAAATAGAAAAAGTAACAGGAAAACCCCACAAAGAATGTGTTGAAATTTTATTTCCCAATTTTAAAAAATACCCAACATTCTTTGAAACATTAGATTCTAATGAGAAAAAAATTATTGAGAGCGAAGGAGGAATTTTATATGATGATGAGGTTGCGGATGGCATAAAAAAATTATCAAAAAAATTCCCGCTGTTTATTGTTAGCAACTGCCTAACATGGTATTTAAAGGCTTTTCTAAAATCTTCTGGGCTAGAAAAATATATTAAAGACTTTGACTGCTGTGAGATGTCAGGCGCTCCGAAAAATGAAATGATCGCAAACCTTAAAAACAAATACTTCCTGAAAAATCCAATTTATATAGGCGACACAGTTGGAGATCAAGAAGCGGCAAAACTGGCGCAAGTGGAATTTGCTTACGTTTCCTATGGGTTTGGAGAAACAAAAAAGAAATGTTTAACTTTTTCAAGTTTCCCTGAATTGGTAAAATATTTTATAATATAATACGATAAATCAATCATAGCCCATCATTAAATCAAAAAAATCATAGTTAAAAACAACAATGCAAAAAGCCACATCCAAACCAAAAACAATCCAAAAAGAAAAAACCAATCCAAAAGTAAAAATATTTATCTACGGAGCAACTGGTTTAATAATTCTTGGACTAGTGTCTATTGTTTTTAGCGCGATATTTTTTCTTTCAGATAACAGCGAACAAACAACTAATCCAACAGCAGACGACAACAATAAAATTATTACAGAAAACAACACTCAGCAAAATCCCAACTTGTTTGTAACAAAAGCGCCGCAACGTCAAAAAATTATGCATCCCCCGATTTCTTTTATAGATCCTCAGCTTGGAAAACAAGACGCGCCGATAACTATCATAGAATACTCTGATTTTAACTGCGCCTATTGCGCGCAAGTTCAACAAACCTTAGCGCAATTATTTATTAAATATCCCAATCAAATCAGACTTGTCTGGAAAAGTCTGCCGATAAAACAGCTTCACGCAACCGCGGAGGTAGCCGCCTCAGCCGCCCTCTGCGCCGGCGAGCAGGATAAATTTTGGGAATATCATGATCTTCTTTTTGAAAATCAAGATTATTTCACAAATGATATGCTGATAAACTTCGCGAAAGAACTTGGCTTGAATACTGATAATTTTTCCAACTGTCTTGCAAACGAAACTATGATGCCGCGAATTAAAAAAACCATTCAAGAAGCGGAAGACTTAAACATCACAGGCACTCCGCATTTTTATATCAACCAACAAGAAATCCCCGGCGCGGCGGATTTGGATGAGTTTGAGAGGATTATTGAGGTGGAGCTTGGGGAGTGAATGAAAATAAATTTAGATAACATACAAAATTATGTTGTTAAAAAATAAAAAGTTTGGATAATAACGAGTTAGACGCCATAATTTTTTTATCCTGTGCTAAAATAAAGCTTGGTGTAAATATCAACGACGAAAATCTAAATTTTTTTCTATTTTAAAAAAGGGGAAATAAGGTGCTTTTTGTTCCGTTCCTCCACAAAAAAAACAATTATTTTATTTTTTAACTAAAAACAATTATGTCAACAATAGAACAACAAACATTTAATGAAAATCCTCTCGAAAATTTCTATCCTACCTTTAGAAAAGATAACACTCAAATACTTGAGGAATATATCTCAAATTCTCGAGAATATCATAAATTGGTTTCTGATATTAAATATACTCAATCATTTGAAGAGGTTAATCAACTATTGTCCCGTTTTAATGAAAGTAATGATGCAAAATTAATAGAATCTAAATTTAAGCAGGATATAGAAAACTACATAGTAGCCAACGAACATCAAAAAAGAAACTTGGAAGGAAAAGCCACATTTACCAAAATGATTTATATTGAAAAAAGTGACAAAAAATCAGTTCAAAGAATAGATATCTCTTTTAATTTTAGAACTGGTAAGATTGAAATAACAAATGGCATGAAGAAAGATGGAAGTTTTAAGGGAATGTGGGATGATTTTGAGGAATTTGAATAAGGAGTTTTGAAAAAATGGAATTCACCCCTTTAGTTCCCCTCTTCCATTTTTCCAAAACAAAAATTTAGATTTTCTAGTGCTGAATTAAACGTTTGGCGAATATAATAACGAGATAAAAAAATTACAGCGTATAACACTGAGTATCCGGTTCCACAAAATGGACTCAATTATTTTTAAAGGACTGTCCATTTTGTTCCACCCAAATTTTTTGCCTACGAATGCGTGAATTTGAACGACTTCCAACAAATAAACGAAAATGCTAGAATGTACGTATTGATGAGCAAATCCGGCAAAAAACTTCGGATACTCAGAAACGTTATCGGAAATAGTCAAAAATCTCTCTCATTTTATATTTTAATTTTTTGGCAATTTTCGGGGTCGGAATAACTTGTGATATAATTAAATTATTATTAACTAACAATAAAATTATGCCTGAGATACCAACATTTGAAAAAAAGGATGCGCAAAATTACGAAGAAGTGGATCGTTATGAGTTGCTCGGTTTACTTACAGAAGGCGATAACCGATATTTGGAATATTCCACAGAAACTTCCTCTGATGGGGAAAATGTGGCTCATACGCAATTTAACCAATAATAACAATCGTTAAAAATTTTCAAACTCCATAATTCACCTTGCCCAAACAAACCCTGTCATTCCAAAAAATTTTTTCTGTGGAATTAAATAAACCAATTAAAACAGAATAATATCG
>JBDRHN010000017.1:0-3292 GCA_043816765.1 bacterium | reverse complement strand
CGATATTATTCTGTTTTAATTGGTTTATTTAATTCCACAGAAAAAATTTTTTGGAATGACAGGGTTTGTTTGGGCAAGGTGAATTATGGAGTTTGAAAATTTTTAACGATTGTTATTATTGGTTAAATTGCGTATGAGCCGAGAAATCGGGTAATATAGAATCTAAAATCAAACCCGGAAAATATCGGCACTATAAAGGTAAAGAGTATGAGGTTATTGGAGTGGGAAAAGACAGTGAAACGTTGGCGGATGTGGTGATTTACAGGGGGCTTTATAACTGCGATGAATTTGGGGATAAGTCTTTGTGGACGAGGCCTGTTGAGTTGTTTTTGGGAAAGGTTGAGTTTGACGGGGAGGAAGTTTCTCGGTTTGAGTATATTGGATAAATAGTGTAAAAATTAATTTTTTATAGTATAATAAAGATATATGGTTAAAATTAATGAAGAAAAATATAAGAATGTTATTTTATTTTTTGCTAATAAGGTGCAAAATAACACTTTGGGGAAGTTGAAAATGATGAAATTATTATACTTCCTTGATTTTGATTTTTTTGAGAAATACGAAAAATCAATAACAGGCGATGAATATTTGCGTTTTGAAAATGGTCCGGTGCCTCGTATGGCGGAAAAAATTTTAAAAGAGATGAATGGCAAAGAGATAAAAATAACTAAAAAGAAAATTGGAGCGGGGTATAATGATCAACACCACATATCGCCTCTGCAAGAATTTAATTTTAAACTTTTTACGAAAGAGGAGCTTTTAATGATGGAAGAAATAGCTGACAAGTGGGAAAAATTTTCAGGTTCGGAAATGAAAAACGCAAGCCATGGCGAAGCTCCGTGGATTGCAACCAAACCAAATGATGTTATTGATTATAATTTAGCATATTATCGCAATAAATATGGCGAGATGAATGTATAAATATGAAGATTCTTCGGCACGAACTAGTTCAAAAAGATTTTAAAAAGTTGAGACGTTTTCCCGCGCCGCAAGATTCACTGGAGGCATGGGAGCGTCTTTTTTGTTTAAAGGGCTTGCGCGAGACTCCTGGCATTAAAATGTTTTCCGGGTTTGGCGATAGTAAAGTTTATAAAGCAAGGGTTATACCATTGAAAGAAAGATGCGGGAAGTCGGATGGTTATAGAGTTATTTTTAAATTAAAAGAAAATGATGAATGTGAAATTTTAGTATTTTCCCGCCATGGTGTGTATAATAGCGAGCAGGAATTAATTGCGATCATTAAAGAGAGATTAAATAGTTTGTGAATATGAACATAAAAAATATTAAAATAATTAAATCCGACGAAAGAGGAATTATGTATGATTGCGGCGCTGTAAAATTTCTCTCGCGGAAAAAAGGAACAATAAGCGCAGATCATTGCCATGATGATTGCGAATGTTTATATTTAGTCAAAGGCGAAGCTGAATTTACTTGCGGAAAAGATGTGAAAACAGTCAAAGCACCGGTTAAAATTGAGATTGAAAGAAATGTTTATCACAAACTGAAAGCGCTTTGTGATATTGAAATTATTGAAGATAGGAGAAAATAAATATTAATGAGGAGGAGATGCCTCGTTTTAAATATATTATTGCGGGGCGAAAATTTTAAAAAAATTATCTAGTCTCATAAAGACTTTATAGACTTTTGACTTTAAAGACTTTATAGACTTATTCTTATGAAAATATCAACTGACAAAAAATTAATAGACAAATTTTTAACCCGCGGGGTGGAGAAGATTTATCCGACTGAGGATGCTTTGAGGAAAAAATTAATGTCCGGTGAGCGACTGCGAATTTACCAAGGGTTTGATCCGACGGGGAAATATCTTCATGTGGGGCATGCGATGGGGATAAGGGCTTTGAGGATATTGCAGGAGCTGGGGCATGAGGTTATTTTTTTGATTGGAGATTTTACCGCAAAGATTGGTGATCCTGATAAAGACACGACAAGGGAACTTTTGAATGATGAGGAGATTGAAAAAAATATGGCGGGATGGAAAGAACAGGCGGGGCAATTGATTGATTTTAGCGGCGAGAACGGGGTTCAGTTTAAACGCAATAGCGAATGGCTTTCCAAATTGAGGCTTGAAGATATTATTAAATTAATGTCTAATATGACTGTTCAGCAAATGTTGACGCGTGATCTTTTTGAGCGTCGGATAAAAAATGAGGATCCTATTCGTCTGCACGAGTTTACTTATCCTTTGCTTCAGGGGTATGATGGCGTGGCGATGGGAGTTGATATGGAAATCGGCGGGGCGGATCAGACTTTTAATATGCTTGCGGGTCGGGATTTGAGCAGGGCTTATTTGAATAAAGAAAAATTTGTTCGAACAAATAAAATGATGGACGCGCCGGACGCGAGGACGATGAGCAAGACAAAAGGGAATGGAATTAATTTGAGCGATGCGGCTGATGATATGTATGGAAAAGCCATGTCTTATCCTGATAGTTTGATTACTATGGGGCTGGAGCTTCTCTCTGATGTTTCTATGGATGAGATTAAAAATATAGAAAAAGAGATGAAGGGCGGCGTGAATCCGATGGATTTTAAAAAGATGATGGCGCTTGAGATTGTTAAAATGGTTAAGGGCGAGAGTGCGGCTCAAAAGGCGGAAGAAAATTTTATCAATCAATTTTCAAAACATCAGTTGCCCGAAGATATTAAAGAGTTTAAGTTTAAAGAAAACGAGATGAATATTGTAGACCTTTTAATAAAGACCGAGTTGGTTTCAAGTAAGAGCGAGGGGAGAAGGATGGTTGAACAAGGCGGGGTGAAAATAGATGGGGAGACTATTGATGATATTGAGAAGGTTGTTGATTTGTCAAAAGAGTTTGTATTGCAGAAGGGCAAAAGGGGGTTTGCAAGAGTTGGGAAGTAGGATTTTGACATAACTTTTTTACTATGCTATCATAAGAAAAGTAATACTTTAATTATATTAAGTTATGTATTATAATCGTTCAATTTTGTCTAAAATTAGCAAATTTTTAGATAAAAATATCAATATATTGCTTTTGGGTTCAAGACAAGCAGGAAAAACTGTATTAATGAAACTAATTCAAGAAGAATTAATAGCGCGCGGTTTGGCAACCCAAGAACAAACACTTTTTTTTGATTTGGAAAAAGGGAGTGATTTAAAAATTTTAAGCAGTAGACTTGTCGCGTAATTAGTTCCTACTGCAATTTTCATATTTTGGTCAAATTTTCCAAAAATTTTTTCAGCTTAGCTTGGGCTAAACCTCAAAAATTGTTTGAAAAATTTGCCTCAAAATCTGAAAATTTCGTCACAAAA
>JBDRHN010000016.1:0-6163 GCA_043816765.1 bacterium | reverse complement strand
TATGTTTCCACAAATTTTAAATGTTGCGTTAGCCGCAACAGAAGAAACCGCAACAGCAACAACAGTCGCCGCAACTTCAGGGAGCGCATGGTTTGGCAATAACGCCTTTTTGGCAATTGCCGCCGCTTTATGTATTGGGCTAGGCGCTTTGGGCGCTAGTAAAGCTATGGGAAGAATTGCTAAAGCCGCTTTAGAAGGCACTGCCAGACAGCCAGAAGTTGGCGGCAGATTATTTACAACCATGCTTATCGCTATGGCCTTAGTAGAAGCTTTGGCTATTTACTGTCTTCTAATCGCCTTCATGCTACTCGCAAAAATATAAATAAATAAGTTATAAAGTTCCTAGTTGTAAAGTTCAAAGTTATAGCTTTATAATTTTGAACTTTCAACTTTTTAATTTTATAAACTAATCTATGAAAGGACTGCCATTAAGTTTTGACCCAAAAATATTTCTTTTTTCAATAATCAATTTTGGAATACTTTTGTTTATATTGAAAAAATTTTTTTTCGCGCCAATAGCTAAAATTTTAGAAGAAAGAAAATCCAAAATAAAAGACGGGTTGGACACAATAAAAAAAGCGACAGAAGAGCTGGAAAAAGCCAATATTGAAAAAGAAAAAATTATTTCCGGCGCCAGCAAAGAATCTGAGGTAATTATAAAAAAAACCGAAGAAATGAAAAAAGAAATTCTTAAAAACGGGAAAGAAGAGGTGGAAGAAATAATAAAATCCAGCAGGGAGGGCATAAAAAAAGAGAAAGAAGATATCAGAAAAGAGATGCATGCTTTATTGATTGATCTTGTTGCTTCTGCAACAGATAAGGCTTTGCTAAATATCAGCAAACAGGACAATCAGGGAAATATAATAGAAAAAGCTATTTTGCAAAGCTTGCAAGAATCTTCAGCGGATGTTGATAAAAAATAAACAAAGTAAATTGTATGGAACAAAACAACATAGAACCCAACATTTTAAGAGACGCATTAAATAAATCCGAACAGCCGTTGATTCTTGCGGCGGCCAATGAATTTGGCGCGGGATTTATTGAGGAATTAGAAAAACGTCTTTCAACAATTGCGGGTAAAAATATTTCTGTAAGAGTTTTAACTGATCCAAGGCAGGAGTGCCCTGTGCTTTTTTTAAGCCGCGATAAAAAGATACGGCTGGATCCAAGAGAGAGTTTTATAAGCGAACTTGATAAAAAATTTTTAGAACTGCGGGGCAATATTGAGCAGTTGGAAACAGAAGAGATAACGGAGCAAATAAAAGAGATTATAAAGTCCACAAAAGCGGCTTTCAAAGTTGATAATTTAAAAGAAGAGGGGATTGTCTTGCAAGTCGGCGACGGCATCGCACGCGTCGCGGGGCTTGAAAACGCCGGCTCTATGGAAGTTTTGGAATTTACAGGAGGAGTCTACGGGCTTGCTTTTAGTCTTGAAAAAGAGAGCGTTGGATGCATTCTTTTGGGCGCGGAAGAAAAAATCAAAGAAGGATCTCGCGTCAAATGCACCGGACATCTTTTGGAAATCCCGGTCGGAGAAGAGATGATTGGAAGAATAGTTAATCCTTTGGGAATCCCCATAGACGGAAAAGGTAAAATAACTGCGGCTAAACACAGACTGGTAGAAAGAATAGCCCCCGGCGTAATATTAAGACAGCCTGTAACCGAAGCTCTTCAAACGGGAATAAAGGCGATAGACGCGATGATTCCAATCGGTCTCGGACAGAGAGAGCTTATAATCGGAGACAGAAAAATAGGCAAAACCACTTTGGCGATAGACACAATAATCAATCAAAAAAATTCTGATATAATTTGTATATATTGCGCGATTGGACAAAAGGCGGCATCGGTCGCAAAAGTGGTGGAAATACTGCGAAAAGAAGGCGCGTTGGAACACACTATAATTGTAGCGGCGCTGGCAAATGAACAAACCTCATTTAGATACATTGCGCCGTACGCGGCTTGCGCGATTGGAGAAGAATTTATGGATCAAGGGAAACACGCTTTGGTCATTTATGACGATTTATCAAAACACGCGGTTGCTTACAGAGAGATGTCCGCGCTTTTAAAACGCCCTATCGGACGCGAGGCGTATCCGGGAGATATTTTTTATGTCCACTCAAGACTTTTGGAAAGAGCGGCGAGATTGAGCGATGAAAAAGGCGGCGGATCTCTTACCGCTCTTCCAATAATTGAAACTTTAGGCGGAGATGTCACTTCATATATTTCTACAAATGTTATTTCTATTACTGACGGGCAGATTTATTTGGAAAATAATCTGTTCAACACGGGTTTTAGACCCGCGATAAATGTCGGACTTTCTGTTTCTCGCGTGGGAGGAGCGGCGCAGACAAAAATAATGAAAAAAGTCGCTGGCCGTTTGAGAATAGATTTATCACAGTATCATGAAATGGAAGCGTTCGTGAAATTCGGCGCCGAGGTTGACGCGACGACAAAAGCGCAATTAGCTAGAGGAGAAAGAGGGCGCGAACTTCTAAAACAGGTTCAATACGCGCCAATGCCTCTTGCTGAAGAAATCGTCGTTCTTTACGCCGTAACCAACGGTATGATGGACGAAGTTCCCATTAAGCGCATAGGAGATTTTGAAAAAGGGTTGGTTGGGTTTGCTCACAAAAATTATCAGAATATTATGGATTTGATAAATAAAGAAAAAAATCTGACGGCTGAGATAGAGGCGGGGTTGAAAGAGATAGTTATAGAGTATAAGAAAGTGTTTGTGTAAAATATGAATTATCAAGGTGTTATAATTGAAGAAAGTTTGGGGAATAAAGATATTTTAAAAGAGTTGAAAATTGTGGATACGAAAATAGAGCAGGTTGCAGAAAGACACCAAACTCCGCGCTTGAAACAATGGACGCTTCATACCGTAGAAATCACGGAAAATCAAGCAAAAGAAATTGCCGAGAAATTAGCCAAAGTAATATTAGATTTATGGTATGCTGATTATAAAAACGAATCTGCGCATTATATTATTTTTAAAAATAAAATTTTTTGCATTGACAGGGAAGATAGAGAACAATACAAAAAAGCTAAATTTTATGGAATGGCTCAAGGAATTCCAGAATATCAAGTAGATTTTAAATAAGGCTTTTTTAAATTAGCTATGGCAAATAAAGATTTAAGAAAATTAAATAATTTCGCTTATATAGACGGCGCGAATTTATATACTAGTGTTGTAAATTCAGGCTGGAAAATTGATTTTATAAAATTTAAAAAATGGCTTAGTGATAAATATCAAGTATCTAAGGCATATTATTTTATCGGCTTGATTCCAAAACATAAAGATTTATATAAATATTTGCAAGAAGCCGGTTACACATTAGTTTTCAAAGAGGTCGTTTATAATAGCGCAGGAACCCCCAAAGGAAATTGCGATGCTGATTTGGTTTTGCAATCTGTAATTGACGCTTATGAAAATTCTTGCGATCAGCAAGTTTTAATTACAAGCGATGGGGATTATGCAGGATTAGTAAAATTTTTAGCTATGAAAAATAAATTGAAGGTAGTTTTATCCCCAAGTAATGGCAAAAAATGCTCTATTCTATTAAAGAGAACTAACGCGCCTATAACTTATTTGGAAGAAATAAAAAATAAATTATCTTTTAATAGAAAAAACCCCCATTAAGGACATAACCTTAATAGGGTTTTTTTCGTAGAAATTCTAATATTATTATAGCTCAAAAAGATAATTTGTCAATAGAACAAATTTTGGCTGAAATAAGAGAAAAATAATTCTATGTCCCAAAAATTAATAGATCTAAAAAACAGAATGGGGAGCGTGGAGAATATAATGGGCACGACGCAAACGATGTCTACTGTTGCCGCGGCAAAATTAGCTAAAAGCAGATCAAAAGCATTGAGCCTTAGGGCATACACGGAAAGGTTGAGAAGAATCGCGTTGATTCAATCTCAATACGCCATTAGCTCAAAAGAAGCTCCGCAAAATATTTCTCCGCTTTTGGCAAATAAGCCAAAACAGAACAAAATAGTCGTTTTTATGATCGCATCTGATATTGGCATGTGCGGAAGCTATAATGGCGTGATCGGAAAAAAGACGCACGTTTTTTTAGAAAAATATATAAAAGAAAATAAAGATGCCGAAGTGGGAGTTTGGATAAAAGGGAAAAGAGGGGAGAGATATATTAAAAGAAAAACGCCATTTCCTATTTTAAAAATCGTTCCGTGGTCGGAAAGCGGAGTTTCAATGTCGGACGCGCTTTCATTGATAGAAGAGATGGCTGATTTATTTCTCAATAAAGGCATTGACGAAATATATTGCGCCTACACAAAATTTAACGGTCCGGCAAAACGAGAACCGACAGTAATAAAGATGTTGCCTTTTACATTCAGCCGAGGAGAAGAAACCGAAAAAAAATATGATTTTACGCAATGGATTTACGAACCAAACCCGTTGTCTATTCTAACCGAATTAATCCCGACATATTTTAAGGTGCAGATGTTTGATATTTTGTTAGAGTCGTACGCAAGCGAACAGGGGGCGCGAATGATGGCAATGGAAGACGCGTCAGAGCGCGCGGGAGAAAAATTAGAGGAGATGGGAGTTCAATATAATAGAATGAGACGAGATTTGATAACGCTTGATTTATTAGGGACATTAAGCGCGGCTGCTGTTATTGAAAAAGAAGCTTCTGCGCAGATTGGGTTTTAAAATAAATTTTTAATTTTTAATTTTCAATTTTCAATGATTTAATTTTTAATGTTTATTGGTTGAGAAATATTTTTAAGATAGTAAATTGATTTTTAATGATATTACCATATGACTACACAAGAAAACATAAAAACAATTTCAGAAAAGCCAGTCGGTGAAGTTTTTCAGGTTTTAGGACCTGTTATAGACGTTAAATTTACTGGCGAGATGCCTAACATCGGAAATTTATTAAGAGCTGAAAACATAGAAACAGGGCTTCCTATGGAAGTTTTACAGCTTTTAGGAAATGGCGGAATTCGCGCTATCGCGTTAGACACAACAGACGGGCTTAAAAAAGGAACAAAAGTTTTTGATACAGGTAAACCAATATCAGTTCCTGTGGGAAAGAGTATCTTGGGCAGAATGTTTAATATTATGGGTGAAACCATAGACGGAAGAGGACCGGTAGAAAATTGCAAGTTTGATTCTATATATAAACAACCGATACCTTACGCTAAATTAGAAACATCCCCGCAAGTTTTTGAAACAGGAATTAAAGTTATTGATTTAATAACTCCTTTTCCTCGCGGAGGAAAAATTGGATTATTCGGAGGAGCGGGCGTCGGGAAAACGGTTATTATTATGGAGCTTATTAGAAATGTGGGTATTGAGCATAGCGGAGTTTCTGTGTTTGGCGGAATTGGTGAAAGAACTCGCGAAGGAAACGATTTATGGCGAGAAATGCAAACTTCTGGCGTTTTGGATAGGGCTATCTTAGTCTATGGACAGATGAATGAACCGCCAGGATGCCGTTTTAGAGTGCCGTTCACGGCCCTCACAATGGCGGAACATTTTAGAGATACAGAGCATCAAGATGTTTTATTATTCTTAGATAATGTTTATAGATATATTCAAGCAGGGCAAGAAGTTTCATTGCTTCGTTCTAGGGTTCCTTCAGAAATAGGATACCAGCCTACGCTTGCGACTGAAATGGGAATGCTTCAAGAGCGAATCGCTTCTGTTGCGTCAGGCGCTATCACATCTGTTCAAGCGATTTATGTTCCTGCAGATGACTTAGCAGATCCAGGACCTGCTTCCGCGTTTTCGCATCTTGACGCTATGGTTGTGCTTTCAAGAAAAGTTGCGTCTTTGGGATTATATCCGGCGGTGGATCCTTTGCTTTCCGGCTCGCAGATTCTTGAACCGTGGATAGTAGGCGATCGTCATTGCGAAGTTGTCCGAAAAGTGAAGGGTTATCTTGAAAGGTACAAAGAACTGCAAGACCTGATCGCGATTTTGGGATTGGAAGAGTTATCCGAAGAAGACAGGGCGGTTGTTGTTCGCGCGAGAAGATTAGAAAAATTCTTCACTCAACCAATGTTTGTCGCGGAAACTTTCACAGGTATGAAAGGAAAATATGTTGCGCTTGAAGACACTTTGAAGGGCTTTGAAGATATAGCTGACGGAAAATACGACGATGTCCCGGAGCAGGCATTT
>JBDRHN010000015.1:0-3511 GCA_043816765.1 bacterium | reverse complement strand
ATCCTTAAAAGTTGGATTGGGAGCGTGTCCGACTTTTTCTAAAATCTCATCCATTTTCCTTTTTTTGCTCAACCGTATTTCCAGCCGTAGTATTTCAAGTCGTGGTTGTTGTTCTTTGATAAAATTAAAAATATCTTTTTGTTGCGGTGTTTGGTCTTTGTCTATCGCTCTATTTTTTTCCTTGTTTAAATCATTAATTTTGTCATAAAAAACCATAGAGTGGGAGTTTGTATAAAGTTGCAAAGACTGCCCGCCATTGCGATAATCTTTTGTGTCAACATCAAATTTTTTACTAATATTTATTTTAGCCAATTCTTTAATCGCAAAGACTGCAGTATATCCTTGCGTAAGCGGAATATTTTTTGACGGATGAAAAGCTATTACATTGGCGTTTTCAATTACCTCTTTTGAATATAGCTTAACTCCCATACTCAATAATCTGTCATTTAAAATATTTACTGCGCAATTAAAATTTTCTTGCCCCAATTCATCTAAATTATTATTAAATAGCAACTTGGGAGCGGAAAACTGGATTTGTAAATCAAGCCCCGCCCCTCGTCTAAAAATAGTTAAACAAGGTTTATAAATCCCGATGTCTTTGTCTTCTTTCGTCGGATTATTTTTAAAACAAGCATAACCCACGCCAAAATATTCCATTGCCTCTTTGGTTGTGTGAAATTTTTTATAGTCGGTTATTGAATAACATTGTTTTGGAATGGTTAAAATTATTGTGTCCAGCATTTCATTACTTCTTTAAAAATTACAATTTTATTAGTTTAATATTTTTTCTGCCCTTGAAATTATCGCCTTTTCAATTTCTCGGCTTGCTTCTTTGTTTATCGGGTGATAAATATTTATATCCTTATCGCCGATTTTTTTAGTCGGATAAGTTAATCTGTATCCGCTCCCGCTAAGCCGTTTATGTATCCCGATTGAGCCTAAATAAATATTGCCGTCAATCACAACACTCCCAAAAGCCACCAAACCATTATTCGCCTTGATCGGCGTTATTTGTATCTCTGTTATTTTCATAAAGATGAGGATTAACCCGTTTATCAATTTTAAAAAGCAAATCAAAAAACCCGACCAAATTGTGTTTAGCCTCAAAGTCTAAATTTTGTATTGAGTTTTTGTTTGCTTTAAACATTTTTTAGAAATAAAAAATAACCTCTTGATTATGAGGTTATTTTATAATATCGGGAGTTATCTAAATTTAGCTAATTGTTAGCTAACATAATTAGAATTGATTTGTATTTGTTTGGTGTTTTTTATTATAAAGTCTTTTACACCTGTTTCTATTGCTACAGCCTTGTTAATACTATTACCAGCAGTATATAATTTTTTCCAACCATTTTTAATAATGTCTGTTTCGCCCCATTCTTCATAAATTTCATCATAAAACCAATTTTTTGTTGGCTCTTTAAATAATGTTGCGAGTAATTCCTGCTGATTTGGTTTATTTCTAAAATCTATTTCTTTGTTTCTGAAATATAATACCCTATTGATATATTTGGTTTTAGCGTCTATCTTTGTATTAATATCAATTTTTGTTTTATCTTTTAAAATTTTTTTATTAAATTTTTTTATTTTTGTTTTTTGTTTTAGACCTAATTTTTGGATTAAATAATTGTGAATTCTTGTAGCATATAAATTATAATTATCTTTCTTAAATTCTTTTTCTCTATAATCAAAAAAGCGGTTTTCTTCTTTTTTGGGCGATGGGAGTAAAGATAAAAAAGGTCTTTCCCCATCATTTTTTATCGTTTCCATTTCCTTGATAAACCCTAAATATTCATCATAGCGGTCGGGGTCTTTTTCTAAGGTATATAAATATTTTTCACCCGAATGTATTATTTTGAAAACAAATTGTATTTTTTCATAAGCTCCCCACAATTCCGTTTCTTTTTTTTTGTGTAATTCTGAGCTTTTAATCATTCTTTTTAATAATTTTGCAGATAACCCATAGCGAGGATAATTTTTATTAAAATCTTCTTCACTATCAGAGAGAATTTTAATTAGATTTTTTAAACCTTCATCTAATCGTGATGACTTATAATGATTTGGGTATATTTTACCATTTTCAAAATCCTCTAATTTTAATAATGCCTCTGGTAATCCTTGTTTGGTAATTTTGTTGTTTCGGATTTTTTTTAAAATCTCTTTTTTTGTTTTTAAGAGTTCGGCAATAGCTTCTTTCTCAAGTTTATTTATGGTTTCTATTTGTTTTAATTTGCATTCTTTGGTTTTTTCCAAAAGTAAATGCAGTTCAGGTGTTTCGTTTATGAATTTGACATAATCAGCTAATCCCAAAAAGAAATTCCAGTCTCTTTTTTGGTTTATAAACGATTGATATTGTTTTTCTAATAATTCAATAGTTGTCATTACTTTTTTATAATTACAATTTTAATATTCTAATATTACCACTTTGACCTTAAAAATCAATGTCAAAATTATAAAAAGTCTAATATTCCAGTTTATGCGGATTAAACAAATCGTCGCAAAATGCGCAGTTGTCAGACGCCCCTATCAAAATATTAATATTATCTTTTTTGACAAAGCAACAATTAAAAATAATTTTATCTCTTTTGCGGTGGCGGGTCATCTGACAACAGGACATTTTACGACGCTTTTAGCTTCGTGGAGTAGAGGCGGTTTGTTGGTTTAAATATTAGATAAAGCCAAATTAAAATTAAGGCTTCGTTGAAAAATCTGCACTTCCTCCCAAATTCTATTCCAATTTACGGTTCTAAACGCGTTCCATATTGGGAGCAACATAGAATTTTGGGAGTAAAAAACTCCCATTTTTCTTTTATTAAAGCCTATTTTAAGAGGTTCTAACCGATTATGGATTGCTTTTATTTCCGGTACAGCGCTTTTTATGCAAGTTAGCGGTTTTTGTAGGTTGACAGTGAGCTTCCCGTCTTTTAGCGAGAGGTTCGAACCTAAAATGGAAAGTATCGCGCGCTTTTCTTCCAGTGTTCCGGATTCAAATTTGCTTTTCGCTTTTTCGGCAAAGTTAAGCATTGTTTCGGCTTTCTCTATCCAGTCATCAACGCGCTTGTCTGTATCGCCCAATAATTCCTGCAATCTGCTTTTTTCTTTTGATAATTCCGATTTTTTGCTTGCAAATTCTTCTTCGTTTATTTCTTCATTAGCCCGCATATCAATTAAGCGGTCTATTTTTTTAACGCAAATATTGTATTCTTTTTGCAAATTGGTTAAAATCTGGCCTCTGCTTCCGGATTCTTGTTTATTTTGGTCTTTGATTATTTCCAGCGCCCATTCTTTAAAGTCTTCCGGAATTTCAATCTGGTCTAAAACTTCTTTAATCTGATTTTCCAATTCTTCTTGCCGGATAGTTTTTTGCGAGCAGTCCGGATTTTTTCTTTTTGTGCAATGGTAATAAGTGTAATAATGGACATTGCCGTTTTTCTGCTTTTTGGTTTTGTCTTCCGCCGTGATCATAGCTCCGCATTCTCCACAGCGGATCAATCCGGTAAAAGCAAAATCG
>JBDRHN010000014.1:0-2678 GCA_043816765.1 bacterium | reverse complement strand
TTGTCAAGACTTTTTAGTGTGTTATAATTATTAACGAAAGTTAATAATTAAAAGGTTCTGGAGCGAAGTCCCGCTTAGCGGGGCATAGCGACAGGTTCTTATAATATCCTTAATGAACATCTTTGCTTTATCAGGAATATTGTTTTACTCTTGACAACCCCACCCGCTTTATCCTAAAATAAAATAATGACAAGGACTTGGCTAATTTTTCAAACATTTCGAAAGAGCTTTTGCTCTTAAGGAATGTTTTTTAGATAATTTTGCCAAAAATCCTTGACTTTTTCAGTGTTTTGTGTTATTTGTGTAAGTATTGAACATTAAAAATATAAATATAAAGAGGAGATGGTTATCGTGTCTGGTAATACTAACGCAGAAAATAGTTATATTCAGATTCAATGGACAGCAGAAGAGATTAAAATGCTTCAGCGAGTGGATGAGATGGTATTTAAGGGCGGATATCATCTCGCTGATATTCTAAAGTCTTTAAACGAGTGCCTTCGCTCTGAAAAGCGTAGATATTTAAAAATTCCAAAGGAGGTGGGATATAATGCAAATGCAAGTGGTGAACACATTGCGGATTGATACTTTTGATGAGTTTGCGGAATGGCTTCGCATCCTGGACGAGAGAGCAGTAGCCACTGTGCAAACAAAAGAAATAAATCAGTACTCGATAGAACAGACACATAAAGCAAAAGCAAGGATCTTTATTTTTGCCCGATTGTTCTGGTTTTTATTTGACTGGACTATCGGCTTTTTAATAGGTTTTGCGAGGGAGATTAAAACCTGCAAATTTATTAAAAATCATCTTTCTGAAAATGAAAGACTTTTGTGGAAAACAGGGGATGGTAAAGCAAAGATTCTAGCTCAAGCGCGTCGAAATTTTGGGCAAAATCAATTTTCGGACATATTCAAAATCCGTACGCGATTTTTTAACAAAAACTCTGCTTTTATACAGAAACTTTGCGAGAGCGTTGCGAATGCTCCTGCGCTTGATGCTGCTTATAATGTGAATGGTAACTACGGGCTGAACGGCGTAAAATTTGTCCCAAAACTTGGCAAGCCTGATTTTTGGGCTAAACTGCACTTAAATTGTCCAGATGGGCATGCAGTGCGAGCCCGTCACGATTTTGCAATTGAGTATATTGTTGACTTTTTCAAAAATCGTAATGACGGACGGATTTTAGAAGTGGCTTGCGGACCAGGCCAACCAGTGATTCTAGCACTTGCAGAGCTCAAAAAATTAGGCATACGCGTTGAAACTGTTTTAACAGATTTCAGCGATGAGGCATTAACGCTTGCGAGAGAACGAGCAGAACAAGTTGGTGTCAAAGATCAAATTTCTTTTATTCAGGCTCCTTTCGTGAGATTGCCAAAAGTTTTGGCGAAGGAGAAATTTGATTTAGTTTTAGCAGTTGGCATAAATGATTACTTGGAAGATAAAGCTTCCATTCGTCTAACAGGAATTTGTCTAGATTTTCTAGATCCAGATGGCGATGGTGAAGTCTTAATTTCAAATATGAATCGAACTCGTAGGGGTTCTCGATCAATGTCTAAAATTTTTAATTGGGACATAATTTATCGGAAGCCCGAAGAGCTCGGACGACTTGCTAAGAAAGCTGGAGCAGGCCAAGTCAAGCTTTATCAAGTTGATCCATGGGGAATTCACTTAGTCGCTTCGTTGAAAGTGGCGAGTGGGTGGCTATGGGAAAAAATCGATAGGCGGTGAATCAAAACTATAAATATAAAATAATAGTTCACCGCCTTTTATTTGTTGTCAATTTTTATATTTATGTTATAATCATTATATGCTCAAATTTATTGCCACTTATTATTCTATTTCCGCTTTAAGCGTCGCAATTATTAGTTTTCTTATTGGAACTTTTGTTGTGCGTAAAAATATTAAAAAGGCACTAAACAGAGCATTTTTCTTTTGGAGCTTCGCGGTTTGTTTATGGGCCGTTTTTTATTTTATTTGGCAAATAGAAATTGAAGCAAAACCTGCTCTTTTATGGACTAGACTACTAATGATTGGAGCTATTTGGGCGCCTGTTTTTTACCTTAAGGTTGTAATTTTGTTCTTGGACATTAAAAAAGTAAAACAAAAAATTATTTTATATGCTGATTATTTCTTAGCAACTTTATTTACAATACTTTTGATAACCCCGTTGATGGTTGACAGAGTGGAACCCACATTGGGATTTCTATTTTGGCCAAAGCCCGGTCTTGCTTATGGACCATTTTTGATTATGTTTATGGGGACAACGATTTATTCGTTTTATCTTGCGATAAAAACATTTTTGAATAAAGAACTATCAGCAACTAAGCGTTCTCAAATTATATACTTCTTATTTTCTTTTGCAATTACTATTGTCGGTGGATCGACAAACTATTTTCTTTGGTACAACATCCCAATCAAACCCTATGGCAATATTTTAGTTTTAGCATATTTCTTTGGGACCACCTACGCCATTATCCGCTACCAGCTCATGGATATTCGCATCATCGCCCGCAAGAGCACGGTTTTCTTGATTCTGTCTGGCTTTGTTTACGCGTGTTTTTTTGGCGCAACGCGGCTTTTAAATAATATGTTTGGCAGTATTTATAATCGCGAAGCAATGATTTTCGGCATTTTTATTGCTCTGGCTTTTGTTCTTGCTTTTATCTGGTTTGAAAAACTA
>JBDRHN010000013.1:0-8525 GCA_043816765.1 bacterium | reverse complement strand
CTTCCTTGCCAATTCCTCTCGCCGTTTTAATCGCTTCCGCGACATTGCGAGGAACTTCGGCGTATTTCAAAAATTCCATTGAGTAACTCGCGCGTCCTTGCGTCATGGAACGAAGGCTTGTCGCGTAACCGAACATTTCAGAAAGCGGAACTTCCGCGTTTACTACTTTCATATTCGCGCGATCAATCATTTCATTAATCTGTCCGCGTTTGGAATTAATATCACCAATAACATCGCCCATGGACTCTTCCGGTGTCGTAACGCTGACCTTCATTATCGGCTCAAGTAAAATTGGATCCGCTCTTCTCGCGGCTTCCTGGAAAGCCATGGAACCTGCAATTTTAAAAGCTGCTTCTGAGGAGTCTACTTCATGAAAAGATCCGTCAAAAACAGTCGCCTTAATATTAACCAAAGTATAGCCGGCCACAATACCGCGGCTCATTGCTTCTTTTACTCCCTTTGCAATAGGTTGAATATATTCTTTTGGAATAATACCACCTTTAATCGCGTCAACAAATTCAAAATTTTCTTTTGAATCTATCAACGGCTCAATTTTCAACCAGCAATGTCCGTATTGTCCGCGACCTCCGGATTGTTTAATGTATTTACCCTCAGCTTCAGCCTCTTTTTTAATAGTCTCTCTATAAGCCACCTGAGGAGCGCCGACATTACACTCAACATTAAATTCGCGCTTCATGCGATCAATTAAAACGTCCAAATGAAGCTCGCCCATTCCGGAAATAATTGTTTGCAATGTTTCATCATCTGTGCGAACTTTAAAAGTAGGATCTTCTTCTGAAAGCTTGAAAAGCGCGATACCCATTTTTTCTTGATCCTGTTTTGTCTTTGGCTCAACGGCAATATGAATAACAGGATCAGCAAATGTGATAATCTCAAGAGCAATCGGATTTTCAGGATCGCATATAGTATTTCCTGTTACAGTATTTTTCAATCCGACAACAGCGGCAATGTCTCCCGCGGTTATTTCATCAATCTCTTTTCGGTCATTGGCATGCATACGCAATATCCGTCCGATTCTTTCTTTTTCTCCTGTTGATGCGTTTAAAATATAAGAACCGGATTTTAAAACTCCGGAATAAACGCGAACAAAAATCAGTTTACCGACATAAGGATCTGTTGCCACTTTAAACGCCAAAGCCGCCAACGGTTCATTATCATCAGTCTTGCGCTCAATCGCAGTTTCTTCATCCACAACTCCCCTGCTTACGGCGTGTCCTTTTGTGGAAGGGACATCTAACGGGGAAGGAAGATACGCGGTAACAGCGTCTAGCATTAATTGCACGCCTTTATTTTTTAAAGCCGTTCCGCACAAAATAGGAATGAATTCATTTTTAGCAACCGCTTTGCGAATAGCTCTTTTTATTTCTTCCTCGCCTATCTCTTGTCCGTCCAAATATTTTGACATTAAATCCTCATCAGTTTCAACAACAGCTTCAATCATTTTTGATCTTGCTTCTTTAACTTTTGTTTTTAAATCTTCCGGAATTTCTATAATTTCCATCTCTTGTCCCAAATCATCTTTGTAAATAACAGCATTCATTTTTATTAAATCAACAATGCCTTGAAAATTTTCTTCGGTTCCTATTGGAAGCTGTATGGGGAAAGCCTTGGTTGATAAACGATCATTAATAGATTTAACATCAAAATAAAAATCAGCTCCCGTTCTGTCCAGCTTGTTAATAAAACAAATTCTTGGAACACTATATTTGTCAGCTTGATGCCAAACAGTTTCTGATTGAGGTTCCACACCCGCGACTCCGTCAAAAACAACCACACCTCCGTCAAGCACGCGTAATGAACGTTCAACTTCCGCGGTAAAATCAACGTGGCCGGGAGTATCAATAATATTAATCTGGCAATTTCCGCATCCTTGCCAGTCAGGCGCTTTCCAAAAACAAGTGATAGCCGCGGATGTAATCGTAATGCCGCGCTCTTGTTCCTGCTCCATCCAATCGGTTGTAGCTTCGCCCTCATGGACTTCGCCGATTTTATGTTTAAGTCCGGTATAAAACAAAACACGTTCAGTAACAGTCGTTTTACCAGCATCAATATGGGCGATAATGCCTATATTTCTAATTTTTTCCAATGGTGAAAGTCTAGCCATAAAAAATATTTAATATTAATAAATGTATGTAAATATGGCGATATATTATAATATTTTTTTAAAAAATGCAAGAGAGGATGATAAAATTTTGCATTGTCATTTTTCATTTTGATATTTTAATTTTTAATTTTTTATAAAACTTATCCACCCAAACTCTTGACAAGATGTTTTTTTTTAATAAAAAAAATGTTATTATAAATTTATAAAATTAAATTTTTAACAAATGATTCGCAAATCGCGAACCAAAAAGAAAGGGGGTGGAAAAAATGGCAACAAAAAAACCTGCAAAAAAGAAAGCGGCTAAAAAGAAACCAACTGCAAAAAAAAGACCGGTTGCAAAAAAGAAAGCAGCTAAAAAGAAAAAGAAATAAACTCGCTTTTATAAAATCAAAAAAGTGAGTAATATAAAAAACAAAAATTCCACAACATACTTGTCTGCGGAATTTTTGTTTTTTACGGAAGTACCTGTTTTTAAATCAACCTCGCCTGCCTCGGCTTGAATTTCTCTTTCTCTTGCACGCTAAAAATCTCCACCGTTCCATACACGCCATCATATCCGGGATTAATAATTAATTTTCTTTCGCGAACACGCCTGATCGCTTCAACAATATTTTCAGATGCAATCTTTTCCAGATCATCATAACTTAATTTTAATAAAATATTAAATTCACTCCCGCCCTTTGCGATCAAATCATAATAAATCGTCTCCACTGTTTTTGTCGCCCTGCCTTTATTTTCAACTTCGGCAATTATCTCTCGCAAAGGAACCAAACTTTTATACGGAATAAAATTTTTATTATTAATATCTTCTTTTCTGTCCGCCAAACTTTCAACGCGGTTCATCACTCCAATAGTCAAAGGTTTTTTGCAGACCGGACAAATATTTTTATTTTTCTCTGACTCGGGCGGAGAAAATTGAACATTGCAACTTCTGTGCCCGTCAAAATGATACATCCCCTCTTCCGGAAAAAATTCAATCGTGAATTTAAATTTTTTCTTATCTCCTTCTTTGATTATGCGAATAATTTCTTTGTAACTTAATTTTTCTTTTTCTATTTCAAAAACATTCGCCTCGCGCCCCAAGTTCTGCGGCGAGTGCGCGTCGGAATTTGAAATCAAAGTGATATTATCAAGTTGCGACAGCCGCCAATTCATCGGCGGGTCGGAAGAGAGTCCGGTTTCAATCGCTCTGATTTGCGGAGTCAGCTCTTCAAAGCACTCTTCCAAAGAATCAAAACCGCTTTTTGATCCGAAAATCGCAAACCAAGGAGTCCACGCGTGCGCGGGAATCATCATAGCGTCCGATGAAATCTCCATCATTATTTTTAAAATTTCTTTCGCGTCCATTCCCAAAATCGGTCTGCCGTCAGATTTTAATTTTCCTCCCCTTCTTTCTATTTCAAAATTAAACTTATCAACCGCTTCAAAATCGGGCAAAAAAATCATCAAATGCAATCGTCTGCATTTTCCGCCTTTGCTGTAAATGCAAGAAATTTCCGTAACGGGCATAAAATAAATAGGCGATAAATCAGACGCTCCGCCGAAATCCCCAGTTAAAGACTTCGACGCGAAATTAGATGCTCCGTCGGAGTCTCCCCGCGGGGACTCCGACGCGGGAGTGAGATGGACTTGTTTTGTTTGACTTAAACGCACGGGAGTCCTCTGCGGAGAGACTCCCGCGGAGCGACTATCCAAAACATACAAACCATTATCCTGCCGAACCAATTTACTCTTCATCTCTTTCAACCAAACAGGATGCGTAAAATCCGACGCCGCCAAAATATTAATCCCCTTTATCCTCGCCCACTTGTTAATATTTTCCAAATCCAAATCCCTTGACGTCGCGCGCGAATATTTGGAATGAAGATGTAAGTCGGCAATGTATTGCATAAAGTTTAGTTTGTAGAGACGAGGCAGTGCCTCGTCTCTACAAACTATTAGAACAACAAATCGCGACAGCCAAAGCGTCCGCCGCGTCGTCGGGTTTTGGAATTGATTTTAATTTTAACAAAATGCGAACCATCTGCTGAATCTGATTTTTATCGGCGCGGCCGTAACCTGTTAACGCCTGCTTAATTTGAAGCGGGGTGTATTCGTAAATTTTTACTTTTGATTGTATCGCAGTGAGAATAATAACTCCCCTCGCCTGCCCGACAAGCAAAGCAGTCTTTGCGTTTTTGGCAAAAAACAGCTCTTCAACAGCAATAACATCCGGCTTATATTTTTTAATAATTTTATCTAATTCATTATGAATTTTTTCCAAACGATCCGCGAACCCCGCTCCGCCGCAGTCTCCCCGCGGGGACTGCGGCGAAACCGGCGCGGTATCAATCGTTCCGTAATTCACAACTAAAAAATTATCACCTCGCTTGATAATAATTCCGTAACCGGTTGTAGCCAGACCAGGATCAATTCCTAAGATGATTTTATTATTTGAGGGCATAATATATTTAAATTATACAAAAAATAGTTATTCACACAAAATCGTTGACAAGCTATGCTAATATTATATAATAGAAATGCAGACAATAGGTCTGCCTGATTTTGTTCAAAATCCGCCTTGTTGAGCGGGTTTTTGATTTTATTCAAATCCTAAAACGATTTTTATTTAATCTATATTCAAAATCTTCCGCAAATAATATTTCTTCTACAATTCCATCTTTTTTACAATCTACTAACTCTTTTCTTAAATGGTTTCTTGCAGTAAAAATATAAGCCAACTTGCCATATTCCTCTTTTAAATATCGTAAAACATAAGACAAATCGCCATCCCCTGAAAAAATAATTATCTTATCATAATTATCACGAACCCCATTAAAAAATTTTATTAAGTCTATGCATGTTGAATTAGAATCATCAGACTTGCTGATTTCCGGAAGTATCCCCTGAAGTTCTCCATAATATGGTCTTATTTTTTCTTTCATACTTATTTTTGTAATGATTAAATTGTCGGAGTGGAGAGATTTGAACTCTCGATCTCATGGCCCCCAGCCATGCGCCCTAGACCGCTAGGCCACACCCCGAAACGAAAATTTTCAATTTCTAATTTTCAATTTTCAAACAATTTCCAATGACTTAATTTTCAAACTTTTTAAATTTTCCGCTTCACTAAAATTCTTAGCAACCAAACGTTTGGAATTTGTAATTTGACATTTGGATTTTTATTAGAAATTAGAAATTATAATTTAAAAATTTCTATCGTATCCTTGTATCTTTCTAATAATATACCAAAAAGAGCCTTTTTGCAAAGACTCTTTTTATTATAAAACATTATAAACTTGGGACTCGGAACTAAATTTGTCAAAGGACGCAAAATGTTGCGTCCCTACATTGGACTATCTCACCGCTCCGCTGTACGCAATCGCTCTCACAATATCCCATTCCATTGCTGATGTCGGGGCGTATTTGTAAATATTTTTGAAAATATTAATCGCCGCTTTTTCGCTTGCCAAATTTCTGTTTGCAGGACGCAAACCGTAAGCCATCACAGTAACAGCCGCGTCATCATGCGGATTTGTTCTGTTTGAATCTCGCAAGTAAATCTTTTTAAATGATGTTGTTGCCAAAGCATCCGCGTCCGCGCTTCGTTGAGTCGGCCATCTGCCGTTACCGATTTTTATCACATCATTCCAATCTTCTACTGTCGCGGGAAGTTTTCCAAAAGCCGCCCTAAAACTATTCACAACTCCGCCGCGCTCGCCGGCTCCTAATTTTTTAGTAGACGCCGTTCCATAAGTAACAAAATTATTGATAGTGTTTCTTGCTTCTGCCGTAATCCCCGCGCCTTCTATGATTTTAGCTATAATAGATGTATTATAATTTACTTCAGCCGTTAAATCTCTCTTTACGCCCATCGCCGCGATAACCTGATTAACATCCCCTGTCATAACAGTCTGCGCGTCAAGAGTCATTTGAGCCAAAGATGCGTCTTTTGTCGGCGCGAGTATCACTTTTTCGCCTGTTGAAGTCATGATAGCGAAAACAGTAAAATGATCAACACTGGTTGTAATTGTATTTGTAACAGTATCAACCGTTGTGTTTAAAGCCTCCCATGTATTATTGGTTGTATTTAAACGAAACACTGTTAATAAATTTTCGTTTAATCCTTCTACCTGCAAATCGCTGTATGTAAAAGTAAGAGTAACTGGTTTTTTGAATGTAGCGGTTTTGCCGTCAACTTTAAAATCAAATATCAAACCGCCGATCAAGAAACTCCCCGACCCAGCCGTCGGAGCCGCCACGTTGCTTTTTGCAACGGACTCCACGCTCACAACTCCCGACGCGGACAAAGCGTCAGCCGGTATTGCCGCTTGCGCTCGTGTGTAGCCGACTGTTGTAGCTACAGTTCCGCCCTTGCTCGCGGTAATCGCGCCTGATGCTGTTCCTGTTGTGGTCGTTGTTGTTGTCGCTGTCGCCGGCGCAACCGAACTTCCCGCGCTGCTCCCCCCGCCGCTTGACGCCGCTGTAACTGTCAATGTCGCAGTATCGGTCAAAACGCCGTTTACCGCGTCAGTATAACTTGCGGTAATAACAGAAGTTCCTGCCGAAACGCCAGTCGCCAAACCGCCGGTACTAATTGCGGCAACAGAAGAACTTGCCGAACTCCATGTGGCAGAAGAAGTAATATCTGATGTTGTTGAGTTAATATATGAACCTGTTGCTGTAAATTGCCGTGTGTTTCCTGCGGAAATTGAAGCTGACACGGGTGTAACATCTATTGAAACTAACGCTGTTGCCGTCGCTCCGGTAAACGCCAAATCTTTACTAACACCTGTAAATTCAACAAAAACTCCGCTATGTGTTTGCGCGCTGCTCAACTGCGCGTTGTTGTCATACTGCGGGCAGTTTACTTTGAAAGTCAACGTATCATAACCGGAATAATCGGGAACATTTAATGTGTATGATTCAGCCACCGTCCTGTCGGCGCTTCCATAAGTTCCAGCCGTTGTTGTGGTAACCGTAGACAGCAAAGTGGTTGAATTAGCGATTGCGCCCTTATAGACGTTTACAACTGTTCCGACTGGCGCGTTATCTCCGTTAATGGTGATCGCGCCATAAAAATTCATCGGAAAAGCTGGGATGGCTAAAACGCTTAATGGAAAAGCCATCAAGCCCAAGCCGAAAATGAGAGCGAAAAATTTCTTTTTCATAGTGATGTTAGTTAAATTATTTAAGTTAAAAGTTTAACCTTAAACTTGCTAATTGCACGACCCCTCGCTTCCGCTCCCCTCGCCGCCAAAACCAAAACCGGCAGACGGGGCTGTTGCTGATAATGCGATAGAGCATTCTTCAGGCGGGGTGGTAAATCCTGAGCAAATCAAACCAAGCAGACTGGAAGCGTCTCTCTGCGCTGAAACCGTCTTGCCATTCACAACAAGGCTTGGCGAGCCGCCGATTCCGTATTTAATATTATCATCTTTAAAAATATTAAATGGCGGAAACTGCCCTTTCCACGTACTTTTATTATTATAATTTTCTGTTATTTTGTATTCCGCGTCAGCAGTTTCAACACAAGAATCTAACATTGATTTTGTTATGTTCACATTTGAAACACAACTCTCAGACTCGCCCGCATCAAGAAAACATATTAAATAATCAGTGAGTTTATTCGGCTCGTTTTTTTGAATGCAATATTGACGCAACTGTTCATCAAGCTCTTTTTTGTCATGCATCGCGTAATCGCAAAATTTTAATTTAAAATCAATTTTATCGCCCAAAGTTTCCAAAACGGGCAACATCCCTTTTTCAATTTGCGTGCCATACGGGCAATGGCTCATTACAAAAAGCTCAACTTCCGGTTTTTCGTTTTTAGGTATTTCCACTGGTTGATTGGCGGCCGCTTCTTGCTGCGCTCTTGCTTGATTATTTTTCTCGGCTATTTCTTCAATATCCATCATGCTTGGTATAAATTTCGCGCCGTCTTTGGTAATATAAGATTCAATGTCTTTTGTCTCGCCGACATCCAAAACTATTTTATAAAACCCTTCTTCTTCTGTGATGCTTTTAAAATCCGCCGTTGTTCCAGCTTGCAATAAATTATTATTTATAAAATCCAACGCTTTTGTTTTTGCCTCGTCTTGGCTTAACGCCCTTGATTGTTCTTTTGTGTTGTTTGCCTCCTCGTTCTTTATTATACCGCAACCTGCCAATGCAATAGCGATAAAGAAACCCGCGATAATTGTTTTCTTCATAGTTTGTTTTTGTGTTATATGTTAAGTTTAAAATTTATTAACTCACCTTACGCACGCATTGTCATTCCGACCGAAACGGAGATTTTAAATATTAAATTTTATGTCGAAGACTAAAATTTAATATTTAAAATCGTAGTGCAGTGGAGGAATCCCTTGATAATTACACAAACAAAGGGATTCCTCCACTTCGCTCCAACTTGAAAATAATA
>JBDRHN010000012.1:0-3537 GCA_043816765.1 bacterium | reverse complement strand
TTTAAAAAGATGGGCCAATTCTCTAGTGGTTAAAACATAGTCAACGGGCTTTAAACCATTAATCTCAAGCTCTTTTCTTTTAATTTCATATTTTTTAGCAGTGCATGGCATTACTGAAACTACGACAATTTTCTTGGGATTAATTTTATCTTTTTTGGCAAAGTAGGTTTTAATAAGACTACCTAAAATAGTTTGTGGAGATTTTGTGGTAGCTAAGCAATGAACAAATTCCGGATAAAAAAATTCAACATATTTTACCCAAGCAGGACAGCAAGAACTCAAACAAGCGCCCTTGCCTGTTTGTATTTTTTCAACCAGCTCTTTTGCTTCTTCGGTAGAGGTAAAATCAGCTCCAACGCATGTATCAAAAACTTTATCTGCACCTAACGCTTTAATGGCGCCAACTAATTTTTCAGTGACCACTTCACCGTATGGCAAATTGAATTCTTCTCCAATGCTTGTTCTAATTGAGGGTGCAAATTGAAAAATAACAATTTCATCTTTTTGTTTAATGGCTTTTTCCACTTCTTCAAATTCACTTACAGCAGAAAGAGCCGTCACCGGACAGTGCGCCACGCATTGTCCGCAGTAAATACAATCAATTTTTTTGTTTTGAGATGGCGTTGTTTGAAAAAATGTTTCTTTTTCTTTCATTTCTAAAAAATTAACTGGGCACACATCAACACAATTGCGACAATCAATGCATTTTGAGGTATCAAACGAAATTGCCGGACCAAATTGATATTTAGGAAATTTCTTTTTTCTGTCTGTAAATTTTTTAGTATCAATTTGGTATTTTTCAGCAATTTTTAAAAGTTCCGGATTGAAATCCCATGACCCTAAACTTTTTTTATATTGAGCGAAAAGCAACTCTAAATTGATTTTCCTGGTTTTGTTGATTTCGTCTGACTCGGTTAAAATTTCCATATCTGGCTCAACAAGCGTGGAGCACGATGTGCAAAAACCCTTTTTCCCGCTAATTTTGACCAGACACAAACGACAATTAGCTCGAATTTTCAAATCCGAATGATAACAAATTGACGGAATATCAATACCGTTGTCTCTCGCTGTTTCTAAAACGGTTTTGCCCTCAACCGCTATTATTTTATTCCCGTTAATTGTTATTTGCATATTTTATTAATTAGGCCCGAAAAAGGAATACCTGCGATTTTTCCTAAACCGCAAAAACTAGATTCTTTTAAATTGTTGGCTATGTCTTGAAAAGTTTCTTTATCAACCTTTCCATTATTTAACATTTCGCTTATTCTAAAAATTCCCTCTCTGCACGGCGTGCATTTATCGCAATTCTCTTTAAGAAAAAAATCCGCCCATTCTTTCATAATTGTTAAGCATAATTCTTTTTTATTTTCATAAATAATAATAGCACCCGGCCCTTCGACCGGCTTTTCCAACTCATTGGATAAAAGAATCTCACCGCTTGCTCCTCCGCCAGCCTGAATAAAAAAATCAAACTTAGGCCAGTTACCCGTCTCTTTCAAAACTTTTTCAATCGGCCAATCCAACGGCAATTCAAAAACCCCATTATTTTTAGCTTTGCCTGTAATAGTGTAAAAACGCGTATTTTTATATTGATTTTTTGCAATTTGCGAAACGTAATAAAAGGTTTCTACGTTATTAATTAGTGTTGGACATCCGAAAATTCCTGATTGCGACGGAAATGGAGGTTTAATTCTTGGTTCTGGATGCTTCCCCTCAAGAAATTCACACAAGCACGTTTCTTCTCCAGCTAAATAACCACCAGTCTTTTTCACAAGAGTAATTGGCATGCCCTGGGTTAACTTAAGTAGATTATTTTTAAATTTAACATAAAAATCTTTTCTTAAGTAAATAAAAGCTGAACTATTGTCTATAGTTTGCAATGCTATTTTTATGCCTTCAATAATCTCTTCAAGATGGTTTTGTAAAAGATATTCATCTTTCATTACTTTCGGTTCGCCGGAAGCCGCATTGCAAACAATATATTTTTTATCAGCTTTTCCGTTTTTCACTATTTCCCACTTCAAGTCAGTCGGAAAATCAGACCCGCTACGGCCCAAAAGTTTGCTCTCTTTTAATTGTGCGACAATATCATCTGCCATATAATTATTTTATTATACATTAAACTTTAACACAACAGAAAGAGGAGTCATAGACTCCTCTTCAAAGAACAAGATTTATTAATCATCATGCAGGAAAGTATTGATAGGGACTAAGATCGATTTTCTTTCCCAGTGGAAGTTTTTTCCATTCATTCCAAGTAAAATCTTCGTGTTCATGACATCTAGTGCATTCAGCTATTGGACCAGCGACTCGATTTCCTTTTCCATCTCGACCATCCCAAGTACCCGTTTGTTTCCAGATATGATTGCAAGGCAATTTTCACCTCCCTTACTTTAAAGATTTACTTATTAAAATTTAACAAATTTTCCAGAAAAGTCAACCAATCAAGCATTTTCACCAGCCAAATATCCCGTACTCCAGCAAATTTGCAAATTAAACCCGCCACTTGGGCCTGTAACATCAATAATTTCTCCGGCAAAGAACACATTATCAACGATTTTTGATTTCATCGTCTTATCATTAATTTCTTTTAGAGAGACTCCCCCGCTTGTAATAATCGCCGGCTCAAAATTTAAAAGTCCGCCTACTGTCATTTTAAGATTTTTCAATAATTTCACGAGAATATGCCTTTCTTCTTTTGTGATATAGCTTGCCTTTTTCATCGGATCAATACCTGAAAATTTAATAATGACCGGAATCATTTTTTGTGGCAGAAGATCGTCTAAACAATTCTGGAAAAATCTGTTATTGTATTTTTGAAAATCTCTTTGAAGCCTATTATCCAATATTTCAAAACTTAAGGCTGGTTTTAAATCAAATGATATTTCTACTGCCCCTTTTTTCAAAAGTTCTCCAACTTTCTCGCTAACATCAAGGATAATCGGACCCGACAAACCAAAATGTGTAAGCAAACATTCGCCAAAAACGCTTATTTGTTTTTTATTATTTTGCAGAATATTAATTTCAACATTTTTTAAACTCAAGCCTTGAAGATCTCCAACCCATTTTTCTTTTATTTTCAATGGAACTAGGGCGGGCATCGGGTCTTCTACCCCATGATCCAATTTTTGAGCCCACTTATATCCGTCTCCGGTTGACCCAGTGGCTGGATATGATTTACCGCCTGTGCATATAATATAGTTTCTGGCGATAATCTCGCCATCTTTTAAAATTAGTTTATTGATGTGATGTTTTTTTCTTTCAATATCTATAATTTCGGTGTTGTAGTTTATTTGAACCTTGCCTTTCAGTAAATATTTTACAAAAACATTCAAAACATCCTGAGCATTATCGCTAACCGGAAAGACTCTCTGCCCCCTCTCTATTTTTGTTTTTAATCCCCTTTTCTCAAAAAACTCAATAACTTTTTCGGGGCCGAAAGTATGAAATGCGTGAAAAAGAAATTGACCATTTTTACCGTAATTTTTTACCAATTTCTTTAAATCAAATTCTGCATTGGTAATATTGCACCTGCCC
>JBDRHN010000011.1:0-3483 GCA_043816765.1 bacterium | reverse complement strand
CCGGCTTCCGATTGAGACGTTCAAATTCATTGGAAAGCAAAAGATCATAGTATGGAGAATCGGGAAATAAAGTTTTTAAAAGCGTGCTTTTGCCGCTTTGGCGAGGTCCCCACAAAAAACAGCTTTCCCTGCCTAAACTTTTAAATTGTTGCAATCTTTTATACATATACTTTTAAAATATAGCAAAAATCATTGACTTCGCGTATTTTCGCGTAAAATTTTGCGTTTTTTCGCGATGCAGCTTATTTTAATCCCACTTTTCAGAAAAATTTCACGCAAAAAAAATTTATTCCACATTCTCACTTTACAATTACAGGATATTATAAATAACAACTTTATTATATCATACGATTTAACTCTGTCAAGTTTGCGTATTAAGTCATCTAAAATGTCACTATACGGGTATTGGATAGGACATTTAAAAAAGTAACCGAAATGGTGTAAAATAATTGCAGTCTAGGAGGATTTAATTAACTCTTAACTAGGATGCGATTATTATGATGAATATGCAAACAAGAAATCAGTACCTGCAAACTTTATTGCAGAAATCGGGAGGATATAATTTGTTAAGCAAAAAAGAGAAATCTAAAATTTTAGATGAATATTGCAAGAATACAGGGCAGGAGAAAAAATATGTCATTCGTAAAATTAAGGGAGGAAAATTTATTGAAGATGGATCTAAAAGCGTCCAAAGAAAAAGAGAATCTTTTTACGATGGGGACGTTATTGTTGCTTTGAAAAAAACTTGGAAAATTTTTGATTATCCCTGCGGACAAAGATTAACTACTCTTTTGAAAACGGAGGTCGAAAGATTGATTGGTTTTGGAGAATTGAAATGCTCTGATGAAGTTGTTATGAAGTTAAAAAAAATGACTCCGAAAACAATAGATAGAAAATTGAAAAAAACTAAAATTGAGGAGCATTTAAAAAGCAAATATGCCATTAAGAAGAACCCCTTGCTTTATCAAAAAATTCCTGTTAAAACTTCGGGGGAGCTGGATAGAAATCAGCATGGAAATATACAGCTAGACTGCGTGGAGCATTGCGGACAATCTGCTTCAGGAGATTTCATAAATACGCTTTCTGCCGTAGATATTTCGACTAGCTGGTGGGAAGGAGAAGCCTGCATGGGAAGGGGTCAGAGAAATGTTTTTACGGGAATAGAAAATGTAAGATTAAGATTTCCTTTTAACTGGTTTGAAATCCATCCTGATAACGGAACTGAATTTCTTAATTGGCATTTATACGAATATTCTTTAAAAGAAAATTTAGAATTTTCGAGATCAAGGCCAAGCAAGAAAAATGACAATTGTTTTGTTGAACAAAAGAATTGGACTCACGTAAGAAAGATGGTCGGATATTTTAGATACGATACTTTGGAAGAGCAGGAAATTCTAAATGATATTTATCGAAATGAATTGAGGCTTTTTAAAAATTTCTTCCAGCCTGTCATACACTTAATTTCCAAAGAAAGAGTCGGAGGAAAAATTCATAGAAAATACAGTGAAGCCAAAACTCCTTATCAGAGAATTTTGGAATCTGAAAAAATTTCAAAAGAGAAAAAAGAAGAACTGAAAAAAATTTACGAATCTTTGAATCCCGCCGAAGTTAAAAGAAATCTTGATAAAAAATTAGATCTGCTTTGCAAGACTTACAAGAAAAAACAGGAAGCCAAATCAGCAGATGAAAATATTGATTTAAAAGTCAAAAAATCTAAAAAATTAAATTCTGTTTCGGTGACATATTTAATGTCTAAACCAAAGCGCATTTCGGTGACATAATTAAATGACTTGACGTGTATAGGGGATTCTTCAAGGGGTGGCATTCATGGGATGATTTTTAACAGAAAATCAAACCTTAATCGCTTTTTCCAAGTCATCAATTGTTTGATCAAACTTTCCTTCAAATAATTCTTCGACCTCTGTCTTTTTGCCAATCAGCCTTTCAAAAATCGGATTTGCAAAAATTTCATCCACGGAAAATTCTTTGTCCTGTCGCCATATGCACAAGCATTTTCTGCTTTCCTTGCTTATAATTTTCAATCAATGTTTCTATGCACTCACGCTGATAATATCTCTCTTTGCCGACAATTTTATCCATTCCGCCGGCAATAGAGGTATCAATTTCAATTTTTTTCGCTAAATTCTTTTTTCGTTCCTGCTCTATTTTCAGCTTCATTTCTTCCAGCGGCATAAACCCGTCCACGCGGCGAAATTATCCGGCGTCAAATCCTTTCCACGCATTATCATAAAACAAAATTCTTTCCGGCGAGCAGGCATACAAAAATCGCGGTTTTAAAACTTGGCAGTAAAGCGCTCTTAATTTTACCAATCCCCTTTTTTCATCTTCAAGCTTATTTTCAAATACCGCGACAATATCGCCATTCAAATCAGTTAAAACAATATCTGGCTTTACGCTTTTTTTGCCTTCAAATTCTCTCTGCTGCTCGGGCGTTAGCTGATATTCCTGCTGATACAGCAAAGTATCTCCGCATTTCCAGCCAAGTTTTTCAAGCTCTTTTATTACTTTTAAATCTGTTGATGTAGCTTCGTTTATTTTCATAAATTTTTACTTTCCTTTAAATATTTTTTCATTTCCCAATCAAAATCGGAAATATAATTTTTATCCCGCTCTTTTTTGTATAATTCAAATTCCGCATTAACTTTTTCCATCGCTTTTTTATGGCTTATTTTCCCCGCATTATCCAATAATTCCTTTTTGCTCGCCTTTAAAAAATCATCCAATTTTTCTATCCAATCAGCCATTTTCATCGGTATTTCTTCAACGGCTTGCAATTCCGCAAAATCAAGATAAAGAGATACGATTAAATTGAGCTTTTTAATTTCCTTCTCGGAAAGATAATTTTTCGCGATTGAAATATCGTTAGCAGTGATATAATTTCCTTTAAAATTTGTCAGCCCCATTAACGGCTTCTTGCTATCCGCCCTTTCCGCAATCATTTCCACCGCTGTTTTTCCGTGCACGGCATAATGTATTTTATTTTGCACAGTAGCAAAAAACTTTTTTGTCATTTCATCATCTTTTTTATAATCAATGCTCGTCGCGTAAATATCCGTCACTTTTTGATAAAAATTCCTCTCGCTTGATCGGATATCTCTTATCCTTTGCAATAATTCCTCAAAATATCTCGCCCATTTCCCGCCCTGTTTCAATCTTTCATCATCCATTGTAAAACCTTTTATAATATACTCCTTGAGTCGTTCGGTTGCCCAAATTCTAAACTGCGTGCCGCGCTGAGATTTTACGCGATAACCGACAGAGATAATCATGTCGAGATTATAAAAATTAGTTTCATAATTTTTCCCGTCATTGGCAGTTATCCGGAAATTCCGGATAACTGAATTTTCCGCTAATTCTCCTTCTAAAAATACATTTTTGATATGCTCGTTAATAGTCCTGACATCCTTATCAAAAAGCTCCGCCATTTGTTTTTGGTTTAGCCATGCTGTCTCATTTTCCAGC
>JBDRHN010000010.1:0-5760 GCA_043816765.1 bacterium | reverse complement strand
TACTGCAATTTTCATATTTTGGTCAAATTTTCCAAAAATTTTTTCAGCTTAGCTTGGGCTAAACCTCAAAAATTGTTTGAAAAATTTGCCTCAAAATCTGAAAATTTCGTCACGAAACTAATTACGCGACAAGTCTATTGTAAAATAAAATAGAAATTTAACTAAAAACCGCCTTTACGTGCAAAGGCGGTTTTTTTTATTGTTCATTAATTTTAGGAGGAGTGACGTTGGCTCATTGTCCCGAGCAAAGCGATGGCTGTGGAGCCAACATGTTCGCTTGCACCTGGCTCCACAGCCCCGCGGGGGACTATGGAGCCAACGCATCATTAATTTTAGGAGGAGATCTTTTACAATGGAAGAAAATAAAAAATTTAAGAGAATTGTTGTTAAGTTGGGAACAAACGTGCTTGTAAGCAAGGGGAATCTTGACGACTTGATATATGCAAATATTGCGGATCAGGTTGCCAAATTGTCGTTGCAAGGAATTGAAGTAATTATAGTAAGCTCCGGTTCTATCAAGGCTGGCGAGGAGTGTTTGCAAGGATTTAAAATGGATATTGATGGATATCCAGAAGAGATATTATCTGTCGCAGGGATACCCAATTGGACTTCAAAGTGGAGTGCGGCTTTTTCCCGTCGCGGAATTCCTATGGCGCCAATATTGGTTACTTATGGGAGCTGGAAAAACAAGTATGAACGCGCCAATATTAAAAATAGAATTCCGATCTGTCTTGGTTTTGGCATCATTCCTGTAATTAATGAGAATGATTTTGTTTCCGATAAAGAAATTAAGTTGATGACAAAAGGTATTAGCGAGAACGATCGTTTGGCTCGCATGGTGGCGAAATTGGCGGGAGCTGATGGTGTGTTATTCTTGACAAGGGTTGGCGGCATTCGCAAGAATTATTTGCAAAATTCAAAAGAAGAATTCTATGATGTAATTAACGTCGACAAACTACCGCTCGAGTTGCATATCGCGCAAAACGTTTCGGGAGATGGGCGCGGAGGGATGAATGCAAAGCTAAAGGCGGGTATTTACTGCGCAAGAAGAGGTATGTATACGGTTATAGGGGGATTGCAAGAGGAAGATGCAATTTTAAAATTTGCGCGCAAAGAGAAGATCGGGACGCTTCTTACAAGCGATGTTCCAAAAAGTATATTTAAAAAGTTTATTTTAAAATTTTTTTAGTTTTTCTTTCATTAACCAAACACGGCCTTGATACTAGTATCAAGGCCTTTTTTCAGCCTTGATTTTAAATTTAAAAAAAGTTAATATACCATTATTAACTTTACCCCTTGTAGTTCAATGGATAGAACGGATCTCTCCTAAGGATCAAATGCAGGTTCGACTCCCGCCGAGGGGACACGGCGCTTCGCTTGAATTTTAAATTACAAATTTTAAATTTTAAAATAAAGCGGAAAAGTTAAAGGTGTTTTAATGTTTTTATGTTCTCGTGTTTTCATGTTTAAGGATTTGACTTTTTAGCAGCAATATAATAGTATAATTGCAACTTACGCCACCTTGGCTCAGTGGTAGAGCAACGGTTTTGTAAACCGTCGGTCGTCAGTTCGAATCTGACAGGTGGCTCATTAATTTTAAAGATACAATCCGTCAGCTGACGGAAAGACACAATAACCAAAAAATAATCAATCCGTCGGCTGACGGACCAATAATCAAACGTTTGGAATTTGGAATTTGGAATTTGGAATTTGATTATTGGGATTTGTTTGTATCTTGTTTCTTGTATCCTTGTATTTTTTTTATAATTAATATTTTAAGCCTTTAACTATATACCCCTATGTCTCAAGATAATTTGATAAAAATGGAGTGTACTGAATGCAAAAACACCAATTATCATTCAAAGACAAATAAAAAGAAAATAAAAGAAAGATTGGCTTTGAATAAATTTTGCAAAAAGTGCAAAAAACATACTCCGCACAAAGAAACAAAATAAAACAAACAGGGAGCAGGAAAACCTGCTCTCTGTTTTAAAATAAATGCAAGAAGTAATTAAATTATTAAAAAAAGGAAAAACAATCGTTTACCCTACCGATACGGCATACGCGCTGGGTGGCGATTTTTTAAATAAAAAAACTCGCGATAAAATTTATAAAATAAAAAAAAGAGACGCGGCAAAAGAGCTTTCGGTTATCACCAACAGTTTATCAATGATAAAAAAATATTGTTATATAAACAAGGAAGAGGAACGTTTGGCAAAAAAATATTGGCCGGGACCGTTGAGTATAATTTTGCGGGTAAAACCTGGTTTCCAGAAAATTTTAGGCGCAACATTGATGGTGCGAGTTCCAAAAAATAAAATCGCGCGCGAGCTAAGCAGGGGATTGAATAAACCGCTCATCGCGACCAGCGCGAATGTCTCAGGAGAAAAATCGTGCTATAATATAAATGATGTCTTGACGCAATTTAATAAATCTAATGTTAAGCCTGATATTATCATTGACGGCGGGGAGCTGAAAAATGTTCCCGCGTCTACGATTATTAAAATTGCCGGCGGCAAGATTGAGGTTTTGCGGCAAGGGGGGATTAAAATTAATTAAAATAATTTTATGGGAAGAGAAAATATAAAAAGCGATTTTAAAGATCCGAATATTGAACAAGAAGAAATTAGAAAAAAAAGATTAAAATACTTTGTGAAAGCTTCAACATATTCCGAAACATTAGAAGAGAATTCTAAAGATGATGAGGAAGATAGGGGGACAGATATGAAAGATAAAAACTATTACGCAACCAAAGCAAGCAATAAAACTTGGTCGCAAGTTTGTATGGGAATAAAATCGTTGTTGGATAATAAAATTATAACTAATCCAGACATCATTAAAGAATGTAAAAAATTTACAGAATCTGCATATGGAAAATATAACATAAAAGAAGTTGCGGAACGTCCTTCTAAGATGACTACGTCCGAACAGATGGAATCCATAAAATCAATAATAAATCTCGTAATAAAAGAGTTGCTTCAAAAAGGAGATGAGAATATTACTAGTGATATTATTGTGGAAAATGAAAAGTTATCAGAAGAGTTGGAATCACAAACAGGTAAAATAAAAGGGGCTACTCAAGAGAGGATTGATTGTATAGATAAAACAATAAAATTTATTGAAAAACAATTGAAATTATTAGAAGATGAAAACCCCCAAGACGCACAGCAATGCGTCTCTACAAATAACATTAAGACGAGGCAGTGCCTCGTCTCTACTTTCACTAATCTTGGAGAGATCGCATAGCGGCCTAGTGCGCACGCTTGGAAAGCGTGTATACCGCAAGGTATCGGGGGTTCGAATCCCCCTCTCTCCGCCAATTTACAATTTCAGAGTTTTCGGAAGTTTTACGCGCCTGCGGTGCGGTCGCCTCGCCTGCGGGCGAGGCTGAAAGGGCTGATTTTGCAACGATTTGCCACGCTCCGCGTGGCGAAAAAGAAATGTTTTGGTTTTGGATTTGGAAGTTCGAACCAATCTTTTTTAGAAAATCCCGAATCCTTTCGGGATTTTCATTGGAAGCGATAATTTTGGCTTGTTTACTGTCTTTTATGAATTTGTCGGCGAGTTCGAACCGATTATTGCTTTTTTGTTCAAAAGCGTTTAATTTGTCTTTCAAAACTTGTTTTTGATTGATGAGAACATTTTTCGCTTTTTGATATTCGCTTATATTCAAAACACTTTCCAAATAAGCATTCATTAATTTTTCTAATTTCTCATCAAGTTTTGAAAGTTCCTTTTTTAGCTTTTGAACAAAAAAGTCTGATGATTTGCTTGATTGGATTTTCTCTTTTTTCAATTCCTTGATCATCCAATCAGCGCAATCATCAGGCAAAGAAACTTTTTGAATTTCCTCTGCAATTTGAGATGAAATTTTTTCTTCTCTCGTAAAAACATTTTGCGCGCATTTGTGATGTGGATTTTTCTTTGTGCAATAATAGTAAACATACTCTTTTCCACTTTTCTTGATTTTCTTATCTGCCGTTATTGTATATCCACATTCCGCACAATGAAAAAATCCACGATAAAGAAAAAATTTCATCTTTTCCACTTTCTGCGGTTTTGATTTTCTTTTCATCACTTCTTGCACTTCATCAAAAAGTTTCTTTGAAATAATCGGTTCATGCTTTCCTTCGTAAAATTCTCCACCATAGCGAATTAGTCCATGGTAAAATGGATTTTGTAAAAGATATTGATAATTGGAAACGGAAAGCATTTTGCCTTTCTTGCCGACAAGCCCTAAGCCGTTGATAATCTTTCGGAGATTTTTCAATGTATAGTTTCCAGTAGCGTATGCCTCAAATGCCTTTTTGATAAATGGCGATTTTTCTTTATCCACATATATCATTTTTGTTTCCTTATTATTCAAATATCCGAGTGGTGCCATTTGAGGCCATAAGCCATTTTTCAATTTTTGCCGATGACCTCTTTTTATATTCTCCGAAAGATTATCAACATAATATTTTGACTGTCCGAAAGCAATTGAAAGCATAAATTTTCCTTGCGGAGTTGGATCAAACCAGAAAGTTGGAAATTTTAGCTCTTGAATTACGCCAGTATCCACCAAGTAAATAATTTGTCCGCCGTCAACGCTATTTCTTGCCAATCTATCAGGGTGCCAAGTTAAAATTCCCACAGCTTCGCCCGCTTCAAGTTTTTTCAACATCTCGGCAAACAAAGGGCGACCAGGTTTCTTGGCGGTTTGTTTTTCCACAATAGTATCAACTATTTCCAAATTTTCCTTTTTCGCCAATTCCTGTAATTCAGAAATCTGGTCGCCAATACTTCGCACTTGCCGATCTTCGGTATCGGTACTTTTGCGGGCGTAGATGAAAAACTTTCTGGTTTGATTGCTCATAATATTTTTTAGTTAATGTGATGAAAAACAAATATTCCGATTATAATAGGCCATAAAAAAACAACATAGAAAAAAGTGAAAATATTTTCTGGAAATGGTGCGTCAATATATCCAGTCCAGTAGAAAAATAGCCCTATAGAAAGATAGATTATTATTGCTATTGTTATCAAAAATATTTGCATCTTTTTTCTCATGGTTATATTATAACAGTCAAAATATTAAAAATTATCGCTTCCAAGTTTCGCCAAAGGCGAAACAAAAAAAGATTGGTTGCAAAACTTTGTTTTGCTTTGGCTCCGCCAAAACGAACTTCCAAATCCAAAACCAAAACATTTCTTTTTCGCCACGCAGAGCGTGGCAAATCGTTGCAAATTCAGCCCTTTCAGCCTCGCCCGCAGGCGAGGCGACCGCACCGCAGGCGCGTAAAACTTCCGAAAACTCTGAAATTGTAAATTGGCGGTACCTTTTGGTTGAAATTCTAACTTTTTTTGAACAGAACCCCGACTAATCACGCGCCGAGCGCGTGGTGGCTTTGAACGAAATCTTACGCTCCGAGAAAACTGGTAATTCAATCGGTGCGTTTCCGCTTGCCTCCGCTCCGCTACGGCAAACCAAAACAGAAATTTTTTCATTACATTTTTTAATTTTTTTCTGCCCCCATTTTTTTCTTTTAATAGGAGATGAAAAAATTTCTGTTTTGGCTTCCTCTTAATCAGAGGAAAGCGGAAACGCTCTAATTCTAATCGCAAAAGGGCAAAAATTCCTTCCCCCCAACCCCCTTCCTTTTTGACCTTTTGCTTTTCGGGCTTCGCCCGATTTTTTTGCGGGGCTTTTAATTTATTAGTTGCCCTTGACCCACCCAACCCTTTCGCGGGCAACGCTAAGGAACTCCCTAAATTTTTTGT
>JBDRHN010000009.1:0-3589 GCA_043816765.1 bacterium | reverse complement strand
GATATTATTCTGTTTTAATTGGTTTATTTAATTCCACAGAAAAAATTTTTTGGAATGACAGGGTTTGTTTGGGCAAGGTGAATTATGGAGTTTGAAAATTTTTAACGATTGTTATTATTGGTTAAATTGCGTATGAGCCGTTATTAAAATGGTTTGTGTGGATAACGACCGCACATTTTCAAGCGGGGTTCGTCTATGCCCCGTTTTGATTTTGGTATTTACTACATAATTTTAGCAAAAGCAGTTGTTATTGTCAAATTTTTAGTAAAGCGTCAAACACTTGACAAGTGTCAAGTGAGGGATTATACTAAAAGCATAAGAAGTGTTTAAAAAATATGCACCCAATTCAACAAAAAATATTTAATTTCGCCGATAAATTAAACTTGAAACGAGACGGACTTAGGCAAATCGGAAGATTAGTTGGTGAGTCCCACCCCTTTAAAGTCTCTTATCATTTAAAGAAACTTGAAGAAAAAGGGTTTATTAAGATTAATAAAAAAACTGGAGAAATAAAAAGAATCAAGAGCGAAGAGCCACAAAAAGGCTTATTTTTGGCAATTCCCGTTCTTGGATCAGCGAACTGTGGAGATGCAAACATATTTGCCGAAGAAAATTTAGAAGGATATATCAAGGTATCAAAAAATATTATTAAAGCCGGTGACGGATTGCTTGCAATTAAAGCCTCGGGCAATTCTATGAATAAAGCAAATATCAACGGACAAAATATTGAAGACGGCGATTATGCTATTGTTAATTCAAAAAAACAACCCCAACCAAATGACTACGTCTTGGCAATTATTGACAATTGCGTAAACATAAAAAAGTTATTTCTAGATTCTAAAAATAAGATTATTTCTTTAATGTCTGAATCGACAGAAAATCATCCAATTATTTTTATTCATGAAACAGATAAATTTTTAATCAACGGCGTGGTTAAATATGTGATTAAAAAGCCGATTGTGAACTGGTCATAAATTTTCTTTTTTTGCGATTTTTCGGTATAATATAATCATAAAATTCAATAATATGAACGAAAGAAAAACCGAAAAAATAATTAGAGACAAACTAACCGCACTCGGTTATTTTGCAACACCCGACATAATTATTGAGGAACAACAAAGTGATAGTGAAATAATAAATAATTTATTATCCAAAGCCAGCAAATCAGGATCCGGTACTGGCTACCCAGAGTTTATAATAAGGAAAAAAAACTTAGATGTTATTATAGTTATTGAATGCAAATCACATATAAAAAATCATGTTAGCAAAAAAGTGGATAACCCAAAAGATTTTGCCGTTGATGGCGTTTTACACTATGCATCTTTTTTAAAGAAGGAATTTCATGTAATTGCAATTGCAATCAGCGGGGAAGAAAAAAATAATTGTAAATTATCTATATTTCAATGGAACAAAAATGAAAAAAGATACTTTCCCAAAAGATACGCCGATTTGATGGCATACGACGATTACTATTCTTTATTTCATGAAAAAGACTCCGTCATTATTTCTGAAAAAGATTTGATGCAATATGCAAAAAAATTGCATGATGAAATGAGAGATGAGGCAAAATTAAAAGAAGCTGAAAAACCTTTGTTAGTCGGTGCATTACTACTTGCCTTAGAAAGTGGGGATTTTGTGAATGAATACCCGAGCATAACAAATCCGAAAAAATTGGCAAATAGAATCATTGAATCCATAGAAGATGGACTGAAAGAAGCTAATATACCCGAAAATAAAATAGAAACCCTAAAAAGGGAATTTGGTTTTATCACCACCCATACTTATTTAACAAGAGGCGAAATTGATACTAAAAATCCTTCGCATGACAACAATATTCTTCATAAATTTTTGTTTGACATCCATAAAAAAGTATATCCATACATAAAAAAGGTTAACAACATGGATATAATAGGTAAATTTTACTCTGAATTTTTACGTTATACTGGTGGTGACGGAAAAGGACTTGGTATTGTTTTGACGCCACCGCATATCACCGATCTTTTTTGTGAACTATCAGAAGTTAATAAAAACTCAAGAGTAATTGACATTTGCGCTGGTACTGGCGGATTTTTAATTTCGGTCATGGAGCACATGCTCACCGACGACCCAACTGTATCTGAAATTGACAATATTTATAAAAATAATCTAGTCGGTATAGAAACTCAAACAAATATGTTTGCTTTAGCCTGTGCAAACATGATTATTCGTGGCGATGGCAAAACAAATCTTTTACAGGATAACTGTTTTGACATAAAGAAAGAGGACATCCGAAAATATCAATGCAATATCGGGATGATCAACCCACCGTACTCACAAAAAAAGGAGGAGGAAAAAGAACTTGGTTTCGCGGATTATATGTTGGATGTTCTAAATGTCGGCGGTATTGGGATAGCAATATTACCGGTTAGGTGCACAAACAACGACAATGATATCAGAGAAAGAATAATGAAAAAACACACATTACGAGCCGTAATGATTATGCCTTCAGATTTATTTAAGGGCGTTGGCACTCATACCTGCATAATGGTTTTTGAGGCACACAAGCCACACAACGACAAAGCACAAACTTGGTTTGCTCTCTGGAATGATGACGGCTTCGTAAATTATAAAAACCAAAGAGTGGACAGAAATGACAAATGGGGAAAAATAAAAAAACAATGGCTTTCGGATTATAGAAACAGAAAAGAATCCGCTGGTTACTCCGTTTTAAAAAATGTTAACTCCACAGACGAGTGGTCAGCTTTGGCGTATGTAAAAACAAACTACAAAAATTTAACAATTAGAGACTTCAAAAATACCATAAAAGATCATCTAATTTGCAACATAAAAAAAGAAACTGGCATAGAAAATATTTATGAAATAATTTCAACTATTTTGGAGAATACAGATAAAAGAAAAATATTTGAAAAAGAAACTGACGATGAAAAAAGTATAGATATAAAAAATTGGAAATCCATCGAAATTCATACAATTTTTGAGGTAATCGGCAGTAAAACAACGTCTAAAAAGAAGCTGGAAGAAATTGGACAAGGTGAATATCCCTATGTAACAACAAGAGCTACAAATAACGGGATTGACGGTTATTACAATTATTTTACAGACAAAGGCAATGTTTTGACGCTTGATTCTGCGACGATTGGCTACTGCAGTTATCAAAAAAATAATTTTACCGCAAGCGACCATGTAGAAAAATTGATACCAAAATTTGAAATGTCACCCAATATAGCAATTTTCCTACAAACATTGTTAAATAAAGAACAATTCAGATATTCATACGGACGAAAATTTAATCAGACAAGGATAAAAAATACTAAAATCACAATACCTTTTAAAGACGAATCTCCTGACTGGAATTTAATGGATCGATTTGTAAAACAAATTTTAGGAAATAATAAAATCTGACTTCTATTATAAGAAGTTTTGAATTTTGGGCATTCACCCCCCAACTCCTCTGCCCAAAATCAAAAACAAAAAAACTTATTTATTATTTATAAAGCAAATTTAAAAAAAGAAAAAAGAAAGAATTTTACATCACATAACAAGGCATATCCGGTTCAAAAATTTTGCACTTTATAATAAATTAAGGAAA
>JBDRHN010000008.1:0-2221 GCA_043816765.1 bacterium | reverse complement strand
CTTTTGGCTAATGGGCGCGGATACCTCCGCTGTTATCCTTGCCGCTACGCGGCTTCGTCTAACAGCGGATATCCAAAATTTCTTTGCGCAAACCCTACGGGATTTGCTTAAAGAAACTTTGGATTATCCGCGCCCATTGTCTGAAATAATTTTTTTCTAGTGCTTATGAAAACATTAATTCTTGCTTCAAGTGGACAATTCATCACCGCCAACAATGTGGATGATTTTTTGCCGAAGAAAATAGCAGATTGTAAAATTGCATATATTATTACTGCGTCGAAAAAAGTTGATAACATTGGCTATATTGAAAGACATCGGCAAAAAATGGACGAGCTGAACTTCTCATACACAGAAATAGATATTGCAGGTAAAAATGAGGAGGAATTAAAAAAGGCACTCGACGGGCATGATATCATAATGGTTGAAGGTGGAAACACGTTTTACTTGTTACGAGCTGTCCGCGAGAGTGGCTTTGAAAATGTTATCAAGGATTTGATTGAAAAAGGTGTGGTTTATGTAGGCTCAAGTGCTGGTTCATATATTGCGTGCCCGTCGATCATAATGGCAACATGGTCAACTCGTGGTTTTGATAGATGCGGAATTACAGAATACTCAGCTATGAATTTAGTGCCTTTTTTAATTAAGGCTCATTACTCGCCTGATATGAAAGAAATGTTAAGTGAAAAAACGAAAGACCTGCAATATCAGATGAGAGTGTTAAATGATGACCAAGCTATTTTAGTTAGAGACGGAGAAGTTCAGCTCTTGGGCGGCGGTGATGAAATAATATTGTAGGGCGATATTACAACGACGAAAAAAATTACATCAGACAACACGGCATATCCGGTTCAGGAATTTTTCACATTCATAATTCAAGGTAAGAAAAATTCCTTCTCCCAAATTTTTGTTCCGTTTCACTGCACAAAAACTTCGGATGATGCCGATACGTTAGGCGAAATAAAGCCCAAAAATTAATTTATGATTTATAAAGTATCTTTGCCAAATTTATTATACGGGCATTTAATGCCACCCGAGGATTCCATGTTGGTCGAGGGAAAAATTTTTTGTGTTGCTGACGGAATTACACGAGACCCGACTTCTCCAAAAGATTTTACAAACTTATCTATCGAGGAATCTTTGAAAAATTATCCAAGCCCAAGCGGTGCCCGTTTTGCGGCGGATATTTTCTGTGAATCGTTTGTAAAATCATTGAATAAAAAAGTTCTTTCTTTAAACACGGTCAGAAACGCATTTATTTTCGGAAATAAACAGATTGCCAAATTAAACAAAAAGAGTGTTAAAAAAGTAGATTATCTAGTAAATGATTTTTTTGGCTGTGTTGCAAGCAGTGGCGTAATTTACAACAGCAGATTATTTTGGGCAGGAATATGCGATTGCGGTATTATTGTCTATAACAAAAATGGCAAGATTAAATTTCAGACCCCGAATTGGATGAAGCCATTTGAAGAATATGAAAAGTTAAATCTGCAAAAAAGAGATTTTAATTTTGCCATGCCAAAATACCGCAAAATGATTAGGTCAGAATATAGAAATAATGCCAAAAAAATCGTTGAAAATAAATGCGTTTCTTACGGCGCATTAACAGGCGAAAAAGAAGCTGAAATGTTTATGAATTTTGGAGAAATTGGATTAAGTAAAGGAGATTTAGTTGTTTTTTACACGGACGGCTTTGAGGCTACGATGCAACACAAAAAATTTTTCAAAACGATTTATCACAACACTGAAAGTTTAGTCGAGCAAGCCTTCGTCCCGTTTAGCCTATCTTTGGCAAAAGAAGATTATAATAAATTTGGCAAAGAAAGGACATTAATAGCAGTGATAAATTAATTTTTGGGCTTTACATCGCCTAACAACTTGTATCAGGTTGCAAAAATTTACCTTATTGAATATTAACAAGGAGCGCAAATTTTCTCCACCCAAATTTTTGTCTCTCTTTTCTTGATAAAATAATAATGCAGAGAGCCAAAAACTTCTGATACAAGTAAACGTTGTACGCCATAATAAAAAGCCTCTTTTATTTTTAAATTAATAATTTTGGCAATTTATTTATTAGGTCGAGGCACTAGTGTTGCGTTTAAAACGCCCATAAACATTGTTGTTTCTGTGGCTGGTCCGCAAAGGTTTGTGGATCAACTTCAGAAAGCATAGTATTTACGGGGGTTTTCTCAAATTGCGAAACAGCCAAAATTTGTAGAATTTC
>JBDRHN010000007.1:0-26426 GCA_043816765.1 bacterium | reverse complement strand
TTATCAATGTGGAATTTAAAAACCCAAATGTTATATATTTATTTTGAAAAAGAACAGAATAAAATTTTAATCAAAAAATTAAAATTTCAAATCAACAAAAACTGCCATTTTCAGTCTCTCCTTTCATTTGATTATTAACCCATAACATCTAAAAATGTCATCAGATGGAGGCGCTACTAATTTGCACGTTGATGTTAAGGTTCTTTTCGCTAATTTGATTGGATATTGAGGAATACTTACATATGCAATGTATTTATATGCTATTTCTGCTGTTTCCATAGAAGACGTTGCATCTACAGGTATTGATTCCACTAAAACTTTGATTATAAATGCGGGAATCACAACAAGAGCTGTCGCAATTATTACCCTGCCAAAACTGAATTTTATTACTTTTTTAAATTTGTTAATAAATTTTATATTGATCATTTCTTTATTTTTAAATAAATATTTTTTAAAAATTCTGTAAATGAAATAAACAAGAAAATAATAATAAAAATTATACAACACAGAGACAGAGGACATGATGCCCAAAGAAGAACTATAAAACCTCATGTTGCTTTCCGATTTAGGAATCATTGTTTCACGTATTGCTTCCAAAGCTCTTGCCATCAAATGGGCGGGATAAACAACATAAGGAACATGCATATAATATTCAGGAGCTGTTTTTATAGATACTATTTCCACCACAAATCCAATTATCATCAAAATCACCATAAAAATAATTGTAGCTTTAAAAAAATTAAATTTTATTACTTTTTTGAATATGTTCATAAAGATGCCATGCCGGGAAACCAAATCCTTTTGTTTGTCCTATAGATATTGAGGACACAGTAATGTCTTTATCAAAAGTATATATGGCATATACGTTTGTCGGTATTGACATCAAAACAAATATAATAATTGAAACGACCAGCGAAAACGAAGCTAAAAACCTTTTTGATTTCACAACGAAATCCCCCTATAAAAGTTAAAAGTTATTTTGCCTACGCGTAAGTAAAATAAAAAAGACCCATATTTGAGACAACCCCAACAAACCAATGTTTTACTTTCTACCCTCCTTTCCCTTTGGTTTTGGTTTATTAAAGATTCATCTCAAGTGCGAGTATATATCATCTTTTGTAAAATGTCAATATATATATATATATATTACATTCTTATGCTCTACTAACTAAAATGTCCTAAAAAAGGTTGTCAAAAACATAATTTTGAGTTAGGATAACAAAGTCGAAAGTCTGTAATGTCCATAAAGTCAAAAGTCAGATCTTATGGACTAAACTTATGAAATTAAATACAATAAAGGAGGGAATTAAAGATATAAAAGCCGGCAAGATGATTATCGTCGTTGACGATGAAAAAAGAGAAAACGAGGGAGATTTTTTGGCGGCGGCAAAAAAAGTTACGTCAGAGATGATTAACTTTATGGCAAAATATGGCCGCGGGCTGATTTGCGCTCCCATAACAAAGGATAAGTGCGATGAACTTGGCTTGGATCTTATGGTTGATAAAAATAATGCTCTCTATGAAACGCCTTTTACGATTTCAATAGATTTAAAAGGACGCGGATGCACGACTGGAATATCAGCCCACGATCGCGCTAAGACAATTAAGGCTTTGACAAATTCTAAAACTCGTCCGCAAGATTTTGGTAAACCTGGACATATTTTCCCGCTTCGGGCAAAAGCGGGCGGGGTTCTTCGCCGCGCCGGGCATACTGAGGCGGCTGTTGATTTGGCAAGGCTCGCCGGACTTCCTCCGGCTGGAGTTATTGTGGAAATTTTAAATGACGACGGGACGATGGCAAGATTGCCGCAGCTTTTTGAAATAGCGAAAAAGTTTGATTTGAAAATAGTTTCTATTGAAGATTTGATTAAATACAGACTTAAAAACGACGCGCAGACTACATTTGAAAAAGTATCCGACACTCAAGGGGGTGTCGGACACCTGCGAGCCACACCGTCTGTCAATCTTCCGACTGAGTTTGGAAATTTTATTCTTACGGCGTATAAACAGAAGCAGACTAATGAAATTCACTTGGCTTTAATAAAAGGGAAGTGGAAAAAAAACGAACCTATTTTGGTTCGCGTTCATTCGTCTTGCGTTACGGGAGATATTTTTTATTCAAAACGTTGCGATTGCGGCAAACAATTAAAACGCGCGATGCAGATGGTTGAAAAAGAGGGTAAGGGTGTGATTTTGTATATGCAACAAGAGGGGCGGGGGATTGGGGTTTTGGATAAGTTGCGGGCTTACAAGTTGCAGGAAAAAGGTTTGGATACTGTTGAGGCGAATTTAGAACTTGGCTACAAAGACGATGAGCGCGACTACGGCGTGGGCGCGCAAATTTTGCGTGATTTAAAAATTTCAAAAATAAAATTGATCTCAAATAATCCTAATAAAAAAATCGGCTTGCAGGGGTATGGGCTGGAAATTATTAAAAATATTCCGATTAAAATTAAGGCGAATAAATATAATAAAAAATACTTAAAGACGAAGAGGGAGAAGATGGGGCATGCGATTTGACATTTTGGTTTAATATGGTATTATATAGTCAACGGTGGCAATGCTCCCATACATCATGGGTTCATCAGTCGCGTGTCAACAAAGATAGTCTCTTGCACAAGGGGCTGTTTTTGTTTATAATAATTTAGTGGTGTGTTCGGGCTCGTGGTGTAATGGCAGCATTGTCGCCGTTGACACGCGGCGGTGCGGGTTCGATTCCCGTCGGGTCCACCACCTAAAAATCCTCCGTTTTATACGGAGGATTTTTGGTTTTGTCGCCCTTCCTCAACTGTCCCCGATAAATAACAACAACCAAAAAAGAATTAAAGGTTGTGTCAAACGTTTTGTGGAAATGATATTTATATTTTTAGATTTTTTGTAAAAATTTAAAAAAAGTCCGACAAAGTTTTGAACTGTTTTTTTATTTGTTGCGGGAGTGGGATTCGAACCCACGATCTGCAGGTTATGGGCCTGCCGAGATTCCAAACTTCTCTACCCCGCAAACAAAGTATAAAGGAAAAATTTTATTTTTGCAAGGGTTGTTACGGCTCATACGCAATTTAACCAATGCCAAAGTTTAGTATAATACCAAACACATACAATTTGGCTCCCTGCGAAAAACAGCCACAAACTTTTAAAATCATTTTACCGAATTTAATACACAAATCCAAAAAGAAAATTTTAAAATTCAAAAATTGAACCTACAGAATCTCCGCGGGCAAGCCCGCGAAATTGCCCAAATTTTAAACAAAAACAGAAAAAATTTCTCTACATTTTATATTTTTATACCCCCGCCGCATTTTTAAAAAAGGAAAAGAAATTTTTTCTGTTTTTGGGGAAATATGAAAATATGAGAAGTAAAATAAATGTGCAAATGCTCAATTTTTGCTTTATTTAACCTAAAATTCAGCACTTGCTATTGACAATTATTATTAAATATGCTATACTTTTACAATTAGATCATTGAAAATTTAATAAACTGCGCTGGCCAGGTGGCAGTGCATAATATCAACCTTTAACCTTGGAGGTGCCAGATGGACCGCCAGAAACTTTCTATTCAATTAGCGATGAGAGCGCTAAGTGTTTATGAGCATGATAATCCTCAAAAATCTGATGAGGTAAAAAATGCTCAAAATACTTTAGGAAAAGCCCTTGAATATTATTTTAAAAGGGGCTATTGCTCTCCGGATGTTCCACAACAATACCGCCTTTTGCGTGGGGCGGAGAAAGAGAGAAAAAAAATGTTTGAAAAAAATTTTAGTAAAAGCGAACCAGAATATCGAGAAAAAAATATCCGTTTTTTTGAAGTTTTAGAAGAAAAAAAGGAAGTATCAATTCTTCAAAATTACGGATATACCGACTGGTACTCTCTTTTGCAAGTAGAAACTGCTGAAGGAGAGGAAAATGCAATTCCTACACCGGTTTTTTTGAACATCATTGGTTATGATGTGGAAAAGGAAGAGGAGGATGAATATACCAATTTATTAGATCGCATATTCTCCTCTAATGGAATCAAAGTCAAAATGATCATTGATCGTTTTGACGAGCAACATGATAACCTCCACTATCCTGATTTTGTCGGGGGAGTAATAACCGACAAAAATATGCTCCTAAAACTCCTTGGAACAAATGACTGCTATATCGGGTTTTCATCTCAAGAACTACGAGATGATCCAGAAGTAATGATTAAAGCGATAGGAAAGGATCATCTGAGCGGCCGAAATTTTATCTACGCATCCCCACGCCTAAAAAAGGACAAAAAATTTGTCCTTGCAATATGCCGACTTTCTGAAATTTCGGTCGAAAATATTGACTCCGCCATCTTAGAGGATTATGCGGTGGTTGAAGCTCTCATAAAAAGCGACGGCGACAACTTCGCGAAACTCCCGGAAAAATTTCGGGAAGATAAAAATCTTCTTTTAATGGCTTTAGAGGAGCCTGTACATTCTGCAGAGGAACAATATCTACATGCTTCTGCAGAGTTGAAAAACGACCGCGAGGTTGTTTTGAAAGCTGTTAAATCGAACAGTTGTTGGATTTTGGAACATGTTCCCGCTGAATTTAAAACGGATGCTAAAGTTGTTATGGAGGCATGCAAAATCTTTTCAAGCTCTATTCAATATGCCTCCCCTGAATTGCAGAACAATCGAGCATTTGCTTTGAAAAGGGCTAAAGTTAACGCTATTAATTCTGATACCCAGACCGAAAAACAATGGTGGGACGATGAAGAAATCGTTCTTGCCATAGTAAAAGGATGGGGACATAGGTTAGAGTATGTTTCTGAGCGATTAAGATCCAATAAAAAAATCGCTCTTGAAGCAGTTAAGTCATACCCGAAGGCATATAGATATGTCGGGGAAGAATTAAAGGATGATCCCGACATAAAAAATATCTACGAAGGCGCTTTAAGAAAGGAAAAAGAAGCGGAACTAACAGAAGAATATTTAGACCACCGCTCTGAAGCCCTTTCTTTAGGGGATTGGAAATGCCTTTTTCTCCATAAGTATTATTTTTTGGAGAGAACCGATTGTTCTCATCCGAAAAATGATCCTAATTTTTGCCAACTCTGGATTTTGCCGGAAAAAACTTTCGACAAGATATTTGATGATCGAAAAAAATTAGAGATTACCATTTACGGTATATCTAAAGTCCGACAAAATTTTGAAAAAGCAAAAAGAACGCTTCAATTGGAGGAAGAAGCGACTTTGGGAGTAAAATCGGAGGAGATTATAGAATTTCATTATACCCATTCATCTTCATGGGGAAACTATAATAAGGAGATAATGTTTTCTATAATCCCCAAAGAATAAACGGCAAATCCAGCCTGCCGATAAAGGCTAATAATATATAGCAATCGTTTTTTAGGGTTTTAAAATCAAAGAGGTAAAATGTGACGCATTAAATGCTGATCATTTTACCTCTTTTTTCTTTCTCAATTCTTTCCCCAAAAACAGAAAAAATTTCTTTTCCTTTTTTAAAAATGCGGCAGGGGTATAAAAATATAAAATGTAGAGAAATTTTTTCTGTTTTTGTTTAAAATTTGGGCAATTTCGCGGGCTTGCCCGCGGAGATTCTGTGGATTCAATTTTTTAATTTTAAAATTCTTTTTTTGGATTTGTGTATTAAATTCGGTAAAATGATTTTAAAAGTTTGTGGCTGTTTTTCGCAGGGAGCAGAATTTAACGAAACGAACTCATTTTTTGATTTTTGTTTTTCAGAAAAAAGATTTTTAGGCATACATTCCGCCCCGCCCCGCATTTGCGGAGCGGGGTTTTCAGTTTCGCCAAAATCCTGCGGATTTTGGCTCAAAAAGAAAGAAATTTCAATTTTGTCGGGGGCGTAGGTGATTTTTTGCTATAATAAATATGCAACCAACTTTATTACCCGAATCTTTTTGTAAAAGTATAAAATTTTACATCTAGACGGGCGACTTCTGTTCAATTTTGCTTTCGGGTCAGGTTGGTTGCGGCAGAGTCGCCCTTTTAGGTTCAAAAATATGAATTACAAAAAATGCGCAATTTATACGCGCGTATCAACAGATCTGCAAGCTGAAAAAAATTTTTCGTCTTGCGAAGCTCAAGAGCAAAAAATCAGGTCGTTTATTGCCAGCCAAGAGAATTGGCAAGTTTTTAAGGTTTATTCTGACGCTGGCTTTTCAGGTGCAACTACGGAACGACCTGATTTGCAAAATTTGCTTTCCGATTTGAAAAAAGAAAAAATTGATATTGTTTTTGTGTATAAAATTGATCGCCTCACTCGTTCGCCAAAAGATTTTTACCAGTTAATTGATTTTTTTGAGCAATCAAAAACTGATTTTATTTCTATCACGGAACGCTTTGACACCTCAACGCCCGCCGGCAGACTGCTCCGCAACATTATGCTGACATTTTCACAATTTGAGCGAGAATTGACGAGCGAGCGGACAAAAGACAAATTGCTGGAGCGCGCAAAAAAAGGAATGTGCAACGGAGGTAATACTCCTTACGGATATATTAGACAAGATAAAAAACTAATTCCCCACCCTCAAGAAAGTAAAGAAATAAAATCAATTTTTGAAAATTATCTTGAAACAAAATCTCTTTCGGCTGTTTATGTTGATTTAAAAGAACGGAATGTTAAAAACAAAAATGGCAAAATTTTTTCAAAAACAACTATCGCCAATATATTAAGAAATGTTGTTTATGCTGGAAAAGTAAAATACAATAATGAACTTTATCAAGGACAACATAAGGCGATAGTTGATGAAGAAATTTTTGATATTGCTCAAAAAATACACAAAAACAAAATGAAAAAATTCAGAGTGTATAAAAATTTTCTTTTCGGCGGGCTGATAAAATGTGATGATTGCGGATCAAGTATGACATCTTGTTTTACGAACAAAAGGACAAACAACAAATTAACACGCTATTATTACTATCGTTGTACTTCTACCCTGCAAAAAGATTGGCAAAGCTGTTCTGTAAAACAAGTATCCGCCGAAAGATTAGAAAATTTTTGTATGGAAAATTTGGAGCGCATCTCTGTTGATCAAGATTATATTGAAAAACTTGGTTTTTCGCCTAAATAATGATTTTCAAGCTCGGCACGGAGCTGGATACGAACCAACAGAGCTATGCTCCAAATTTCCGCAATTTTCATCCAAGAAAATTGCCGACACTCTAAATTTTTTCATTGCCGCCCTCAAAAACTCAAAAGGAATTGAAAGAAATCTTTTAGCAAAAAGATTTCTTGAAAAAATAACCTATGCGCCGGAGAAAATAGAAATGTCTTTGATTTTAAGCCAAAATCCTGCGGATTTTGGGGGGATTCAAAAAACCGCTCCGCGAATGCGGGGCGGGGCGAAATGCCTTTCTAAAAATCTTTTTTCTGAAAAACAAAAATCAAAAAATGAGTTCGTTTCGTTAAATTCTGCTCGGGGATAGGGACTCGAACCCCAATACTCAGGACCAGAACCTGATGTCCTGCCATTAGACGATCCCCGAAAATTAATTTCAGATTTTAAAATCCCCCTAACCCCCTTTGCAAAAGAGGAAACAGTTAAAATCCTCACTCTATCACTTTCCCGCCAAACATATCAAGAATGCCCGCTAAATCATTTTCGTTTTCCGTCTGGTCGGATGTTATTTCTTCTTCATTTTGCGATATTTGCGACATTTCTGTTTCTTGCGATACTTTAGCGAAATTGATATCAATTGTCAAATCGGAAAAACAAATTATTCTCAGACGTTCTCCCAAAATGTTTTGTAAAATATTTTCCAATTTTTCTATTTTGCCGTTCACCTTCATAGACTCACAATGAAATTTATATTTGAAACCCAGCTCCAAAGCATTGCCTTTTAGGTTTTGGGGCATAGCCGAACTTAGCATAAACGAAAGCGCAGGTTCATTTTCTCTGATGTGATTGATTACATCCGGCCATTTTTTTTGAACGTCATCAAAAGTAAAATTAACTTTTTCGCTTTTGGAAGTTTTTTCTTTTTCATTCTCTTTTGCTGTGATTTTGTTTATCGCGTTGGATGTGAAATTAAAAATCTTTTTCAAACTTCCTTCTGGTTCACCCGTTTGCGCCATGTTTTTAACGGTTGCAATTTTTTCGCCTTCATTTGGGCGACTGTTTGAAAAAAAATTCGCTTTCGGCCCTTCAGTCAATTCTATTATCGCGATCTCCAAAGGAAGCTGGGCGATATCAGCATTTTTCAGCTCTTTGGTTCGCGCCATGAAAATATGTAATGCTTTGAGAATATAATTTATTTCCACTTTTTCTTTCATCTTGCTGACTTTGTCTTCCGTTTCTTTATTCAGACTGATTGAAAAATTATCCAAAGTATTTGAAATTTTACTGAACATCAGTTTACGCAAAAACTCAATCAAGTCTTTGCCAAAAACTTCCAGATCAACTCCCTCTTCAACTAAATTATTAATATGTTCAATCGCTTTTATTTTGTCTTTATTAATAATATGCTCAACAAATTCGGCTATCAAATTAAAATTTGACGCGGGGATGATTATTTCCGCCTGATCTTTTGTAATATGTTTTTCATCCAAAGACAAAATCTGCCCCAAAAGACTTTCAGCGTCGCGGACATATCCGCCAACGTTTCTTGCGATGCTTTGCAAAACCTCGTCGTCAACAATTTTGTTTTCCGACGTTGATAAAAATTTTAAACGTTCAAACATCTCGCTGTCGCTGATTTTTTTGAAATGAAATTTTTGGCAACGGGAAATGATTGTCGCGGGGACTTTGTGAATTTCAGTTGTGGCTAAAATAAAAATTACGTTTTTAGGCGGTTCTTCCAGTGTTTTCAAAAGCGCGTTAAAAGCCGAAATGCTAAGCATATGCACCTCGTCAATAATGAAAACTTTGAACTTTCTTTTTGATGTTGAAACCCGCGCGCCTGCGATAATGTTTTCGCGGACGTTATCAACTCCGGTGTGCGACGCCGCGTCAATTTCAATAATGTCCAAACTACGGTCGTTGTTTATATCGTTGCAGGAATCGCAATCGTTGCACGGTTCGCTTTCGCCGTCTTTTCTTTTCTCGCAATTAACCGCTTTTGCCAAAAGCCGCGCGGTCGTGGTTTTTCCAACTGCTCTCGGCCCATATAAAAGATAAGAATGCCCAACCTTGTTTTGGGCAATCTCATTTTGCAAAGTGATTTTTATGTGGTTTTGGTTGACCAGTTCACTGAATGTTTTTGGTCGGTATTTTTGGTATAATGTTGACATATTTTTTTTGCAGTATACTTATAGTATAAGATTTAGCGCTGGAGGGGTTAACCATACCCCGGCGCCGCTACCTTGTGTTTAGCCCAAAAGGCTCAAATGCTCGCAAGCGGGAGACCAGTGCTATTTTTTTATCTCCTTTTTTACAGAACCTTTTCTAATTACAGATAAAAAATGCTTTTCTCTTCCATAAGACGATACAACTATCACTCTAATTTTAACATCTTGCTCAACGCCCTTATAATAACAAAAAAAATAGGCTCCGTCAAAGAGACTATTTTTTAATATTAGACGAGGCGGTGCCTCGTCTCTACAATCTGGGCGTATGCGATACGCCCCTACAATAATGACTTTCGACTTTATGGACTTTATAAACTTTTGACTTCGCTGGCTTTATGGACTTTTAACTACTTGAAATTCATATCGCTCTCCCCTCCTCCACCCGCGCTAAAGCCCTTGATGCTGGTCAAAATTTCCGCTTCAACTGCTTGGCGGTCGCGTCCGTATTTTAGCCGCGACATTTTAATTATTTTTTTAGCAAGCGCTGAGTCCCCTTTTTCCAAAAGAAAAGTATTCATATTAAAAGCTCTGCTTGCTTCGTTGTTTATCAAAAGTTTAATATAAGCTGTGTATTTCTCAACATTTATAACATCATACTCGTCAAACACGGGCGCGAATTCTTTTGCAAAAGTATCCGCATCTTCCACTCCAATCTTAAAAGAAATGATCGTTCCAACGTTTCCAAAAACCGCGTCGCGTATGCTTGTGTCTTGCCCTTTGACCAATTGTCCGATGTACTGATGCGCGATAATTAAATTCAACATATATTTTCTCGCCTCTGATAAAATAATCGCGATGCTGTCTGTCGTAAAATTTTGAAACTCGTCAATGTAAAGATAAAAATCCTTGCGCTGTTCTTTTGGAATATCTGTTCTGCTCAAAGCCGACATTAAAATTTTTCCAACAACAACCATTCCCAAAAGATAAGCGTTTAGTTCTCCGATGCTTCCTTTGCTTAGTTTCACTAAAACAATCTTGCTCTCATCCATCGCTTTACGGAAATTTAAAACGCTCTTTTTCTGTCCGATTATCGGACGCATAATGTCGTTGGAAACAAATTGGTTCAGCTTGCTTGTAATGTATGGGACCATATTTGCAAGCGACGCTTCGCCTCCGGCTTTTTCCGCTTCTTTTGTCCAAAAATCTTTGACTACCTGATTTTGACATTTTGCTAATTTCTTTTTGCGATAATCAACATCAGCCAAAACGCGCGAAACATCCATCAAGGTTGCCTCGTCTTTCGGGTCGTCTAAAATTAAAAGCAACGCGCTTCTCATATATTGCTCAAACATCGGTCCGCCAGTCTGTTTTAGGTCGTATAATTTATCAAAAATTTTAATCAACTCATTGACGACAAAAGTTTTTTGTTCCGGATAGTTTGGATCGTATTCAATCAAATTGAGCCCCATCGGCCTTTGTGTGTCGGACGGATCAAAAACAATAACGTCATCCGCGCGTTCTTTTGGCACACGCGCTAAAACATCGTCAATCAAGTCGCCATGCGGATCAATAACGCAAACTCCTTTTCCATTTGCAATATCTTGACGCGCCATATTGGCAAGAAAAAATGATTTTCCTGTTCCGGATTTTCCGATAACATACATGTGTCTTCGGCGGTCATCATCTTCAATCTTTACTAATATCTTTTTTCCGCGGAAAAAACTTTCACCTAAAATTATCCCTTCTTTGGGCATATTAACAGGGGGTTGCGCTTTTTTGGCGGTCATCCATGCGATATTTGGCGTTTCCGTGGTCGGCAATGGAAAATGATAAATGCTTGCCAGCTCCTCTGAATTTAAAACAAAATCCCGCCTTTCGTCAAAAAGACGATGAATCGCGTCAAAGACAATGCGATCGGTTTTGAGTTCGTATTTTTTAAAACTATTGCCGTATTGATAAATGCTGTATTGGTTAAAAGTATCAATAATATTTTTTAAATATCTTTGCGCTTTAGTGTCATTGGAAGCGGAAACAACTATTCTTATATTCACATCAAGTCCGGCTTTACTGGTTTTTTCTTCCAACCCCTTGATTATCTCTGTTTCCATCGGCGAAAGCTGATGCGGCTTATCGTCTAATGATTCCGAACCCTGCCCTCTTTTGAGGCGCGGAAAAAAACTTTCCCATATTATTTTTACCATATCTTTAAAAAACTTTTTAAGCCCCCAACCGCTTGAAGCTATAGCGTCTTTTAATGTTTTTCCTTGTTGCATCTGTTGCGCGACTTCTGTTCCTTCTCTGTGCCATTTTTTTTGAGCCGAACGAATCATTATCTGAATGAGCGCTCCATCGTTTTGTTCCATTTTACTTAAAACATTAGTTATCGCGTTAAGTGGATCAACATCCATTTTCGTATAAGTCTTTATTGGAAACATGCTTCTTCTGCTAAGGATTAAACTGCTACCCGCCGCATAACCGATCCGCGTAAATATATTATAATCAATAATTTTTTCAATATTAGATTCCGGAAATTGGGCCTGCAATTGCTGTTCAACATATTCTTTTATGTCATGCGGCGTTGCTAAATAAAACACAATAATACCTTGATGCGCCACGATTTCCAATGAAAATGTATCTTCTCGTCCGCGCAACCAGCTCTTTTGGACTTTTAACCCTCCTAAAATACTTAAAAAAGCTTCCATTGAAGATATTTGCGATTTGATATCATCGGCTGTCGTCGGTCTGTCTTCCACGTGTTTTGCCGATGACTCTTTTGGAACAGTAATTTTTAAAATTACTTTCTTTAATGAGGTTTGCAGATTTGTCTCTTTGCGGTAAAAATATCTGAATATATAAGCGACAACAACAGCCGAGACAATTATTCCTAAAAATATAATAACAAAGACAGATACGTTCATTGAAACTTCTCGCGCGCCGATATTAAACGTTATTTCATCAGGGATCGCTGTTGTTAATTGCCAAAGCATAAGATTGTTTTATTTTTAATTTCCTCCGCCAGCTGGCGGATTTAAACAATTTTAAATGTTTTAATTTTTCAAAAATTTTTGACTCCGCCACAGTCTTCAGCCAAAGACATAAATTAAGCCTGACGGCGCATTGCGCGCAATCAGACGCTAAGTGTCTTTCCGTTTAGACACTTAACGTCTGATTGCTACCAATATTGAAATTCCTCTGCAATAAATTAAACTTTAATCGTCATCAAATCCTCCGCGATAACCACTTCTCCGCCAAAGGTTTTTTCCGCTTGGGATTTTATGTCGTATTTTCCGCAAATCGGACTGAGATGCGTTAAAACTAATTTTTTGACATTTGATTTTTGCGCGATTTCTCCGGCTTCGCTTGACGTTAGATGCCCCTTGTATTTTAATTCGTCGGGCATAGTCGCCTCGCAAATAAACAGATCCGCATCTTTTGACAGGGTTGCTAAATTCTTGCAAACATCGCTGTCTCCAGAATATGCGACAATTTTTCCTTCGGTTTCAATTCTAAATCCGACGCTATTTTTGCAATGTTTAAGTCTTTTTGATTCAATTTTTATCTCGTCAATGCTTATCCGCGAGTTTGCCATTTCCGTGTAATTTATCTTATAAAACTTGGGCTCTGTTGCAGGGATTATTTTAAAAATATTTTTAATAAATTTTTTAAGTCCCGTGAATCCTATAATATTAATGTCTATTTCCCTTTTACGTCTCCAAACAAACAATAAAGGAATCAAATCAGAAAAGTGGTCTGGATGAGTATGGGTTATAAAAATATAATCTATCGCATTATAATCCACATTGCATTTAAGCAGTGACTGCAAAGCGCAGGACGCAGGATCAAAGACTAAATTTTTACCTTTTATTTTAAATAAATATCCGGGCGGATTTCTTCTTAATGATGGCATACCATTTCCTGAACCTAATATTGTTATTTCCATATATCAATTCTTGTTAATAAAATCTTGAATTAATTTTTTAGCTGATGAATTTAACGGCATTTCCAAAGACTTTGCCTTCGCAACCCATTTGTATTCTTGAAGCTCATCATTGAGTTTGACCTTGCCGCTTGTTGCATAACAACAAAAATCTATAAAAATAAAATGTTTTTTCTTGTAAAAATCTTTTGAAAAAATAGATTCTTGAACGCCAATAAATTCAATATTTTTTACATCTAAATTTGTTTCTTCTTTTACTTCTCTTCTCACTGCATCCTCTAACGACTCTCCATATTCAACATGCCCGCCCGGAATTGTCCATTTGTTTTTCAATTTATAAGACCTATCTAAAAAAATTTCGCCTTTGGCATTATATACAATTGCGCCAACAACAACTTTGGGAAATTTAATCATTGAAAATTGTTTTAAAATTTAAAATTAAAAATTAAAAATTCCCGCCCTCTATCCCTTCTTCAAAGTAAAGCTAAACGCGCTCCCCTTGCCCGCTTCTGATTTTACGGAAATTTTTCCTCCCATTTTTTCAATCAATTGTTTTGCGATAAAGAGTCCAAGCCCTGTTCCCGAGGCTTCCAGCGATTCTTGGTTTTTCGCGCGATAAAATTTTTCAAACAAATGCGGCAATTCTTTTTCCGTCATTCCGATTCCAGTGTCTTTGACTATTATAGCAACTTCATTCTTTTTTTCTTGATGGCTGAAAATCACTGTTCCTCCTCCTTTGTTGTATTTAACGCCGTTGCTTCCAAGATTATTTAAAACTTCAATTAATTTATCTTCATTCGCCATCACATAAATTTCGGATTGCGGATGTTCATAAAACAATTTTATATTTAACATCTGCGCCCAAGCGGAGAGCGAATCTATGACGGTTTGCATTGTTTTAACTAAATCAACTTTTTCAACTTCTATTTTCGCGCTCGGCGCTTCGGATTTCGCCATTTCCAAAAGATCATTAACCAACCTCATCAACTGTTCATTGGCGCCGTTGATTTTTTGCAACGTCGTTTTTAATTCTGGAGTTAATTTGCCAAAATCATTATTAAGCGTCATTGACAAGTATCCCCTAACAGCGGTTACCGGGGTTCGCAATTCATGCGCGACGATATAAATAAATTCATCTTTTAATTTTTGTATCTCTTGCAAACCGTTAGCCGTTTTATTAAAACTCTTGCTTATGTCTTCTATTTCATCATTTGTGTCAAGTTTTATTTCTTGTTTTAACCGCCCCTTGCTGATTAATTCCGCTTTTTCTTTTAAAGACTCCAGCGGTTTTGCCGCATATCGGGAAAAAGTGGCGCTTAAAACTAAAATAAAAAACAGACTTGCCAAAATTGCAATTGCAAACTCTAAAATGCCTGTTTGGCAAACTTTTGCAATGTCAACCGCCGTCATTATTGCTAAAGGTGCTATAGCGGCAATAAAAAATAAAATTGTTAATTTAAAACGAAATCTGTTTTTTATCATAATAATTTACTCATTAATAATCAATTTTTTCTTTTTCCCTTTTTTGCGCCATTAGCTTATCCGCTTTTATTTTTGCTTCCTGCTCTATAAAAAATTTATTCACCGCAGGAATCAGCTTTAGCCACTTAATGATCAAATCAACTATTTCTTTAATTTTAACTTTTGTTTTGCAAAGCAAAATATTTATCGCTTTTGCCGTGTCTTCTCCTTGGGCTTTGAATTGCGCTTGTGAAACAGGATCCATTGTTTTATAAATTTCTTCCAAACCTTCCTGCAAAATGCTTTCTATGTTTTTGACTTCAAACTGATCATCTTCTGTGAGCGGTTGCGACGGTAAACTGGTTTTTCCTCCTGTGTAAATTTTTTCTTTTACTTTTTGGATGGCGGATTGTTTTTCTGCTTCTATTGATTTTGTCTCTATTTTTTCTGCTTGTTCTTTTTGGGGTATTGTCTCGGTCGCGCTTTCTGGCACTTTTGGAATATCAGAAATCTGCTCGCTCGATTTTTTTACCTCGGAACCTATTGCATTTTTTAGAGAAAACTCTTTATTGCTTAAATCTTTTGCCATAGTTTTATTATACCATACTTAGGGCTTGTAAAGAAATAAATCCATAAAGTTTGTAAAGTTGAGGTCTATAAATTTTGCGATTACAAAAAATGTGATATAATATATTTATGCCTATTGAAAATCAAACAATAAAAAACAAAAAATCTTTGGAATGGATTGATATCAACAGTCCTTCTGTGAAAGACTTAAAAAAATTACAAAAAAAATATCATTTCAATGAATTGGATATCAACGATTGTCTTTCTTTGACGCATCGCTCAAAAATTGACTATTACGATGATTATACTTTTGTAATTTTTTTATATCCCTTTTTTGTGAAAGAAACGCGGGAAATTGCCGCCGCTGAATTTGATTTTTGGATTGGAAAAAATTATCTTATCAGCGTGCATAAGGGCAATGATAATCCTCTTTCCAATCTTTTTAATGAATGCAAAAAAAATGAGCAAACTTCCAAAAATAAAATTTTAACCTTGCCGCCCGAACGACTTATGTATGAAATTCATCTGCGTTTTGTGAATTATTGCATGCCTATGGTTAAACACTTGGACGCCGATTTGAATAATATTGAAAAAAAAATTTTCAGCGGTTATGAAAAAGCGATGGTTAAAGAGATTTCAATCATCAGGCGAAACATTACTGATTACAGAAAAATAGTTGAACCGCACAAGAATATTTTGAACAAATTGATGAATAATTTTAAACAAAATAAAATTTACTCAATGAGCGAGAAAGATGTTTATTATGAAAATCTTATTGACTACGCGCAGGAAATATGGAACGCGCTTGAGAGTTTTAAAGAGAGGATAGAGGCTTTGCAAGAAACAAATGAAAGTCTTATCGGTTTTAAATTAAATGATACTGTGAGCCTTTTAACTATTGTTTCGCTTATTTTAATTCCAGTTAATCTTTTGGCGACAGTGTTTGGAATGAATACCACAAACGCTCCGATTAATAATTTTTGGACGCTTGTGAGCATGATGGGCATTGTGGCTTTATCCGTTATTTTGGTTTGGATTCTTAGATATAAGAGGATGAATAAGTGATAGAAAAACCCTGTCATTCCTGCAGATGCCAACTAATTCGCTTACAAAACGCGGTAAATTGTCAACGAATTATGTAACATCTGCAAGAATGACAGAGGCGATTTCATCTATTTTAATAAATTCAACGTTGCCTTCGCAACGTTTTTTTAATTCAACGCTATTCTGCTCCAAAGTTTTTTTGCTGACGACCAAACGATAAGGAATGCCAATCAAATCGGCGTCCGCGAATTTCTCGCCGACGCTTGCTTCTTCTCTGTCGTCATATAAGACTTCAATTCCCGCGTCTAATAATTTTTTATAAATTTCTTCCGCCTGACTTTTGACTTTGGACTTTGAACTTTGGACTTCAATCAAATGGACTTTAAACGGCGCTATTTCTTCCGGCCAAATAATGCCGCGGTCGTCGTTAAATGTTTCAACTATTGTTCCCATCAAACGCCCCAAACCGATTCCATAGCACCCCATTATTACTGGTTTTAATTGTCCGTCTTGACCGGCATATTTTAAATTAAAGGGTTCTGAAAATCTCGTTTTTAATTTAAAAATATTGCCGACTTCAACGGCTTTTTTTTCTTTCAAATCGCTATTATCGCACTGCGGACAGGAACTCTGCTCTTTAATAATTTCTTTATTTATCGCGACTCTGCATTTATCGCAGATATAAATCACATCTTCGCCTGCGTCTGTTATGGTTTGAAACTCGTGCGAGTATTTTGAAAAAGCTCCGCCTGATGCATAAGTGATGTAAGTTAAATCTTGCAAACCGCAACGAGCGAAAATATTATAATAGGCCTGTTTTTGCGTTTCATAATATTTGTCTAAATCTTCTTCTGAGGCGTGAAAGGAATAGAGATCTTTCATTAAAAATTCGCGTCCGCGCATAAGACCGGATTTCGCGCGGAGTTCGTTTCTGAATTTGGTCTGAATTTGGTAAACATAAATTGGAAGATCCTTGTATGAAAAAACAAAATTTTTAACTAGGGGAGAGACGACTTCTTCATGCGTCGCGCCCATTCCATATTCTTTTTTATCAGCGCTTTGTATTTTAAACAAAGCGTCAAAAGTTTCCCACCTGTCTGTCTGTTCCCAATTTTCTTTTGGAATCAGAGCAGGCATTCTGATTTCTTGCCCGCCGACTTTGTCCATTTCTTCTCGTATGATATTTTCTATTTTTGACATTACACACCAGCCAAGCGGTAAAAAAGTGTAAATGCCAGCGGCTAATTTGTCAACAAAACCGGCTTTTGTCAAAAGCTGAGCATTCAAACTAATTTCATCTTTTGATACTGTCTTTGTTGTTTTGGCGAAAAGTTGAGATTGGCGCATATTTGATAATATTATATCAACAATCCCCCGAGTTCGGGGATGGTTCAATTAACTCCCATCCCTCGGAGGATTTAAAGGATGGTTTAAAAAAATAAATAGAACAGATTAAATTCGTTTGGTATTATTGCAGATTATTTAATAATAACGAAACAAACCTTGAAAGTCAAACAAATAAATAAAAAATCCCCCTAATACAATTGCGGGATTTTTTTGCTATTAACAATACTGGAACATATTTAACATGTTCTTAAATTTAATGTTGTTTCTTTTTGGCGATAATAGTTGGCAAAGCCATCAAAATGATGCCTAAGCCAATAATAGCCAAAATGAGATAAATAATAAGCATAATATTTATAAATTATTTAACAACCAAATACTTATTAACCAACAAAATAATGTCACCCACAAACCAATTAAGGCAGAAAATAAATCATATCTATCTAGAATTGCAGGTAAAACCACAGAGGCTAGCGCCAATATCGCTATATCGGATGAAATATCAGCAAGTTTGCTGACTTGCTTGTCTGATAATCGAAACATAAATTAAATATAACAAATAAAAAGTGGGTAGTCAAGGTGGAAAAAAAATTTATTGATTACTTGTTATCAATTACTATTCTTCCCAACCGCAACTTCAACAACAGTTCCCCTATTTTCATCGTCTCCGATTTTTACGTCAACGGTCTGTTTTAATGTATGCCAATTTATAACTTTTCCTGTTCCTAAAGGCGTTTTTAATATGCTGCCTATTTGGGGCATATTTTTTATTAGCTCAACATAATCATCATTTTCATACCGCAAACAGCACATTAGCCTGCCGCAAGCGCCAGATAATCTTTCTGAACCGCGATGCGCGATTTGTTGATTAGATGCTAAATCAGAATTAACCCCGCCAAGAGTTTTTAAAAATTTTTTACAACATAATTCCTGCCCGCAATGAGCAAAACTGCCGTTTATTTTTACTTCATCCCTAGCGCCCAATTGCTGCATGCGAATAGATTTTTGAAAATGGCGCGTCATCTCTTTTACCAACTCCCTAAAATCCACTCTTCCATCCGCCAGAAAAGCAAAGGTCATTCTTCTGCCGTCAAAAGATATATGCGCGTCAATCAATTTCATTCCCAAGCCCATTCTTTTTATCACGTTGACGCAATAATCCATTGCTATCGGTTTTTGTTTTTGGTTTTCAGCTATTTTCTCTGAATCTTCGCTGTTTATTTTACGTATAATGGACATTAATCTTTGTTTGGAATTACCGTTTTTTTGATCTTCAACTCCATTTGTTTGCGATTCAAAACTATCATTTTCCCATTCATCGGATATGATTAAGTCATATTTATATTCACTGTCTTCCCGCATTCCAATCACTTTTCCCTCTTCCATGCCTATTTCAGTTCTAACCAAAACCTCATCGCCGATTTTTATCTCTTGATCGCCGACGGAAAAATCATATGCTTTATCCCAAATATGAAATTGTACTTCAACTATTTTAAACATATTGTAGGAACGCAATATCTTGCGTTCTAAATGCAATATCTTGCGTTTTAAACGCAATATTTTATTTTAAAAGAACGCAAAATATTGCGTTCCTACAGCGAATACCTAGCAAATCTTTTAATAACAATATTTTCGCCGATTTTGGCGATTTTTTCCTGAATCAATTCTTTTATTTTTTTCTTTTCTTCTTTTATAAAAGACTGTTCTAATAGACAAACGTCTTCATAATATTTCTGTATTTTTCCGATCAATATTTTTTCAATGATCTGATCGGACTTACCCTCTTTTTTCAGCTGTTCGCGATAAATTTCTTTCTCTTTTTCAACCATATCTTTTGGCACTTCATCAGTTGAAACATAAAGAGGATTTGATGCCGCTATGTGCATTGCAATGTCTTTTACTAAATCCTGAAATTCTTCGGTTCGCGCGACAAAATCGGTTTCGCAATTTATTTCAACCAAAACGCCGACTCTTCCGCCTGCGTGAATGTAAGAACCGATTATTCCTTCGCCTGTTGAACGGTCGGCTTTTTTATTGGCTTTCATTGAGCCTTGTTTTCGCAAATAGTCAGTTGCTTTTTCTTGGTCGCCATTGCATTCTTCCAATGCCTTTTTGCAATCAACGATGCCGACGCCTGTGGATTTTCTAAGTTCAGCGACTGTTTGGGCGGATATTGACATAGGGTTTAAATTTTTAATTTTTAATTTCAAATTTTAATCCGTCAGCTGACGGATTAATGTTTTAATTTTAAATTTTCAAACTTTAACGCGTTCTCGCTTGTTAACAGTCCCCCCCCTCCCGCGGAAGGGTTGGGGGAGGGTTTTTTTGCCGTTTACCGCTCCGCTGGAGTCTCCCGAAGGGGACTCCAGCGCGGGAGTGAGATAATCTTTTTATTTATTTTAAAAACGCAAAAATCCTTTTGACGCCGAAGAGGCTTCCGCGGAGCAAAAAACAATAAACTTTACAAATCAAATTCTTCTTGTTGCTGTTGTCCTTGTTCGTTTTTATACTTTCCTTGCAATTCCATAATATCTCCTCTATCCCTCCCAAAACCTTCTTCTCTGGGAAAATATGTCGGATCATACAAACTATGAAACTTTGGTTTTAATTCAATTCTTTCTTCTCCCCGACTTTCGCACTTTTAATCGCCTCGCTTATCGTTGAAACGATAAGTTCAATAGACTTTATTGAATCGTCGTTGGCTGGAATTGGATGGTCAACTAAATTTGGATTGCTGTTTGTATCGCAAATGGCGATTATGGGGAGTTTTTTTGTTTTAGCTTCTTGCAATGCTGTTTTCGCTTTTTTCATATCAAGCAAAAAAACGGCTTGGGGGAATGTTTCCATTTCTATTATTCCGCCTACAGATTTTTCAAGTTTAACTATCTCTTTGTCAAATTGCGATCTCTCTTTTTTGGTGTATTTTTCAAGCTCTCCTGTTGTTTTCTTTTTCATCAACATTTTATATCTTCTTGCGGATTTGATGATGTTGGAAAAATTGGTCAACAGTCCGCCGATCCATTTGCCTGACATATATGGCATTCCGCAATCTTTCGCGTATTGCATAACGACAGACTGGGATTGCTTTTTAATTCCGACAAATAAAATTTTTCCGCCTTTTGAGACGACGGTTTTGGAAAATTCAACAGCTTCTCTTAGCTTTTCTTCTGTTTTGGCTAGGTTGATAATATGAATATTATCTTTTTTAATAAAAATGTATGGTTTCATTTTTGGGTGCCATTTTGATGTTTTGTGCCCAAAATGCATACCTGTTTTAAACATTGTTTCAATGTCGGGGATTTTTGCTTTGTTCTCAGAGGTGTTTGTCATATCTTTTAAATTTTAAATTTTAAAGTTTAAAGTTTAAAAAAAGTTTAAAACTTAAAGAAAAAAGGTTAAAAAATGCGGGTTTTTAATCTTTAACTTTTGTTTTTTGTTCTTTTTTTAAAATTTAAAATTTAAACTTTAGTCTTTACTTCTTGATTCTGCTATTATTGAATACAAAATCACCACTTTAATATGAGTGATAGTTTAGTATAAATTTTAAAAAAATGCAACTATTTTGTATCCTGGCTGTGTCATTTTGCATCCAGCCTAAAATTTTACAAAATAAATAACATGCTATTCTCCCATAATATCAGAAAAACTGCTTATTATGGACGCGCCTGTTACTTTATCTTTTGCGTTTAATGACAAATCCGTTAATAATTTCGGCCTGCCTTTTTCTGATGTTGTTCGCAAGTTAAATTTGGCGATGAGAGGAATATCAATACCGACAGGTATTTTGTTTAACTGCCAGCTCGCTTTTTTGGTTTCAAAGTCAAAATACATGTCTCCCGCGCTTACAGAACTTTTTGCCATCCAAATTATATCTGGCGGCAAAATAGCCTCTACTTTTACATTTTCAACTTCGTGGATAGTATTAGTTAGTTGCCAAACAAGTTCATACTCGTTTTTATTTTGCAAATCAGATTTTGTCTCTAAATTTAATTCTGTATTCACTTGGGCTGTTATTTTATCGCTTTCAATAATTTTATTTGATTTCTCGCCGTCAATCTTTCCGATAATCGTTTTAGTCCTCGCCTCGGCTCTAAGATCAAGGCTGTTTGTCTTGTCCAATTTAGAATATGGTTTAGTTTTAATTTTAATCATAAAACTGCCCGTCTTGTTCTCTTTTATATTTTCAATTTTCCATGTTATTGAACGGGCGAGCATGCCGTTGATGATCTCTTCATCTTGAACTATTCCTTCGGTTTCATTTTCAAGACTCATCCAGTCTAAAATATTTGAATTAATAATTAATTTAACTTGAACATCTTGAAAATTCAAACTGCTTTTGTTCTCATAATCAACAATATAAATCAACCTGTCATCCAGTTTAATTATTGAATTTTCCGTTGAATCATTAATTTGTAATCCGACCGCAAGATCTCCGCTGGCGATGTTTGTTGTAAATTCTTTTTCTGCTTGCAAGAAAAAAATATCATCTTTGTTTAAAATGCCTATTTGGACTTTAAAAATTTTATCTTTGCTTTCGGTATTGTCTGTTGAAATCTCAGATGTTGTATTTTCTTCAACTTTGCCGGATAAAGACAATTCAGGCGGCGCTTCTTTTGTTTTGAATTTTCCTTTTATTATTAATTCTTTATTTTGCTGTCCGCCCAAGTTGTTGATTAGCCAAATCGCATTCCCTGTATTTTCCTGCGGTTTTATCGGTTCTGAACTTACAAAAATAAAATCTTCCGGATAGATGGCGAAAATCTGTATGTCGTCAATTGCTTCATTTGATTTGTTGGCGTATTGAATTTTATATTCTACGTCGTTGCCCAAAAGCCGGCTTGGACCGCTAATGTCTAATATTAAAACAGAATATGATATTTTGGTTTCTATTTCAGCTTCTTGACTGCCTATTGATTGGTCGTTGCCCAAATGATAATTTAATTTGGCGCCAAGCTTTTTCGTCTCATTCTCTTCTCCGATTAAACTTCCTGTAATTTCAATTTGTCCATTTTTTTTCGAACGCAAATACCCCAAATCCCAGCTGTTATTGTTTTCATCCGTCGGCAAAGGTCTTGATTTTTCATAAACAAAACCGTTTGGATAAGAAACTTTTAGGATAACATTGGATAAATCAATCTTTTCTAAATTCTCGTATTTAATAGTATAGGTGATTTTTTCTCCCGCGGACACTTGGCTGATTCCTTCCATTGTTAATTTGACATTATCGCCGGTAAATATATTTACGCCGGCAAAAAAACTTTTGCCGTAATAATAAAAAATTCCACTGGAAACGATAAGCGTAAAAATTCCGATTAAAAAAATTCTCAATCCTTTGTTGGATTTTCTCTCTAGTCTTTTTGGCATATTTTGATGATAAATATTAATTACTTCTTCATCTTCTTCCTCTTCATGTTTAACTTCCCCTTCTTCGCCGCGCAAGGTTTTAAAAGAAAAAAATATATCATCGCTGTCGCTTTGTTCTTTTTTTGTGGAGTGGGTTTTCATAAAGTAAAAATGGATCCGTCAGCTGACGGACAAAATGGAAAATTATAAATATTTTTTCAAAACCGCGGTCTTTTGGTTTTTAATTTCTTGCAATTCTTCATTAAGTTTAAAAATCTGATCTTCTATTTTTTGAATTTGAGCAACGATTTTTTGTTGTCCTGAAATTGAAGGAATAGGGATTTTATACTCAGAAATTAATGTTTTAGATATTTCTGGGTAAGTCATGCCAGAAGCCAAATTCTCAATATCTTTTGCTTCTCTTTTTAAAATATAAAATAAGTATTCGTAATTTAACTTTTCTGGATTACAGATAAAATTTTTATATCCTTGGTTGGTGCAAACTTCTATTTTGGCGATTGAAACATCTCCTATTGTCGCTCTACTGGAAAATAAAACCGTATTGATTGGCAATGAAACAGCGCCACTTTTTGAAATCCCTTTCTCGGAAATATGTCTTGCGGTTTTTGTTAAATACTTTTCTTTTGTATCAACTAAAGTCGCCCACGGGATATTTCCATTCCATAATTCTGGATTATTTGAACTTGGGGTTCCCCCATTTTTAATTTCAGACACATTTCCCAGCTGTTCTAATGTTTTAGTTTTCAAGTAAGTTATATCCAGTATTTGATTTATTTCGTTTTTTAGCTCCTCAGCTTTTTCATTTGTCTTTTTTTCTTTTTCCTCTATTTTTTCTATTTCGTTTATAATCTTTTCTTGTATATTTTTAGGGGGAAGTGGAATGTGAAATTCTTTTATTTTTTCAGCATTTAAATTTGGCTGAGTTACCGCTATACTATTTACTTCTACCTGATCCCAATACATTTCAGTTTTTGTAAAGTTAAATAAATATTGCGGTAAAATTTTACTTTCATCTGCAACTAATCTAATGAGATACGAAGCAAAAATCATTTTTGGATAATTATCAGATTTATAAATAGCTGATTTTCCAACGCTTCCGCTTCTCGCAATAACTATGTCATTATTTTTTAATAAAAATTGTTTTTTTATTTCTTTTGTTGGATTAATAAACTTCGCTTCGTTATTTAAATTTATGCTCCCGTCATCATTTAAATCGGTAATTCTTAAATAACGGATTTCGCCTTTATCCGTCGCCTTATCTGTAAATCCATATTGCGTACTGGCAATTTGACCAATTTTTACTGTTTCCCACTTACTTCCAATTTTTATCTTTTTTTTAGAAGAAAGAGAGATGGTTTTTTCAAAATCAACCCTGTCAAAGGTAAGCATATCTATTAAATTGTGGCGAAAAATATTTTTTTGAAGATCCTCAACGATAGGAAAATCAAAATCACCCTGAAAAGCCTTATAAATATACGTGCTAGCTTTTTCAGGATTATCAAAAACTTCCGCGTCAAAAAGTTTTGTGCATTCTTCTATGCTTTTACCCCTTTGAGTTGGGTGCATGCCTTCGCTCCCTTTGCGATTTGAAAATTCATAACCCAAAAATGTTTTTTCTTCTTTTTTCTTGCCCGATTTTACGAGTACAATTTTTTGCTGGCAAACGAGTATAAAATAGAGCAGTTTTTCTTTTTCGGTTTCCAAAATTTTCTCTTGCTTTTCTTCGCAATTTTTACCTTTTATTTTCTTGTCATACTCCTTATAAATATCGTGATTTTTTATTTTTTCATTCGGCTTCTTTTGGCAGAGCGAAATATAATCTTCAAAATTAACTTTATCCCAAACATGTTTAACATATTTTGAAAAAACATTTTCTACGCCATTTACCGTAACATCTTTTTGGTTCACAAAAAACTTTTCTACCGAACTTTTTATATTTTCCCATTCGTCGTTTGCGCGGCGGCGCAAAAATAAAATCACAGTATTTGTCCCAGTCGCCATAAAAGTGCCTGACCCAAGCTCAGCTATAGCGATGATTTCAAAATATTTAAACAAAATTTCTCTCGCTTTTGTATATATGCCAGTATTGCTGAGTATTGAGCTTGGCAAAATAATAGCCGCTGCTCCTCCCTCCTTTAAAAGCTGTTTCGTTCTTTCTGCAAATAAACACTCTATTTCAGAGCTGTTATCTGTTAAGTTTTCATAAAGTTCAAAATCTTTAGAAACATTATCGTTTTTTATATCCCCCTTAAATGCTTTAACTGAATATGGCGGATTAGACACAACAAATGAAAATTTAGCTTTTTGAGAATCATCAATGTTCTCTTTTAGCAATCCAACATAGCTTTTAGATGATTTAAAATTATCCAATCCATCTCCGTGCATAATTTGGGCTAAACCATCTCCGTAAAAATAACATCCCACCTTGGCGACTTTTACCAATCGGTAATCTTTTTCTACTCCATAAACATACTTCGCCGCCCAATCATATTGTTTTATCTTTGACAATTCAACGAAATCAACAGCTTCTGGGTAATACGATGACACATTAAGAGTATTGATAATATCTTGATATTGCTCCATTATTTCCGTAATAAAATGACCGCTGCCGCAAGCGTAATCAATCACTGCCGGTAATTTTGGCACAGGTTGATTTAACTCTTTTTCAATAAAATGTTTAATTGGCAAGGATTTTATAACAAATTTTGTAATGGGCGGAGGCGTAAAAAATTGACCCGATTCTTGTTTAAGCCCAGTTGTTAATAGTCTCTCGAAAAAATTGCTTAGATGCTGTTGCCTTCTTGGATAACGTATTTGATACTTTTGCAATAATTCCACCACCTCTTTTAGAACTCTTTGGTTATCGTCAAAGGATTCGTCATCAACTACTTCTTTTATGGTAAACACATTATTAAATTTTAGCCACTTCTTCTTTATCTCTTGAAGTTCTTCAACAGTTTTATAATTAAAATCTTTGTCGTGAATACCCTCAACTTCTTTTTTAAGAAATTCATACATGCCTTGCTGATATAAATTTATAAGCCTAATTTGAAATTCAACCGCATCATCGCTTTTCTCTTTCCACTGAAAATCTAACTCATCATTATCTCTCTTTTTTTCATCATAAATCTTAACAAGGAATAAATTAAATATTTTATTAAAAGCGTTAGGCTTATCAGAAACCGAATGCTTTCTTAAAATTGATAAAAACCCATGAAAAATAAAACCGCTATCCGATTCTTTCAATGGTTTTAGCTCTTTTTTGGTAAGCAGTTTATTTGCATAGCAATATGGGGTAACCCATTCCTCAAAGATGCCGTTTTGGCTTGTGATTTTATTCCACCTATTAAAAACATCTTCCACTTTTCCAGCATTACGATAATTATCTTCAATTTTTATAATTTCAGACTTAAAATCTATTTTATTATTAAAAAGCTGGGAGGTATATAACATTAAAATTTCTGCGTTTGTGTCATTTTGAAAATAC
>JBDRHN010000006.1:0-2433 GCA_043816765.1 bacterium | reverse complement strand
CCAAGACCAGTTATCTTTAAAGATTTGTTTGATTGTATAATTTCCATTTATTGTTTCTAGCATATAATGGAATTATACAATCAAATTAGTTTTTAAAAAAGTCATTGGTCTTAGCCAATGCGCCCGAAGGGCTTAATTTATTTTTTGTATCGACCTTGGAGAAGGGGAGAGACGGCTATAAAATTTTATATTTAAAGCCGTTTTTTTTGTTGTCACGTTATATTTTTTAGTTTGTAAAGTGAGCCGACTTTTACATCTCACTCGCATTTGAGAGAGCCGACCGCCTCGGCTCGTCAAGGTGGAGCTCTCTACGAAAGAACGACCTTGACGAGCCGTAAAGGCGGATCGGCTACAATTTAAAGAGAGTGAGAATAATATTTTGTATTTTTGTATGTGGTTTTGTTCGGGGGGGGCAAAATGAAAAAATAAAGAGCTTCTTTTTCCGATTGTAATATTGTAATAATACAATATTACAATCGGAAACATCTTGTTTTTAAAGCAAAAAAGAGGGGATTATCCCTCTTTTTTATTCTTTGCGTTTTTTAATTGAATCTTGCGCGGCTGAAAGCATATCTCCGACACCAGAAAATTTTTCGCCAAATGATGCGACGATTCGCTTGATATACAAAAAGATATATTTTGGCTCAATGCCAAATTTCTTTTTGCATTTCGGACACGAAACGAAAAACATCAACTTGCTTGGATTTGGTTTGGCTGTGTTTTTTGTGTCATTCATATTTCTATAACAAAGCCACAATTATTTTGATTCAAATGTTTATCTATCACTATTCTTTCCGCTTCGTCTTGATCAACATTTAAATAATCAACCAGTTCAATAATTTGCGATTGGCATAAATCTTTTACTTCTTCTCGCAGTGTCTTTATGGCTGGTCGGTTTAAATCTTCTAATGAAAATTGAATTTTCATAATGTTATGACTTTAGTTTGGTTAATTAAAAACTGGCGGTCGCGACTTTTACAATCGACCGACAGCAAACAAACGGACGATTGTAAAAAGAATTATTTAATTGTTAAACAACGTTTGTTTTTAGCAAAATAAAAGAAAAGGCGTTAAATGTCAATTTGATTTTGCTATTAAAAAAGAAATAAAATAAAACAGCCTTATGAAAATACAGCAATTTTCTTCCGGACTCCTCAACAAAGCGATGTTCGGACAGTTGGTTTATAGGAGGGGATTAAACAGGCTGATTTTACGCAAGAATGCCCCTCACAGTTGCGTAAAAGAGGAATTGTTGGGGGAAAGGCACAACACAGCATAAAAGACGCCACAGGGCGTCTTTTTGTTTAAAATATGGACATAATAATAGGACAGAGCGGGAAAAAGGATATAAAAATAATGGACGCGGACAGACGCGCCCATGTTTATGTAATTGGTAAAACAGGAACAGGAAAATCAACGCTTATAAAAAACATGGCAGTCCAAGATATTAGACGGGGCAGGGGAGTGGCTGTTTTAGATCCTCATGGCGATTTGGTTGAAAGCATTTTAAATTATATTCCCAAGAAAAGAACAAATGACGTTATTTATTTTAATCCGGCGGATGTCGCTTTTCCGATTGGGTTTAATATTTTGGAGGTAAAAAGCGAAGAAGAAAAACAATTGACTGCGTCGTCAATTATTTCTATTTGCCGGCATATTTGGGGCGACTCTTGGGGTCCTCGTTCGGAATTTATTATGTATAATTCCGTTTTGGCTCTTATGGACACGCCCGGAAATACTTTGCTTGGAGTTTATAGAATGCTTGTTGATGTTGGTTTTAGAAAAAAGATAATCGCGAATATTAAAGATCCAATGGTTCGTATTTTTTGGACGGAAGATTTTGAGAATTACAATTTAAAATTTCAAAAAGAAATTATCGCTCCGGTTCAAAATAAAATAGGACAACTTTTAACTGGCGCGACGCTTCGTAATATTGTTGGGCAAGTTAAAAGCGCGATTGATTTTCGGTTTATTATGGATAGCAATAAAATTTTTTTGGCGAATTTATCAAAGGGAAGAATAGGGGAGGATAGAGCCAATTTATTGGGTTCGGTTTTAATTACGAAAATGTATTTGTCTGTCTTGGAACGTCAAAAAATTTCTGAAAATAAACGAAAAGATTTTTATTTATACGCTGATGAATTTCAAAATTTTTCTACTGACGCGTTTCCATCAATTTTATCGGAAGCGCGCAAATATCGCCTTAATTTGACATTGGCGCATCAATATATTGATCAACTGCCTGCCAATATTAGACAGGCGGTATTTGGCAATGTGGGGTCAATAATAGCTTTCCGCGTTGGGTGTTGGGACGCTGAAAGATTGGAAAAAGAATTTTTGCCTTGGTTTGATAGGGAACATTTAATGGAACAAAAAAATTACGAAATTATTTATAAAAAATTATTAAAAGGAGAAACAGAAGATCCGTCTTTT
>JBDRHN010000005.1:0-2062 GCA_043816765.1 bacterium | reverse complement strand
GCGACAACAAAAAATGATATCTCGCTTTGTCAGAAAATACCCGGCGAAAATAACTATGAATGTTTAAACTCTATTATCAGCGAGCATGACAATTTAGATTATTGCCAATCGCTTTCAGAAGAGCTGCAAGAAACCTGCATGCAAATACTCGCAAGAAAATTGGCATACGAAAAAAAAGATAAAAGCATTTGCGATGAAATTAGTGATAGCGGCATCCAAAATGAATGCAAAGAATATGTTGATGGAATATTAGATCCAGATAACGACGGTCTGACAAATTCGCAAGAAAAAATTTACAAAACAGACCCGAACGTTCCAGATACCGACAAAGATGGGTACAAAGACGGCGATGAGGTTAAAAATGGGTTTAATCCATTAGGGGATGGGAAGCTTTAAATTCGCCCAATCTTTACACTATCTTTATCTTATGTTAAACTTTGAAAGTCCTAAACATTTTAGGGCTTTCATTTATAATTCAATGTAATATTATGCTTTATATTTTTGTTTTCATCTTAATTTTAGGTTTATTAATTTTTGTCCATGAGCTTGGTCATTTTGCAATGGCTCGAAAATTCGGCGTGCGAGCCGATGAATTCGGTTTTGGTTTTCCTCCAAGGATTTTAGGTTGGCAAAGAGATAAAAACGGAAAATTAAAATTTTTTTGGCGGCGCAAAGCGCCATTTGAACAAAAAGAAAAAGATTCCGAAACCGACAAAGATGTTTATGTGAATAAAGGCGATACAATATATTCTTTAAATTTAATCCCAATCGGAGGGTTTGTTAAAATCAAGGGCGAAATGGGAGAATCGCCCGAAGATAAAGACAGTTTCGCGAACCAAAAAGCGGGCAAACGTTCAATAATTTTAGCCGCGGGAGTTATAATGAATATGCTGCTCGCCGTTGTCTTGCTAACTTTTGGCTTAATGATCGGTCTTCCCCAAGTAATCGGCGAAACAACCCCAAAGTCAGCTATAATCAGAGAAGAAAAAATCCAGTTATCTTTTATCCAAAAAGAATCTCCGGCTGAAGCAGCTGGATTAAAATCAGGTGATATTTTTTTAAGCCTTGATGGAAATAAATTTACATCCATTGAAAAAATTCAAGAATATATTGGTTCCAAAAAAGATGAAGAAGTTGAAATTACGGTTGAACGTTTATCAGTCGGAGACAAATTAGGTGTTATTGAAAACAAAGAAGAGCGCGAGATAATAAACCAAGAATCAGGCATACTCGCCAAAAAAGTTAAAGTTTTATCCTTGGCTGAATTATTTCCCGATGAAAATTATACCGAAAACGAAGGCGGAATCGGGATTGCTATGATGAAAACAGGATTTGTTTCTTTTCCTTGGTATGAAGCTTTATGGCGCGGTCCTATTCTTACGGGAAACTGGTTCAAAGAAATTGTTTTAGCATTTTATTATTTATTTAAAAATTTAATAATTCATCACAAAGCTTCAATGGATGTAGCCGGTCCTGTGGGAATCGCCGTATTGGCCAAAGAGGTTACAAAATTAGGATTTGTTTACGTCTTGCAATTCGCGGCTCTGCTCTCAATTAATTTGGCATTAATCAACGGACTTCCAATTCCGGCTTTAGACGGCGGACGGCTATTCTTTATTTTGATAGAAAAAATCCGCCGCAAACCTTTTAGTCAAAAACTGGAGGCGACAATGCACAATGTCGTTTTTATTCTGCTTATTGTTTTAATGTTGTTAATTACATATCGAGATATTGTGAGGTTTATAATTAAGTAATTAGTAAAGAGTAAAAAGTAATTAGTAAAAAGTAAACCGCTCCGCGGGAGTCTCTCCGCAGAGGACTCCCGCGTCGTTTAAAGCAAATAAAATAAGGTTATTTCGTTCCCTCGCCGCAGTCCTCTGCGGGAGACTGCGGCGGAACGTTCGGTAAAATTACTCGTTACTGGTTAATAATCAAATGAAAGGAGAGACTGAAAATGGCAGTTTTTGTTGATTTGAAATTTTAATTTTTTGATTAAAATTTTATTCTGTTCTTTTTCAAAATAAATATATAACATTTGGGTTTTTAAATTCCACATTGATAA
>JBDRHN010000004.1:0-2491 GCA_043816765.1 bacterium | reverse complement strand
CGTGACGAAATTTTCAGATTTTGAGGCAAATTTTTCAAACAATTTTTGAGGTTTAGCCCAAGCTAAGCTGAAAAAATTTTTGGAAAATTTGACCAAAATATGAAAATTGCAGTAGGAACTAATTACGCGACAAGTCTAATGCTAAAATGTAAAATTCTCCAAAAATTAGCTAAAAATTAGACATTAGAAATTTTAATTTTTATTGCAGTTATTGATAAAGTTTAAATAACACTCTCTAGTTTCATATTGCCGATAACCTTTATTATTTAGTATGCCAATTAAAATACCAGATACTAAATACAAAATACCATATACTAACTAAACCTTACTATACAAAAACCCCCTTGTCAATTTGAATTATCGCGTTATTTATGATAAATAAAATTAAAAATTACACTAATATTAGTTAATTAAAAAACATTAAAATCATCCTTGACTTATCACTAAGATTTTAGTAATATTTAGCATAATAACTATCAAATATTTGACAATCTTAACTAATTACTGTTTACTAGTTACAGGTGGTTGCTAAATTTAGACTGTAGAAAAATTCAGCGCCAGTCTGCATAATTTCTGCGTATTTCTGCGATAAAACCTTTTTAGTTGAAATATAAACAAAATTTTATACAAAAAACTGCTTTAAAACTATTCTTCTACACTCTAAAAATAAAATGATATTTTACAAAAAAACACCAAACGGCATATTGCTAAATATATTTGTCCAACCAAAAGCATCACAAAACGAAATCGTGTGCGAATATAAAAATTCCCTAAAAATACGGCTTACAAACCCCCCGGTTGACAACGTCGCAAACAAAGCCTGCATTAAATTTTTAGCCAAAGAATTAGACATCGCAAAATCAGACATAGAAATATTAAAAGGCGAACACTCAAGACAAAAGCGGGTCTTAATAAAAAAAATAAAAATAAAAGAATTAGAATCTTTCATAAATCTAAAATCATAAATTAGGCGCTACTGCGCGCATTTTGTAGAGACGCATTGCAATGCGTCTCTACAGACATGCAATGTTGAAATTCCTCTGCAATAAATTAAGCCTAACGGCGCATTGGCTAAAAGGCGTCCGACACCCGATAGGGTGTCGGACGCCTGCGCGCTGTTTGGTTTTATCAATATTGAAATTCCTCTGCGATAAATTAATCGAGGGCGGCTAGCTCAGTTGGTTAGAGCGCGTCACTGATAATGACGAGGTCTCAGGTTCAAATCCTGAGTCGCCCACACAAAAAGTCAAAAGTCTATAAAGTCCTTAAAGTTCATAAAGTCATTCGACTTTCGACTTTACGGACTTTAAGGACTTTTGACTAAATTTGCCGGGGTAGCTCAGTGGTAGAGCAAAAGACTGAAAATCTTTGTGTCGAGAGTCCAATTCTCTCCCCCGGCACCAAAAAATAGTCAAAAAGTCTGTACAGTCCATAAAGTCGAAAGTCCGAGTACTTTCGTCTTTATGGACTTTACAGACTTTCGACTCATTTCGGGGAGTAGCGCAGCTGGCTAGCGCACCTGCTTTGGGAGCAGGGGGTCGCAGGTTCGAATCCTGTCTCCCCGACAAATTTGAAATTATAATCAACATTTATAAAAAGCCGCCAGTTGAAAAAACTAGCGGTTTTTTAATTTTTATAACGGTCCTAAATTTTTATAGCAGTCCTTTCTCTTTCTTCTTTATCTTTCGCAAAATCTTTAATCGCCCGCAAGATCAAAATCTTTTCCTGTTCCTGCACCCTTTGTTTTAGAGACTCAACAGTTTCGCCCCTATTAATCTCTATTTTAGCTTGAGAAATAATAGGACCTGTATCCACTCCGCCGTCAATAAAAAACAGGGTGCATCCGCTCTCTTTTTCTTTATTTTTCAAAACCCCTTCATGAACATTGCGACTCATGCCGCCAGCGTATTTTGGCAAAAGCGAAGGATGAATATTCATCATCCTATTTCTGTAAGCATTAACCAAAACATCGCTTACTATTCTCATATAACCAAGCAAAAGAACCAAATCAATTTTCTCTTCTTTCAAATGCCGCAAACATTCTTTATCATACTCTTCCCGCGTTTTGCTCGCGGGATCAACAAAAATAACTTTAAAACCATGATTTCTCGCGCGCTCCAAAGCGTAACAATCTTTTTTATTGCTCAAAACAAACTTCAAATCAGCCTCTTTTAAATTACCCGCCTCAATAGCTTCTATAATCGCCTGCAAATCAGTGCCTTTTGTTGAAGCAAAAACAGCTAAATTAATCTTACTCATAATTTTATTTAGTATTTAGTATTTTGTATTTAGTATCTGGTATTTTATTCGTTTCAATCCATTAATTAATTTATTAGCTACAATTGTTTGGTTGGCTATTTTTTGAAAATCATCTTCTTTTAAATAGCCGACTCGCGAGCAATTAACAGTTGATTTTGCAATTCAGTCAAAGAACCTTGAGCCATTGCATAAAATTGAACTTTATCTTTATTTGTTTTTCTGCTAAATCCTT
>JBDRHN010000003.1:0-8205 GCA_043816765.1 bacterium | reverse complement strand
AGTGCTGATGGAGAAGAGGGAACCGGCTATTTATTAAAACGCGATTCAAGCGGAATTATTCATGTTCAGGCCTGTGAATCAGAAAATTCTGGCTCGGTAGCAACATCTCGATAGTTTTTTTATAATCTCTCATTAGTTTTCAAATAAAATTGGTGAAAGATAAAACATAAGGCTTGCTATTTTAACCTCGCCAGCTTGGCGGGTTTTCTTAACATACTGGTTTAGTATAGCGGGGATGGATCAATATCTTGTATCCTTGTATTTTTTTTAAATAAGAATTTCTAATATGAAAATCATAGTTACAGGTTCAAAAGGAATGCTTGGACAATATATTACCCAAGTTTTTTCTGATTGTGATTTGATATGCTTGGATAGAAAAGAATTGGATATTACAAATGAAAACGAAGTGAACACCAAAATTGCTCAAATCAAACCAGACGTAATTATCAACTGCGCGGCATATAATAATGTTGACAAAGCGGAAAGCGAGTCCGAGTTGGCAAATTTAATAAACGGCTACGCGGTTGGGTATTTAGCCAAAGCCGCCAAAAAAGTCGGCGCTTTGTTCGTTCATTTTAGCACCAATTATGTTTTTAGTGGTGATAACAAAAGCGGATATTCAGAAGAAGACAAACCCGACCCGCAAAGCGCGTATGGCGCGTCAAAATTGCTTGGAGAACAAGAGGCGCGAAAATACGCTGATAAATATTACATAATCAGAACCGCGAGACTTTTTGGGAAGCAGGGGAGCACAGACGACGTGAAGAAATCATTTGTTGATTTGATTCTTGAAACTGCTGAAAAAAATAATTATAAAATAAAGGCGGTTGACGAAGAGTATGACCTGCCGACTTACGGATTTGATTTGGCGCTTAAAACAAGAGAGATAATAGAGAGTTCGTCTTTTGGGGATTTGGCGAAGATAACCCCCCAACCCCCCTTGTCAGGGGGGATACAAACAAATTCCCCCGCGGCAAGGGGGGTTTCGGGGGTTAGTATTCTTCCGTATGGAATTTATCATGTCGTAAATTCAGGCGAGCCATGCACGTGGCATAGTTTCGCGCGCGAGATTTTTGATATTATGCAGATTAGTGTTGAAATTGAAAAAGTAAGCGGCGATGCTTTTGGAAAAAGACCCGCGAAAAGATTAAAATACGGCGCGCTAAAAAATACAAAATTAAAACCTATGCGCGATTGGCGGAAGACGTTGCTGGAGTATTTGATTTTTTAATCTGTTGACTCATTTATTTTTTTGTCTAGTATGAAAAATTATTTTATTTAAAAACAAAATTTATGAAAACAAAAAATTTTTTTTCAAATCAAGACCCTGTTTTATCAATCCCCAAAACATTCCCTTATCCTTAAACGGCCCAATCACCGCCAAATTTATTTTTTCTTTTTTAATAACATCCTTTGCCGCCCTATTTACCTCCCCCAAAGAAACCCGCTTTATTTTTTTAATCCTGTCTTTTGTCTCAACAATTTTTCCAGTCAAAATTTCTTGCCTGCCGAAATAATTAGCAATATTCTCACTGTCTTCCATCTGAATAACCAAATGCCCCGCCAAAAAATCTTGCGCCAATTTTAACTCCTCTTTTGTTATTCCCTCGTCCTTAATTCTTTCCAGTTCTTTAATAATTAAAGGAATAGCCATTTTAATCCTTGATTTATCCAGCCCCGCATGAACCATCAAATTCCCCGTATCCTGATAAATATTCACATCAGCTTTAATAAAATAACACAAACCAAGCTTTTCTCTGATATTAATAAAAAGGCGAGAACTCATATTACCGCCCAAAATAACAGCCAAAACATAAAGCGCCATTAAATCTTTGTGTCCGTAATTATACCCAGGAAAACCGATCGCGACGTGAACCTGTTCAGTTTTTTTGTTCATCAAGAAAATTTTTGGCTTATTTTGTTTATCAGCAAATTTTTTCAAACCGATTTTCTTGCCGCCGGATTTAATCCGTCGGCTGACGGAAAAATATTTGTCAATTAACCTTCGCGCTTTCGGATTTGAAAATTTTCCAGCCAAAACTAAAACCATATTATTTGAAACGTATAACTCCGACAAATACTGCATAATTAATTTTCTGTCAGTCTTTAAAACAGTCTCCCTTGTCCCGATAATATGCCGCCCCAACTCATGATTTTCAAAAATCAAATTTTCAAAAATATCCTCAAGATACATAGTCGGATTATCTTCATACATTTTCATCTCTTCCAAAATCACCCCTTTTTCTTTTTCAATATCATCCGGATCAAACTTTGAATTCATCAACATATCAGACAAAACATCAAAAGCCAGCTCAATTTTTTCCGACGCGGCTTTAATATAAAAATTAGTATGATCCTTGCTCGTATACGCGTTAAACACCGCGCCGATGCCATCCAGCTCTTTGCTGATATCAAGAGTAGTCGGGCGTTTTTTCGTCCCCTTAAAAATCAAATGCTCAATAAAATGCGAAATGCCATTATTAATCTTATTTTCATGCCTTGAACCCGCGCCGCAAAGCAACGAGAGAGTAACAGTTTCCGTCTCATTTCTTGGAGAAAGAATAACAGTCAAACCAGATTTTGTTTTATATTTTTTATACATAATTTGATCTTAATTGTTAATATTTGCCATTGTATCATTAAATTTTGTTTTTGACTACCAAAGGGAAAGAGGATATAATGTAAAATGAAAATCTCAAAATTAAAAATGACAATGAAAAATGTCAAAATTCAAATTGCTCTAAATTATTTCAAACAAATAACAAAGCCCAAAATCTAAAATTTTTGATATTTGAAATTTGGATTTGATTTGGAATAATTTGAACTTTGGAATAATTTGAGATAATTTTTTTATTTTAAATTGTCATTTTGAGATTTTAATTTTAAACTTTTATGCTTTCATACATCTCCGGCAAAATTAAATACAAAACAGAAAACTCATTGATTATTTTAGTCTATGGTCTTGGTTATGAAGTTTTTCTCGGAAAAAAAGCGACTGAAAAACAAGAACTGGATACCGAAATTGAACTATTCCTCTATCAAGACGTTCGCGAAGACGCGCTCAATCTTTTTGGTTTTGAAAACCGCGAAACCCTGAATTTATTCAAACACTTAGTTTCCATCAGCGGCATCGGACCAAAGTCCGCAATGTCTATTTTGGAAATAGCGTCAGTCCAAGAAATCATCTCAAGCATCCAGCGCAACGACCCGCATCTTTTAACTAAAGTTTCAGGCGTAGGAAAAAAGACAGCGGAACGAATTGTTTTGGAACTGAAAAATAAATTTAATTCTATCGCAAACATTGATCCAGAAAATAAAGATCAAATCTCAACATCAAGCGACGAAATTGACGCGCTAATATCCCTTGGCTATTCAGCAGGACAAGCACGCGATGCGTTAAGACAAGTTTCCCCAGATATTAAAGACATAGGGGATAGAGTAAAAGAAGTGTTGAAAAAAATAAATAGATAATGTAGAGACGAGGCATTGCCTCGTCTCTACTAGAGCGCCATGTTGAAATTAAAAATAAAAAAATCCCAACTATTCCTAATCGCCAACCTATTTTTTATCATCGGCATCCTCGCCGGTTTTTTTATTAAATTTAATCCGTTTTATTTATATCTTATTTTTTTAATATTATCAGTTTTTCTAGCGATTTTTTATAATAAAAATTTCATAAAAATAATTTTACTAATATTATGTTTTTTAATTTTTGGAATTTGGCGATACAATATTGGATTGCCCAAAATAGATGAAAGCCATATAAGTTTTTACAACGAAAGCAGAGTTGAATTTATAGGCATAGTAAGCGAAGAACCAGACGAAAGAATTGATAATATTAAATTAACAGTAAAAGCCGTGGAGCTCGTGGAAGCTCGGCTTCCATTATGGAAGCCGAGCTTCCACGAACATTTTCATGGCAATGTTTTAATAACAACAAAACTATTCCCGAAATTTTCTTACGGCGACGAATTAAAAATTGGTTGCAATCTGCAAACACCGGAAAGTTTCAACGACTTTGCCTATGATAAATATTTATCAAGATACGATATTTATTCAGTCTGCTATTATCCGCAAATAGAACTGTTAAATAAAAACAGAGGCAACAAATTTTTTGCCGGTATTTATAAATTTAAAGATAGACTAAAATTAGTTATCGGACAAAGCCTGCCCGAGCCGCAGAGCTCTCTTTTATCAGCTATAATTCTGGGATTCAAGCGAGGAATCCCGAAAGAACTCGCTGACGATTTTAGCAAAGTCGGCATTAGCCATATTGTCGCGATTTCAGGAATGCACATCGCTATTTTGGCGATGATATTATTATATCTGGGAATTATGCTTGGCTTAAATCGCAATCAAGCTTTTTATTTTTCTTGTGCGTTTTTATTTTTCTATATCGCCTTAATCGGTTTTCCACCCTCGGCAGTCAGAGCGGGGATAATGGGTTTTTTAATTCTTTTGGCAATGAGATTGGGAAGGCTTGCAAAAGCAACCAACGCCATTGTGTTTGCCGCCGCGTTGATGCTGCTGGCAAACCCATTGTTAATTTACGACATCGGATTCCAGCTTTCGTTTTTAGCGGTTCTTGGTTTAATTTATATTTTGCCGATTTTAGAAAAGCCGCTGGAAAAATTCACAAAACATTGGAAGTTGAACGGATTTTTAAAATCATTTTTATCTTTAATTTTAATAACCCTCTCGGCCCAAATTGCAACCCTGCCGGTAATTCTTTATAATTTTGGACGGCTGAGCATGGTCGCGCCCATTGTTAATATTTTAGCAGTCCCGTCAATTCCTTTTATTATGATTTTGGGTTTAATCTTGTTGGTTTGCGGTTTGGTTTGGACGAGCTTGGGGCAAGCCGTTGGATGGATTATTTGGCTGGTTTTAAGTTATGTAATTTATATAGTAAATTTTTTCGCTAAATTTAATTTTAGCTCCATTGATGTTAAAATAAGTTGGGGCGCGATGATCATATTTTTAGTTGCCATATCAGGTTTTGTTTTTATAAAAAAAAGTGCGGATATAAGAAGTTGAACGCCCCCATGGGGTGTTCAACTTCTTAGCTTGGTTGAATTCATAATATTATCATGCCAAACATTTCCCAAAAATTAAAATTAACAATATTATTTACAGCCATAACATTATTTATATTTTCCGCCTTTGTTTGGCTGAAATCCGCCCGACAGAAAGATCTGGAAGTAATATTTTTTGATGTAGGACAAGGAGACAGTATTTTAATAAAAACGCCTGCTAAAAATAATATTTTAATAGACGGCGGGGAAGATTCAACCGTATTGTATAAATTGGGCAAACATTTGCCATTTTACGACAAAACAATTGATCTTATGATTTTAACGCACCCTCACAGCGATCACGTCGGCGGTTTGGTAAGTGTTTTAAACAGATATAAAGTAAAACAAATTTTAGCAACAGGAGTTGTCCATACCTCGCCGGACTATTTAGAGTGGCTTAACATTATAAAAGAAAAAAAAAATCAATTTTATCAAAGCCGACGGATATAAAAAAATTAAATTTTCATCAGACGCAAAAGACGGAAATGAAATCGCGTTGGAAATTTTATATCCGCAAAAAGATATCAGCCAAGACAGTTTTAACGATCTGAACTCTTCATCAGTTGTTTGTAAATTAACCTTTGGAAAAAATAGCTTTTTGTTTATGGGTGATTTGCCGACCGAAGGAGAGGAAGAATTGATTAAAAGCGAAGTTGGTTTGCGAGCTGATGTTTTAAAAGTCGGACATCATGGAAGCAAATATTCTTCCTGCTTAAATTTCATAGAAGCGGTTAGTCCAAAATATGCGGTTATTCAAGTCGGAAAATACAATAAATTTGGACACCCCAACAGACGGACGATTTTGAATCTGGAAAAGCAAGGTATTAAAATTTTGCGAAATGACGAATTAGGTGATATAATTATTACAAGCAATGGATTGTAATATTTTTATTATTTTGTTATAATTATTTATATATTTAATTAAAAACTCAACTTTTGCCATTTATTTTGCAAAAGCGTCAAAGTTTAGTAAAAATATATGCAAAAGAAAAAATTAAAAATATTGCTCATTGAAGACGATCAAATGCTGGCAACTATTTATGCCGCAAAATTAGAGCAATTAGGATACAACTACAAACACGTATCAGATGGAGAAACCGGAATTAATGAAGTCGCTAAATTTGCGCCGGATGTTGTTTTGTTGGATATTATATTGCCCAAAAAAGACGGATTTGCCGTTTTGAAAGCCATAAAAAGCGACAAAAAGACCCAAAAAATCGTTGTTATTTTGTTAACCAATCTGGGTCAAGAGGATGATATAAAAAAGGGACTAGATCTTGGAGCCGCAAATTATTTAACCAAGACAAATTGCACCCCGACGCAAATAGTGGCGGAAATTAATAAAATATTAGATAAAAGTAAAAAAGATAAAAGTAAAAAAGATAAAAGTAAAAAAGATAAAAGTAAAAAAAAGAAATAAATATTTTAATAATAAAATTATAAAAATATGGAAATCATAGAGAAGACTGTAGTTTTGGTTAAGCCTGACGGAGTTAAGAGGGGACTCGTTGGCGAGGCGATTGCTCGCTTTGAAAAAATTGGTTTAAAAATCATCGCTATGAAAATGGTTTGGGTTGGCAAAGAAATGGTGGCAAAACATTATCCTGATTCGCGAACTGAACTATTAAAAGGCATTGGCGAAAAAACTTTAAAAACTTACGCAAAATATGGAAAAGATGTAAACGAAGAATTAGGAACAATGGATCCTTTGGAAATAGGAAAAATGGTAAACGATTGGAATATTGATTTTTTGTCTTCTGGACCGGTTGTCGCAATGCTTTTACAGGGGGTTCATGCGATTGATAACATAAGAATGGCGGTAGGCGATACATTGCCGACATTTGCCGCGCCGGGGACAATACGAGGAGATTTTTCAACCGACTCGCCCGCGCTTGCCAACGCGACAAAAAGATCTGTTCACAATATGATCCATGCTTCCGGAAATGTTGAAGAAGCAAAATATGAAGAAGAGCTTTGGTTTAGAAAAGAGGAAATTTATGATTACAGGCGGACAGACGAAGAGGTGATGTTTGGGATATAAGATACTCCCTTTTTTTGGCAGAAGAGATAGGTAGATTTTAGCAGTAAAATAAAATTATATTGTAATTAATTATGTCTACAATAATTGACGGCAAAGCTATTGCATTGCACATCAGAGAACGGCTGACAAGAGAGGTTGCTGATTTAAAAACCAAAAAAATTGCCACTAAATTAGTGGTAATTTTAGTTGGAGACAATAAGGCTTCAGCAACTTATGTCCGAAAAAAAGGAGAAGCTGCCAAACAAATAGGCATTGATTTTTATTTGAAAGAATTCCCCAAGTATGTAAGCGAAAAAAAACTAATCAATTCAATCAGACAAATTCAAAAAGATAAAAAATTGTCTGGACTGATGGTTCAACTTCCTTTGCCCGAGCATTTAGATTTTAAAAAAATTATTGACGAAATTAATCCCGAAATTGACGTTGACTGCCTCACAGAAACATCTTGGGGGAAACTGGTTCGCGGATCAAATATTTTCCAGCCGCCCACAGCAGGCGCAATGTTGGAAACCATTAAACATCACAAAATTGATTTGACTGGCAAAGATGTCGTTGTGATAGGCATGGGGGAACTCGTAGGAAAGCCTTTGACCTTAATGCTGTTTCAAGAAAATTGCACAATTACCGGATGCAATATTTATACAAAAGATTTAAGCGCGCACACGAAAAATGCCGACGTTATATTCAGCGGAGTTGGTAAATACAATTTATTGCGCGGCGACATGATTAAAAAAGGCGCTGTTGTAATAGACGCGGGTGTATGTTTTCACGAAGGTAAAATGTATGGAGATATTGAATTTGATACTGTGAACAAAAAAGCCAGCTTTGTTACTCCAACTCCGGGAGGAATAGGGCCGATTACGGTGGCGAAGTTGTTGGAGAATACGGTAAAGTCGGCGAGTCGGAATTATTAGCTTTGCACAAACTGTCATTCCAAAAAATTTTTTCTGTGGAATTAAATAAACCAATTAAAACAGAATAATATCGCGTTAAAAATAACCTGCGGCGGCAAGATTAAAAATTTATTTGGAATCCAGGAGGAATTGCAAGAACTCCTGGATTCCAGATAAATTTTTTCTAGCGCATTAA
>JBDRHN010000002.1:0-10595 GCA_043816765.1 bacterium | reverse complement strand
AAGAAAGATTGCAGGATTTCGTCCGGGCAAAGCGCCTTATGAGATTATAAAACAGCAGGTTGGGGAGATGGCGATTTATCAGGAGGCGCTTGATCCTTTGATTAGGGATACTTTGCTAAAAGCTATTGATCAGGAGAAGTTACGAATTATCGGACAGCCGCAGGTTGATATTGAAAAATTGGCGGCGGGAAATCCTATTATTTACAAAGCGATTGTCTCATTGCTTCCGGCCGTAAAGATTAAAGATTATAAAAACGCAAAAGTGAAGCCGGTCAAAATTGATGTTGGCGCCGACAAGGTTGATAAAACTTTAGGCGAGTTGCAAAAGATGCGAGCCAGAGAATCGGTGCAAGATAAGGCAATTGAGATTGGCGATAAGGCTGTTATTGATTTTTTTATTTTTTTGGACAAAGTTCCTATTGAAAACGGACAGCACAAGGATTATCCGATGTATTTGGGAGAGAATTTTTTTGTTCCTGGGTTTGAGGATAATATTATGGGGATGAAAAAGGGGGAGGAAAAAGAATTTGAATTGAAATTTCCAAAAGAGTATTTTCAAAAAAATATTGCTGGAAAGTTGGCTGAAATTAAGGTAAAAATTAAAGATGTTTTTAAAGTTGAAAAGCCGGAATTGAATGATGAATTTGCCAAGTTGATCAATTTTGAAAATATGGAAAAATTAAAAGAGCAGATAGAAAAGAATATAGCCGAAGAAGGGAAGTTTAAAGATGAGCAGAGAATGGAGATGGAAATTTTTGATCAAATTATTAAACAGAGCGAATTTGACGATTTCCCAAAAATATTAATTGAGAGCGAGCTGGACAAAATGATTTCTGAATTAAAATATAATGTCGCGCAGCAAGGGGTGGAGTTTGAGACTTATTTAACTAGTCTGAAAACATCTATTGCAGACTTGAGGAAAAGTTTTGAACCTCAGGCTGAGAAGCGGCTAAAAATTTCGTTGATTTTACGAGAGATTGCTTTGTTGGAAAATATTGCCGCGACGCAAGAAGATATTAAAGCTGAAATTGATAAGTTGCTTAAAGTTTATCCTGGCGAGGAATCTAGAAAAAATATTCAGTCAGAGGGCTATAAATATTATTTAGAAAATAGTTTGACTAACCAAAAAACAGTTGAGAAGTTGAAAGAATGGAGTGTGGAGAAGTAAAAAAATAAAAAAATAAATCCGATTTCCAGTTTGGAAATCGGATTTATTTTTTTGTTTTTTTACTTCCTTTCCGCCATTGTCATCGCGATCGCTTTTTCTGTTTCGGCTAATTTTATAGTAAGAATTTTTTTATCTTTTACTTTTTTAGCCCCATCTTCAACAATAATTTTTTCTTTTGTGATTTCGTATATTTGCGATTGATCTATTATTAAAACTCCTTCAAATAGTCCGCGAATTAAATTACTGCTTTTAACATGCATTTTTCTAATATTGTAATTTTCAATATCAATTTCAAGATCAACAACTTTTCCCATGAATTCGTTGCTTTTTGTTTCTACGGGCAGGTTTATAAGTTGTGAGTATGAGATTAGCATAGTTTTTTTAATTTTGGGTAGGCGCGGCGACGTCGCCGCGCCTACCCAAAATTTATTCTATCTGTTTTTGTTCTTCAATTTTTTCGCCTGTCGCGACTATCGGCTTGTGCTGTTTTTTAAAAAATATATATTGCTGAAAGATTGTGAGGAGCGTTGTTAGCAACCAATAGAGAATTAAACCAGAAGGAAGTTTGAAGCCTATTACTACTGTTATGATTGGCATAAAATACATCATTTGTTTGTTCATGTTTGCCATCATAGATTCATCTTTTGATCCATTCACTTGCGGTTGAGGTGTATGAATAAGCATTTTTGTTTGCCAAAATTGTGCTAATCCAACCAATACAGCTAACAGCACAACGGGTTTTGACATGTCTATTAAATTCAAAAACATGGGGTTGACTGTTCCTGGGTGGGTGATAAAAGGATAAAGTTTTTGCAGTGTTTCCGGTTTGAATCCGTCATAGAACACTTTGTAGACAGCAATTAAAAAAGGAAATTGGATTAAAAGCGGCAAGCAGGATCCCATCGGATTAACTTTATGTTTTTTATAAAGAGCCATCAGCGCTTTTGTCATTTCTTCTTTATTGTCTTTGTATTTTTTTTTCACTTCTTCCATTAACGGCTGGAGTTCCTGCATTTCCCTTTGCGCTTTTATAGATTTTTTAGACAATGGCCACAATACAGCTTTGATTATGATTGTTAAGATTATAATCGCGACTCCTATATCGTGTCCCGGTATTATGTTATAAACAAAAATTAACAGATTAAGAATCGGTTTGTATAATATTTCGGTGTAGATGAAACTAAACATATTTTTTATTCATTAAAACATTAAAATATAAAAACATAAAATAATTTTATGTTTTCGTGTTTTTATGTTTTAATGAAGTGGATCTGCGCCGCCTTTATTAAACGGATTGCAACGGATAATTCGTTTTATCGCCAGCAATCCTCCCTTTAAAACGCCGTATTTATTTACGGCCTGATAAGAATATTCAGAACAAGTTGGCTGAAATCGGCAGTATCCGTCAGGGAAAAATATAGACAGCCAAGAATGATCGGGGGAGATAGTTTTTTGATATAATCTGATAAATTTTAAAATCATTTTTTGGGGATATGCTGGCATATTTACTTAACTTTTCAAAAGATTCATTTTATCAAACGCGAATAATATATTTTTTTCCATTTCTTTGTAATCGCAAGCGATTTTTTTTGCATCTTTATCCATTAAATTGTTTTTAACCAAAATAGAAATATCGTATCCGGATTTTATATTATCCATATTAAGCCTGACAATTTCGCTTATTTGCCGTTTTATTCTGTTTTTTATAACAGCTCTTTTGTCTACTTTGCCGGAAATAATAATGCAAAAACGGCTTTGTTTTAAATTATTATTTTTTATTTTAAAATTAAAAAGCTTAGTTAAAAACGGCTTGCCGTTTTCCCGAACCATTTTAATGTCATTATTTAAGGTTAAACGAAATTTTTTTGGCAACATTTTAATTGTGGAATGTTTATGGAAGCTTAGTTTCCATAAATCTGTTACGGCGTTAATTTTTTTCGCCCTTTGGCTCTGCGGCTTTTCAAGATATTTCTGCCGCTTTTTGTCTGCATTTTTTTGCGGAAACCGGTTGTTTTTGCCCTCTTTTTTTTCTTGGGCTGGTATGTTCTTTTTGGCATAAGATAGTTAGTCAAAAGCCTATAAAGTCCTTAAAGTCGTAAAGTCTTTATAAACCAAGATAATTCAAAATAATATAATGAAATAAGTATGGCTATTTTAATTTAAATATTGGCAGATGTCAAATAATACAGAGGAATAATACAGAGGAATTTCAATATTGAACGGTTTGTGGAAATCGAGCGTCCAACGTGGACATTCGGTTTCCACAAACCCGCCCTTTCTATGCGCAATGCGCGCGTTTGCTCCCAATTTGTTATTCAACAAATTTCATGCCGGCATCTTTTCCCGCTGTTTCTTGTAATATTTTTTTAACCATTTTTTTTGTTACGTCGCGTCCGCCAAGTCCGGCTATAAAGCTTTGGATTTTAGCTTTTAGTTTTCCGTAAGCGGCGCGTTTGATTTCTCCGGCTAAAATACCTTCGCTTCCCAATGAAACGCATTTTTCAATCACGCCGATATATTTTGCTTTTTTCAAAGATTTTATCAGTTCTTCGTCTGGGAATGGACGAAAACAACGTAGTTTTATCAAGCCGGTTTTAGAATTTTTACTCAGTTCATCAATGGCATCTTTGATTGTTCCAGCGACAGATCCCATTGTAATCAGAATAGTTTCAGCATTGCGCGTTTTATATTCTTCAAAAATTCCATTGGGGCAGCTTTTGTCTATGTCATAATTTTTAAATTTTTCTTCATATTCTTTTGCTGTTTGGGATATAACATTTTTTGAAAATATAAGATCGTTTTGCAATTGTTCGCGAATGCCCATATAGCAAGACGGCGGAGCAAAACAACCCATGCTTATGGGTTTTTTTGTATCTAAATATGTTCCTTTTTTAGGGTTGTATTTTCCGACAAATTTTATAACGTCGTTTTTTTTTGGGAGGTCAACAGGCTCATATGTGTGCGTTATTAAAAATCCGTCAATATTTATCATTACCGGAAGTCTTACGGTTTCCGCTATTTTAAAAGCCTGTATGTGGAGATCGCATGCTTCTTGATTATTTTCGGCGTAAAGCATAATCCAGCCGGAATCGCGAACGGTTACTGAATCTTGTTGGTCTCCCCAAATATTTATTGGGGCGGATACAGCTCGGTTGGCGCAGGTCATTACAACTGGAAGCCGCATTCCTGCGATATTAAATAAAACTTCTGCCATTAAAAGCAGGCCCTGGGAGCTTGTGGCGGTATATGTTCGGACGCCAGTTGCTGAGGCGCCTGCGACAATAGAGGCGGCGGCAAATTCGCTTTCCGCGCGAATGTATTTATAATTCGCTTTTCCGTCGGCTTTAAATTTTGCCAAATCTTCAACGATGTGGGTTTGGGGAGTAATCGGATAAGCTGAAATAACTTGCGGTTGGCACTGTTTAATTGTTTCTGCGATTGCTCGCGATCCTTCTATAATTGTTTTCATATAAATTTATTGTAGGAACGCAATATTTTGCGTTCGCAGTTTAAGAACGCAAAATATTGCGTTCCTACAATATCATTTTAATTGCGTTTACCGGGCATTCTTCGGCGCAGATGCCGCATCCTTTGCAATAATCTAAATCATTATCATAAAAAATTTTACCTTTGGAATTTTTTTTGTTCGCAGAAAAACATACCCCCTCGGGGCAAACAGCCGCGCAGTTTCCGCAACCAATGCAGATTTCATGGTCAACCGCTGGTTTATAGGTTTTCCATGTTCCTGTTTTGTTTGTTTTGCTTGAACCTGGCTGGGATTCTAAATTTATTTTGCAAATTTCGTACATAGGAGATTAGTTGAAAGTTATAAAGTCTATAAAGTTTGTAAAGTCAAAAGTTGTTTTTGCGTTTTACTGTTTCACCGGAATCCAAAATCTAAACTCGCTCCCCTTGCCTTGCCCCTCGCTTTTCTTTTCAACCCCGCCCCCATGCTTTTCCACCATGCTCTTGATAATAAACAGTCCCACTCATCAACCCACTTCTGTAAATCCTTCGGAAATTTGATGTTTTGAACAGCATCAATCTCTTTTTTAATCCTTTCGGGAGCCAACTGTTTTAAAATTTTTTCAACTGCCATAAATTTACAACTATTTATCAACCCCTCCCTTTGCCTTATTATACCACAAAATAAATTTTTTAAGAAAAACAGACGCGTTGCGTCTGTTTTTTTGTCTGGTTTTTTGTCTGCAAAAGATGAGATTAGGCAACCCCCCCCATTGAAGCATTTATTGTTTTATTGTATATTAGAATAGAAAGTAAGTTATAATTTTTTAATATTAAATTTTATGAAAGCCAGCGATGTGCGTCAAAAATATTTAGATTTTTTTTCTTCCAAGGGGCATAAAGTAATTTCAAGCGCTTCGCTATTGCCGGAAAATGATTCCAGTTCGCTTTTTATCGGTTCGGGGATGCAGCCTTTGATATCGTATTTGCTGGGGGAAAAACATCCGGAGGGTTCGCGTCTGGCAAACAGCCAAAAGTCTTTTCGGCCACTGGATATTGAGGAGGTTGGGGATCATCGGCACAATACTTTTTTTGAAATGTTGGGGAACTGGTCTTTGGGGGATTATTTTAAACGGGAGCAGTTGCCGTGGATGTTTGAATTTTTGACTAAAGAAGCGGAACTTGATCCAAAAAGGATTTATGTTTCTGTTTATCGCGGCAATGACGAGATTGGAATTCCAAGGGATAGTGAAGCGGTGGAAATATGGAAAGAGTTATTTTCGGGCGTTGGAATTAAGGCCGATGATGTTGATTTTGCTGAAAAAAATGGAATGAGTGGCGGGCGAATTTTTTATTATGGAGATGAAAAAAATTGGTGGTCGCGTTCTGGCGTGCCGCAAAATATGCCGGTTGGCGAACCTGGGGGTCCTGACAGTGAGATATTTTATGACTTGGGAGAGGGTTTGTATCGTCATGAAAATTCAGAGTGGAAAGATGAGCTGTGTCATATAAATTGCGATTGCGGGCGTTTTATTGAGATTGGGAACAATGTTTTTATGGAATACATTAAAACCGCAAATGGTTTTGAAAAATTGCCGCAGAAAAATGTTGATTTTGGCGGAGGGTTGGAGAGAATAGCGATGGTTGCGCAAGGCAAGGAGAATGTTTTTCAGACAGATTTGTTTGTTAATATTATTAATAAAATAGAGGAGTTGTCTGCCAAAAAGTATGATGAAAATTCGCGAGCTTTTGAAGTGATTGCGGATCACTTGAAAGCGGCTGTATTTATAATGGGGGATGATAAGGGGATTTCGCCGTGCAATGTTGATCAGGGATATATTGTTCGCCGTTTGATTCGGCGCGCGATTAGATATGGAAGGGAGCTGGAAATTCAACAAAATTTATGGACAAAAGATATTGCTAAGATAATAGTTGGCGATTATAAAGAGGCATATCCGGAGTTGGGAAGAAACAGAGATTTTATTATAAATGAGTTGGATAAGGAGGAGGAGAAGTTTGCAAGGACGTTGGAGAATGGTTTGAAAGAGTTAGATAAATTTATTAAAGAAAAAAAATCTGCAAATGGCAAAGATGCTTTTTTTATTTATTCTACTTATGGATTTCCGATTGAGATGATTGAAGAGGAAGTTTCAAAGTTTAAAATTAGCATTAACAAAGAAGAATTTAATGAAGAGATGAAAAAACACCAAGAACTTTCACGCACGGCATCGGCTGGGAAATTTAAGGGCGGGCTTGCGGACGCGAGCGAGGAGACGACAAAACTTCACACAGTCGCGCATCTTTTGCTTGCGACGTTGCGGAAAGTTTTGGGAGATCATGTTTTTCAAAAAGGATCAAATATTACCGCGGAACGTTTGCGGTTTGATTTTTCACATCCTGAGAAATTAATGGACGGGCAAAAAGCGGAAATAGAAAAATTGGTTAACGGCGCGATTGAAAAAGATTTGAAAGTTGTTTGCGAAGAGATGAGTTTGGAAGAAGCGAAAAATCAAAACGCGATGGGAGTTTTTGAATCAAAATACGGCGAGAAGGTAAAAGTCTATACAATCGGCGACGGGGATGAGATATTCAGCAAAGAAATTTGCGGAGGACCCCATGCGGAAAACACAGGTGAAATGGGTATTTTTAAAATAAAAAAAGAAGAGAGTTCGTCGGCTGGGGTGAGGAGGATTAAGGCGACGTTAGAGTGAAACTGGAAATCCGATTTCCACGATGAAACGTTCTCTTGTCAAGAATAAAAAACAAAGCGAAAAAGGCGCTAAACACCCCGCGAGGTGTTTAGCGCCTTTTTTTCGTCTCCGTCGTTTGACTTTTTCCGCGAAACGCGGTTAGATATTAGATAATATTGTTCTTTTTTGGGAGGGAGAAAATTAAGGGAAGTACGATAATATTGATTTTTATTTTCAGTAATGTATAATACAAATATGTCTAAACCCAAGATATACATAATTTGGTTCATCCGTTAAAAAGAAAAGTGTTTCGGGAATATAATGCCGGCAAGGGTTATTATGTCGTAGAAATTGTTACGCCTGAAGAATTAAATTATAAAATTGATTTAATATAAAAATATGTGCCTTCAATCATATTACAATCAAAATAATCAAAAATTAGAACTTGATTTGCTGTCAGAAATCAGGGAGGTTGGCGTACGCGAATGGAATAGAAAGGTTGAAGCGGAAAGGCGTAAAGTTGAGATTGAGGCTGTTGGCTTTAGCAAACATTCAAATATGAAAAAATAACTTTCTCTCTTGTCAAGATGGAAATGCGGACAACAAAAAAAACAGCCGCGCGGCTGTTTTTTTTGTTGGCGATCTGTCATTCCAGAAAATTTTTTCATCTTGCTGTTGAAGATTTTAATGAGATTATGTCTTTTCCGTTTGGGCATTGTCATTCCGACCGAAGCAGAAATTTTAATAATAAATTTTTGTCGCAGACATAAAATTTATTATTAAAATTTCTGCGCAGCGGAGGAATCCCTTGATAATTGCAATAAAAAAGGGATTCCTCCGCTGCGCTGCGGCATTTATTATTTTTGACAAAATAATAAATGCCTTCGCTTCGGTCGGAATGACATCCACCTTTCAGCTTCGGTCGGGATGACATTTCCGCGTGAGGTGTCGGACACCCAACGGGGGTGTCCGACACCTTAAAAAGCCGCTCCGCGTTCAGTGGGGGCAGGGGTTGCGGCTCTTGATTTTTTTTGGGGAATGAGGTTAGATATTAAGATAGTATTGTTCTTTGGACAATTTAAAAATTAAGTTTAAAAAATAAGTTTGTAAATAACATCGTTTTGTGATAATATTTCTCAAAAGTTAATTTTAAAGGAGAAAAAATTATGTCTAAGAAAAAGAAAATCAGAATAACTGTTTTGGCGGTGATTATGTTTATGGCGGGTTGGTTTTTGTGGACTTTTAATTTCAATCCATTGATTCCAGCCGGTTTTTTGGCGACGTTGCCCGCAAATCAAGAGAAGATCGAAATGTATGCCGACACAGGCAGAAAAACTAAAAAGGTTAAAAAGTCTCTTAAAACATCCTGCCAATATTCAAAAACAGCAAAAGTTGAAAATGTCAAAAATCAAGTTGAGACGATTGATGTGGTCAAAACAGAAGGATACAAAAAAATGAAGCAATATATCAACAAAATTGAGCGAGCTGCCAACGCGCTTAAAGCTATTCAAAAGACTTATGACGTTTTTGGATACGCCAATCCAGACGCGGTCGTGGACATTTTGCCTTTTTTAACTTTGAAATGGTATGACGATATGCTGCTTTTGCCAAAAGAGGCAGATTTTGCGATGATTGACACAATGTGCGATCCGAGTGTTGAGTGGGAGACGAAGTATTGTTTAAGCAATTTTTTAGCAAAACGCAACGCGACAGAGATTCTGCCTCTATTCAGGGAAATAGCGCAAGACGAGGATGAGCCGTTTTTGTTGAGAATATCGGTATTGGATCAGATAGGAAATTTAAAAGACAAAGAAGCGAGTGATTTGCTTGTTGAGATGCTGGACAATTCTGATAATATTTTGCGCGATAAAGCATCTAATATTTTAATAGATGTAACTGAAAAAGGAGATGAATATATTTATGATGAACTTTCTTCGCATTATTATACTGAACGAGATAATGAGGTAAAAAGATCTATTCTTGGAAGCATGGTTATAATCGGCGGAGAAAATGCTTTGCCAGTGATAAGAGAGATTTTAAAGACCGCGAGTGCTGACGAAAAAGATACGGTTGCTATTCTTTTGAGAGATGTTCGCTCAGATGATTCTATTGATATGTTGATGGAGATGTATGATCCGCAGAATGAAGATTTATCTAATTTAGTTATAAGTTCTTTAGCTAAACTAGAAACACAAGAAGCTAATGAATTTTTATACGAAATAGTAAAGGAGGTAAACGGCGGAAATTCGGTAATGGCTGCTGGTTATTTATTAGATCAAGGAAACATAGAAATAATTCCATATATAAAACAAGCGTTAGAACAAGAAACAAATCAAGAATTTATTGAATGCTATAAAGATTTTCTTAGAAAAACAGACCAATGATTTATTTTACAAACCTTTTGTTCTTTATAATAGGAGATTGTTCTTTTTAAATTTAATTTTAGGAGGTGGTGCCTATGATTGCGTGATGACTCAAACAGATTTGTGCTAACTGGTTATTAATGTTGTTTTAAATTTTTTTATCTGAAAGGAGATTTTATATGTTTAAGAAAGTTGTTAGTTGTTTGGCTGTTTTATTGGTAGCTCTGTTTTTTTCATTGTCTGTCGCGCAATCCGCAACAGTCGGTTTCGGCGACGCCGTTTTTCGGGATATGGATTCTTGGTATATGGCGTTATGGCTTGTCGGGCATACTGGGATATACATCGGAGGTGGAAAGGTTGTTCATATGCAGGGATCTGGTTGCGAAAAGGCGGATATGTCAAATTTTACCAATACAAGATACTGGGGTTCGTTTTACTCGGGAAATTATTTTGCCGCAAAAAATAGAGTGGATGAAGCGAATACGTTTCTATCGCCAAAAGCTATATACGATTTTTGGAGCTACAAAAATTTCAGCGGCAACAGTCCAAAAGGCAGATGCGATGGTTTGGTTGAACACTGCTTTGAGAAATTCGGGGCTAATGTTGTAAACGATTACCATTGGTCAACACTGACTCCGCAGACGCAGTGGAGATCAAACAAAATCTCCAGACGATACACAACCAGCCGCGGGAAGACGGCGTATAACACAGATGTTATTCCGCTTATTCCTGGAATTTTTGAATAGGCGCATATCTTAAAACGTTTTAAGTATGGGGGGGGGGCAGAGACAAATTTTAGTCTTTGCTCCCCCTCTGTATTTTCAGGGACGTCGTTGTGGGGCAGCGGAAACAAAATTATAAAAACAAAAACCACCAAAAAAAAAACAACAAAAAAAAAAAAAAAAAAAA
>JBDRHN010000001.1:0-17784 GCA_043816765.1 bacterium | reverse complement strand
TATTTCAACCGAAAGATAAGCGAGTATTTCACTAAACCCATAAATAAACATTGTTCCCGCGGGCTTCATAACTCGGATTGATTCATTTATCCATTCTTTACACCAAGCAACATATTCTTTTAATTCGCGCTTATCCAAGTTATTTCCAAAATCTTTTCCGATATTATATGGCGGATCAATAATAATAACATCGCAACTTTCATTTGGCAGTTTTTTTAATTCTTCTACGGCATCGCCTAAAATAATTTTATTCAAAGGAAGTGTTTTGCTCCTTTTTATTTCTTTATTTTCTAAAAGTTTTTCAGCTTGTATTTCTTCCTCGTTTCTTATTACATCAATAACAATACCTTGTATTGTTAGCTCTCTATTCCTTTTTATAATAATTGGCTCAATTGTTTTATTCGCAGGTTGTAGTCTTATATAATTTTTTTCCTTATAAAATTTTTTCAAAGTAGCTTCGTAGTTATCCACAAGGGCAACTACTTTTTGTCCATTTTCGGCAGTGTCTTGTTGTTTGACTAAAACCAAATCACCATCATTTATATTTTCATCAATCATACTATCTCCAGATATGCGCAAGGCATAAAATTTTCCAAAACGAGGCAGTTTATTTTTTGATACAGCAACTATTCCTTTATTTTGTATAGCCTCAATGGGTTGTCCCGCGGTGATTAAACCAAGTAAAGGAATGTTAACCATTTTTTCATTTTCGTAAACATCAATTGATCGCGGCTTATTGTCTTGCTTCCCCAAAAATCCCAAATCCTGCAATTTTTTTACATGGAAATGCGCGGTTGAAACCGATGCTAGTTTAAACTTTTTGCGTATGTCTTCCAAAGATGGGGCATACCCTTTTTTCTTGTGATAAGATGAAATAAAATCTAAAACTTGTTTTTGTTTTTTTGAAATCATATTGGCTTTATTTTTTGATTCTATACTTCTATTATAATAGAAAGAAAATAGAAAGTCCAGCGGTGACTTATTTCCCCCTCGCCCCCGCCGCCGCCCAAATCTTAACAGCCCCGGCGCTTTTTAAAGTTCTCGCGCACTCCTGCAAAGTGGCGCCGGTAGTCATTACATCGTCAATTAAAATAATTTTTTTGCCAGCAAAAAAAGCCGGATTTTTAATTCCAAAAGCGCCGACTACATTTTTCAACCGTTCATCTCTTTTTAACTTCATCTGCGAGCGAGTATGTTTGAAGCGGCATAAATTATTTATTTCAACTTCAAGATTTAAAATTTTCGCAACCTCATCGGCGATTAATCCAGCTTGGTTAAAACCCCTGAAACGTTCCCGTCTTTTGTGAAGCGGGACTGGAACTAAAATCCAATCGTTTTGCCAGAAACTAACGTTATTCAACGCCCTTGCCAACAACTTGCCAAGCGGCTTTGCTAAATCTTTAATCCCCTTATACTTTAAATAGTGAATCGCTTTGTCAATCAATTTATCATCATAAAAAACGGCGATAACAGCGCCGTCTAAAAATGATTGCGAAGAACATTTTTTGCAAACATAACCATTTGTTAGTTTTGCCTTGCAAACGGGGCAATGCCATTCTTTGAGCAATTTAATATTATCCAAACACTCCCCGCACAACCAAAAATTATCTTTGCCGCAACTAATGCATTCAATGGGAAATAATAGATCTAAAAAAAATCTAAAATTCATAAAATCTATAAAATAATTGCAGAGACGAGAGACACGCTAATGGCGTGTCTCTCGTCTCTGCAATTATTTTAAATTCTGCCACTCCGCGTTACTTATCTTCCACTCCCCTCTCTCTTTTTCCAGTTCAACAATTATATCTTGATAAGAAACCCGCACATTGCTATTCATAGACTCTCTTGCTTCCCGTCTTTGCATTGTTAGCCGCGCGACAGCGACTGTTTCTTCTTCATTCAAACTTATCAATTTATTTTTAACAGTTTTGCTGGTAACTCCATAATAAACCGTTGTATCTCCTGATTTCTTTTTTTGCTCTTTTATATATTCATCATTTTGCGCGGAAAATTTATCTGTCATCAAAGAATACAAGTCTCGTAAATTTTTAAAATCTGTCTGGTTTGAAAAACTGCCGTAACGTTCGGAAAAAGCGGAAGCTAAAGACTTTATCGTAATCTCCGTATTGGATTTCGGCTCTTCTGTTTTTGGCAAAATTTGGTTTGTGTTTGCGGGAGACGGCGTGTTGCCGCCAGACTGCGGCAAACTGGGCGCGTTGGTGTTTAAACCCTGCCTCATGATCGTCGCCTGCGGTCTTATTAAAAACCAAATCAACAAAAATATCGCCAAAAGACAACTGATAACTAAAAAGATTATTTTATTTTTTCTAGACATAGATTTTAGTCGAAAGTCCGTAAAGTCTGTAAAGACTTTACGGACTTTCGACTATTCTCCTCCAAAATCCCTCTTTGCTTCTTCAAGCTCTAAAAGTTGCGCGGGGTCGGAAGTTATTAATTGATCTTCTGTGATTGACGCTACAACTTTAATCGCCGCATGCTTTGAACCAGCGAAAAATATACCCTCGCCGACGCCGCACTCCAAAAGCAAATATTTTTCTCCCTGAGTAAGCATAAAAACTTTTTGGATATTATCAATCGCCGCCTTTGACTGTTTTAAAAGCAACTGCAATGCCGAATTGGTAACAATAGCTTGTCCGTAAGGAGAGGCTAAAAAGTCATTAACATCTTGCGTAATAGTAGTAACACCCAAATAATATTTACGGCATCGCTTTACCAGCGCGAAAATAAACTTAGCGGAATCTTCCTGCTGCATAAGCCACCAAGCCTCGTCTATTACCAAAATACGCTTTTTTAATTCTGAACGCACAACATTCCATATATAATTAACAATCGTATAAATTGAAATCGGACGCAACTCATCTTCAAGATCGCGAACACTAAAAACAACCAATTGATTATTCATATCAACATTCGTATGGCTGTTAAACAGCCCCGCAAATGTCCCTTCTGTGTATTTTTTAAGACGCAAAGCCAAATCCGCGCCCCCCTCCATGCCTTGCAAAATATCATATAAATCTCTCATAATCGGGGGAGTTATTGTATTTAAATCAGACTCTGCCGTAATATCATTTTTAGCATAGGATTCAATCAACGCCCTGTCCATAATTGAATCTTCTTGATGCGACATATCCCCAAGCATAATGCGAATCAGGCCTTTTACCGTTATTACGGCGCTTCTTATTATGTCGCTTGTTTTAAAAGTTTCCCCCATCGGACGCGGAAGATCAAAAGGGTTGATTTTACTTTCCGAGCTCAAAGAAATATTAACGTATGTCCCGCCGACTGCGTCTGATAAATGCTTATATTCTTTTTCAGGATCAATAATTATAACATCTGAACCAAACATCAAACTGCGCAAAACCTCCAGCTTTACGGCATAACTTTTACCAGCGCCAGAAGTCGCAAAAACCACCACATTAGCGTTTTGCAAACTAAAACGATCAAATAAAATCAAACTGTTGTTATGTCTGTTTATTCCATATAAAATTCCATTGTCAGAAGTAAGCTCTGAAGAAATAAAAGGGAAAGAAGACGCGACAGGCGATGTATTCATGTTAAAAGTTACTTGAATTTCATCGCTTGCTAACGGCATCGTTGAATTAAAACCTTGTTCAGCTTGATAAAATACACGTTTAGTATAAATCAATTTTGAACCAAATAAATTTTCAATATCCTGCGTAATCACTTTCAAATCTTTCTCTGACTCAGCATAAACGGTGACATATAACGCAAACTGAAAAAAATGCTCTATTCCTTGAGTTAAATCATCACGCAACTGCTCAATGTCATGCAAAGCCGTTTCCCGCAGGGGGTCTCTCGCGGCGCCTTTTTCCGAATCTTCAATAATCTGCGCCTTAATAATGCCAACCTTGTCTTTCAGCTGTTTTAAAATAACAGAAGCTTTAACAGGATAAAAATACATGCTAATATCCAAAGCGACATTCATATTAATTATCGGCGCAAACCATCCCAACGTAATATATCTTGGATAAGCAATCACAAACAAGGTGTTGATATATTGGCCGTTTAAAATAATAAAAGACGGATTAACTTCCAGCGACGCGGGGGCAATTAAATCGCGCGCCAAAATAACGCCTCTGCGATACATTTTTTCCTCTTCCAAAACAACCTTTTGGCTGTTTAAACGCTTTTTCTCATTCTCCCGTTTGTCTTTGGGGCGTATTCTTTCCTCTTGTTTTGCCGCCATTCTCTGACGCTCTTTTTCTTGTTTTTTAATATCTGATGGTTCGAACATAAATTAAATTTTTAATTTCTAATTTTTATTATAATTATCCTTCAACCCCCAATTCGCCTATGTCAACCAATTTTTCTTCCTGCGAAGTAAGGGGATTATACGTGTTATAATAAAGCTCTATTAAACTTTGCGTATCTAAAATAACCCCATTTAATCCCATGCTGTTTAAACTTGATAAAATATGAAAAGCTCTCTGGTCAAGCTCATGTTTTCTCTCCTGAAATTTCTTTTGACTCAATTGAACAAATTTTGCTGACGAAAAAACTTCCGCGGCGCGCGTTAAAAATGTTTTTTGTTTGTCGGTAATCGGATCATACGGAACAACGACATAAAAACGTTTAGTCATTATATCGCCCATTACAATTAACTCAGCGACATACTGACGATAACCGACTATCTGCATTCGGAGCAAATCATTGGTCTGTTCTTTCTCAACAACTTCAAGCCTCTTTAAATACTTTTCAATATCTAATTTTCTGGATTGAATAACAAGCTGAACATAATATTGCAAAGAATTCAAAAAACCCATATATGCTCCGACGATAGCATTTTGTTCATCTTCGGATTTAAGGGCGAAATTAATGCTTGAAACCAAAACTACTGCCCGCAACGTCCCGTCTTTTAAAACAACAACATCATCTTTTATTTCAGCAATATCAACATACTTGCGGGTTGAAGGCAATTTTTTTTTCTTTTGTTTAGGATTAGTATTGGTGGATTCTTTTGACATAGGAAATTAGTCTGAAAATCTTTAAGGATTTTATAGACTTTATAAACTTTATAGACTTTTGACTTCGTTGTCCTCTCCCTTATACACTCCGCCCGTATCAATAATTAAAGATAATTCAGCCAAACGGGAACTAACCAGCGCCTCTTTCTTTGTAATAATTATTTTTTCAATAATAATCGGTTTTTTAAAATACTGTTTCATTTCAGCATCGCTCAAACTTTTGTCCCAAACTCTGATTTTCGGCTTTTTAAAACTCTGCGTAAGATTTAATAAAAAATGAGGAACGGGTATTCCCCTGATTTTCATAAACGCAATCGCTCCAGCCGCTGGTAAAACAAAAGCGCTTAATATTAAAAATAAAGTAAAATCAGATAATTTATAAATAATAAATTCTACAAAAACAGCAGCCAATACTGTAATAAATTGGCGCATCGTAATCGGACCGAATATCTTGCTTTCCACATCAATAAATTGCGGAACTACAAATTGTTGGGGCATAAAGTCATTGTGCAGAGACGAGGCGCTGCCTCGTCTCTACAGCTTAGTATCTTAATTCTTTATTCAATTGACTAATCAAATCAAACTCTTCTTTGGTCAAAGTCGGCTTGTTTTCTAAATTATATTGGCTGATTAAATCTTCAACTGACAATTTTTGAGATAAACTTTGGCGGCCAAATTCAACATAAAGCTGATTCGGCTGACTTTTCCGCCAAGCATTAATTGCTGTGATTTTTTGATTAAAAGAATCTTTGGCGGATATTTCTATTTTATCTTTAATTTTATCAACTGAATCCCGCGCGGTTGAACCAAGCCTGCGAAAATCTAAAACCGTCATCTCTGAGAGTTCTTCAATCGGTCCCACAAGATGCGGGCGGACAACTTTTACATCTTCCACTTTGGGGCGATTGTCAAAATTCTGCTTATTCTGAACAACCCGCCTTACGACCGGCTGAGGATGGGGTATTTCTTTTTTTAATTGCAAATTTTCGGCTTCCGATTCCACCGACTTTAGACTTTGGACTTTACGGACTTTTGACTTCTTCGGTTTTCGCCTAAATAATCTAGAAAACCATGACTTTTTATTTTTGTCAGAATCTTTAGCTTGATTTTCGTCTTGCGTCAACTCTTCATCAAAACTTTTTAAAAATTCTTCTCTTTCAAAATCTTGAAATAATACTTCTTTCTTTGTTGTTTTTTGCTCTTCTGCCTTAGGCGGTTCAACTTTGGCGGGTTCTATCTTTGAATTATTTACCACCGCATTTCCTGAAGATAATTTTTTAACATTTTTTGGCGCTGAAATTTCAATAACGCGCAAATTAGCTATTTCATCGCTAAAAATTCCCACTTGCGCTTCTTTCGCGGTTTTTTTGGAAATAGCTTCCACCCCTTCCCCAAGAAGTTCCATCTTTGGGGATTCAATTAACTTTTTTTCCAAAGATTCAGCTTTGAGAAGTTTAACCTTCGGGGATTCAACTTTCGGAGGTTCAACTTTCGGAGGTTCAACCTTGTGAGGTTTAACCTTCGGGGATTCAACTTTCGGAGGTTCAACCTTGGGAGATTCAGTTTTGGAAGATTCGGGCAGATCATTCTCTTTTAACGTTGAAATATTATTATCCGCCGCCGTTAAAACCGTAAAATGTATTTTTTTATATTCATTGCTGATAAAATCCATTATTTGCCTCGCGCTTTCAAGCGGCAAATTCAAACCTCCATTGCTTAAAGAACGTTGCAACAACTCTTCTGTTGCCCGCGCGGTTCGTATATCTCTAAAAAAAGAATCTATAATATTTTTCAGCCGTTTGATTAAATCAATCTTTAAAGTTGAAACTATATTCAATTGGTTCATTAAATTTCTAACCAAAAAATCAATATTGCAACCGCTTTTTGTCAAAGAATTTTTCTTAAATTTCTCTATTTCTTCATCGTCCTTTTCATCATAAACCAAACCATTCCCTTCGCGCCCGATAGCTTCAATCTTTGCTTTTTGCATATTCGCCTGTCTGATCAGATTTTTACGAACATTTTCCGCCGCGTCAGGCTTTCCCATTGTCTTTAATTTCAACGGCGCTCCAATCTGCCGCTTTATAAGCGATCTGTTCGCGAGAGTTTTGGATTGGTTAACGTAACCGCTTTCAACAGTCTTGATTTCTTGATTTATTGTTTTTTTGATTTCTTGATTTTTTGATTTCTTGACTTCTTGCTGCCCGTCTTTAACTAATACATCATTTTCGTCAAAATCAAAATCTGAGAAATCGTCAGCGATATTCGGTTGTTGCGGGTTGTTTGGCATATAAAATAGTAAATCCAAAAATAAAGTTTTCTCCGTCCGCTGTTGGCTCTGTCATTCCTGTATATGTTAACTAATTCGTTAACAATTTTATACTCGGTTTCCGCGTTTAAAACGGACGATGTCATCCCGACCGGAGCAAAAATTAGAATATTAAATTTTGTCGCAAGACATAAATTTAATATTCTAATTTTTGCGGAGCGGAGGGATCCCTTGATGAGTGGGGCGGTCTTATTCTATTAAACAAAAATATTTTAAATATTAAGCTATGCAACTAAATCATAATACAAATCTTTCCATTTTGGATTTGTGATTTTAATCAATGCTTCCTTTTTCTCTCTTCGCCACTTTTTAATCTGCTTTTCTCTTGCTATCGCTTGATTGATATCATTGTAATGTTCGTAATATACCAACTTATGGCATTTATATTTTTTGGTGAATCCTTCGTTTATATCTTCTCTGTGTTCAAAGGTTCTTTTTAGTAAATTATTAGTTACTCCGACATATACGGTTCCGCTATTGCTTGCCATTATGTATATAAAATAATCATGTTGAATAGACATTTATTATATCTTTAAAATTTTAATGATTTTTCTCGTTCTAAAAGGGATTCCTCCGCTCCGTTGAAAAAATTAAAATATAATTTATCGTTTCACTCTAAATTATATTTTAATTTTTTCAACTCCGGTCGGAATGACATTTTCAGCGGCGAATTGTAAAAATTGAAAATTAATCCGTATTCCACCTAAACACCTGCGCGCGTTTGTCAAAATAAACTGTCTTCATAAACTCCGACATATTTTGTTTTTTCAAAATTATCGCCAGTTGCATTCCGTAGCGCGCTGTTTCGTCGTCAGACATTCCAAATTTCCCGCCTAAAATATTTTTAATTAATTTTTGAAAATTTGACGGCGTCAACAAATTCCCGCCAGATTCCAAAAGCTTCGCAAGACTCTTGGGATCTTTTTTTGCCAACAATCTTAATCTCGCCACAACCTCTTCAACCGTCCCCCCTTTCGCAAAGGGGGGCTGGGGGGATTTCATTAATCCGCCAATAATCTTTTCAACATCATCTCCCTCGCTATTTTTAATTTCAGATTCCAATTTTTTAATCTCTTTTTCATTATCACCGATTAAAGCCTCCTGCATCAACTGCTTTGTCGTTTTTGATGTTGCTTTTAAATTAACTGGTGATGAACTTAATTTTGCAGGCAAAGAAGGTGAAGTTGTGGTAATTTTCACAGAATCAGCTGGACTTGCATTCGCAGTTTCTTTAGACATCGCATGAATTTTTTTCATCAATTCCTTAACTTTTGGACTTTCTAATTCTTCAAGTCTCCCTTGATTAAAAAGTTTTAATTTTCCATCAACGACAACCATCACTTTCTCTTCCGCCCCCTCATCTGTAAGAGAAGACTTTTTCAAAAATTCATAAAACTCAATCAAAGTAACAACAATTTTTCTTTCATCTTCATCCAAAACTTTTATGTTTCTATTATTTGTGATATATCGCGCTTGAGCAACCTTTGAAACGCGTCCGCCTCCAGCCTTTTTATTGTAATCTCTCAGCCAATTGCCCACTGTCGGAGCAATCTCTTTTTCCTCTTCGCCTATTTTCATCTTTAATTTCTGCGAAGTTATTACCTGACTATTATTTAAAAGCGCTTGCTTTATTTTTTGCTTAACTTCATCCCTGTGTTTAAATACAGGCATCGCGGCCAAAACTCCTCTAAGTGTTTCTTGCAAATCGTAATATTCAAGTTCAAATGCCTCTTTAAAATGATTATTAAATAAATTAATAACCTCTTGCTCTCTAATCTGCATCAAAGCTATAAATTTTGCTTTAACTATAATATCTTGATACTGCGCGTATCTTCTGGGGTGTTTTTTCGAAAAATCGGGCTGTTCTTTGAAAATTTCTTCTAAATCTCTGATTAAGCCATAAGCTAATTTAAAATTATAACTAAGCAGGACACTCTTGGCAAATCCATTGATGCTTTGAAAAATTTTCTCTTCCGCCATTCTTTTTTTTATGTCTTCTGTGGTTAGCATATATTATTTATATTACTGCGTTAAATTACGACGATTCTCTCATCATCTTTTTTATTGCCTCCATCAAAGTAGATACGTCTTTTATCCCCTTCTCTGTTTTACCCGCAGAATCTGCAAACAGCTTATACACATCCTTTGTCCACACATTTTTCATAGCATTTATTGTAGGCATATCTTGAGCCAATTTAAATATAACATTTGTCGCACCCTCTTTACTATTAACAAAATATCTTTGAAAAGCGGGACCTAAATTCATCGCCAAACCTTTTCCAATGTCAGTAAAAGAAAAAGTCCTGCTTCCATCTGCGTGTTGTGTTTCTTCACCATAACCAAAACGATTCAAACTATGCATCAATTGACGATCATTTTTCTTCAAAAGCTCTCCCAAAGCGGCTTTTGTCTGTTCGTCTTGGGTGTTCCATCTCCATTTGCCATTCTCATTTTTTGTCATACGCGCTGTGTTCCAATGATTTACTCCCTCGTTTATATATCCAACATCAGTTGATAAAGCAAGCGCTTTCTGTTCATCAACGCCCATTTTTCCAATAACCTCTTTCTGCATAAACTCTCTAAAGCCCCCATACCCTGTTTTATATCCAAACTCATTAAGAAACTCGTTATCATCGCCATTTTGTGCCATCTGTTTTATAACAGCTGATAACTTGTCAAAATCCTTCTTTTTTTGAGCTTTTCTCAAATATCCAACAAGCTCTGACGACTCTTTCACGTCAGCAATTTTTTTCTGCTCTTCCGCCACCAACGCACGGCGAGCCGATTCTCTGTAAAATTTATCAGGTCCTGAAATTTCAAGAAACTTATTCTCTTTTTCTTCAATCTTTTCTTTTCTATTCGCCATTCTTTTTGTAATTTCATGATAGTCAATAGGAGCCTTAAGCTCTTGCGACTCTCTAATGATTTGCGCCTTGTCTTTGTGCTCATCAGCTTTTTGCTGTAACCCTTCAACCTCTTTTTTAATACTTTCTTTAATTGCTTTATTATTTCGTTCTTTTTCATCATATTTTGTAACCAATCCCTTGTTTTTTATTTTATCATAATTCTCATGCGCTCCGGTTTTAATATACTCTTGATATGATTTCAAATCTTCCTGTTCTCCTTCTAGATTTTCTTTTTTGGTTTTTTGCATTTCATTCAAACCTGTTTGCTTCTCTACAACTGCCAACTTCTCTAAAGCATTAGATATTTGTTGCAACCTTACATGTGTTTCTTGATCGCTCAGTAAACCGCCGTTTATATTTCTAATATTTTGTCTAATTGATTCTTCTGCTTTTTCTTCTTCTTCTAGTGCTTCTTGAGTTAATTGAATAGTATCGGCTCCTTTTATTTTTTCATCTAGTTCCTTTATCTTGGTTTTTCTCTCCTGAATTTGAGAGTCAAAACTCATAACTGTTGAATCAATAACATTCCCGCTAGAATCTGTTAATAATACTTCGCCTTTTTTCTCTTTTTCTTTTATATAATCATCTTTTTCGCTTATAACACTTTTTAAATCAACATCTAAAGTGTTTTTTTCATCTTTCATTTCCTGTAACTTCCTTACGCCAGCCGCATCTTTTTCGCTGCCAAATTCCATCCTATATTCATCCAATTTCTGCGCGCGCCTTAATTTTCCTTGTTCTTTAACATCACCACCCATGACACCCGACCATCCTTGCCTAAATAAATTGACACCGAACCTCCCAACACCATAATGCGCAATATCATCAAGATGAGCTTGCGGTTCCATAAGCCTTTGCCTGCTTTTATAATCGCGAGCCTTTTTCCATGAATTGTAATAATCCATTGGATTAAGGGTCATCGCTACTCCGGTAACCTTCTTTGACCCGACCGCAAACAATTCATTCGCATAACCAGGCGCAGCCTTTGCCGCCCACGACGTAAAACCCTTTATCCCCCCAAGCGTCTTCCCCGCCGCCCCCGACCCGACCGTCCCAATCTGCTGAGCCGCGACCAAAGAACCCAAAAGCATGGCTATAGAAATACAAAAAGCCACAAAATTATCCGGTTGTCCTGCGTCACTAAAAGTGACACTCGGAAGACCTGTGCTCATTGTTTTAGACACAACTCCTAACGATGATTGCTTCATCACCGACAAAGATAACCAAAGAAAAAAAGCCAAAACAGGACCAACGATTAGATATTTAGTAAATTCACTCCACCATTGATCAGCATACTTGCTTCCCATTCCACCGCTCGCGGAAGCCAAAAAAGTAAACGGCGAAAGAACAATCAAAATCCAAAAAGCTATAATGCGACCAAGAAAAACAAAAACCAAAGCCGCTATCACAACCGTAGCTATAGCCAACAAAATCATGCCATAAAGCAACGTGGTCGTAGCATCTTGAGGAGTTTTGCTGGTAGCTATCTTATACACACTGTCTAGCCCCAAGCCCGTAATAAAATTCCCAGTTCCAGCCACACTAAAAGCGCTTACAAAAGACAATGTAATCACCTGCGAAACATCAATCAAAAGACCGCAAAACATAAGACTGAAATTAATCAAAACAGCCTTAACCAAAAGATTGGGCAACATCTTTTTGTAGTTATATGCCTCTACCCTGATAATCGTGCAAACAGCTATAATCATCAAAATAACAATAAAGAACATATTGCAGACATCGCGCATCAACCCCCACCCCAGTCTTACGGCTTCAGAAGTAGTAAAATCATTATACGCCGCGACTCTCATTAAAAAACCGATTAACAGTGTCACTAATATACCGAACAATTCGCCTATCCTGAAAAACATCCAATTAATTAAACCTGTTAAACCAAGCACATCTAAAGCACCAGCGAACGCTCTGTGTGGCAAAACAATAAAAACTAAAACCAAACCTAACACGCAAATTAAGTTTCTGTATTTATGATTTTTTAATTTTTGAACTATTTTTTTCATCTATAATTAATCTATAAAAACTACTAATCTTATTTTAAAAATTCTATTTAAGCCAATATTTGTTTCACCTCACTCTAAGATGGTGGATTTTCGCAAAGACCAGAACCCCATGTATTGCAATATCCACTGCAACATTTACTGTTTAAAAAACAACCAGAACCATTGGCTGCGGTTCCTTCGCCAATACATCCCTCTTTAACCTCTTTTTCTAAACAATATCCGCTAACAGCGCTCCATGCGCAATTCTTGTCATTATTGCAACCATTAATGCTTGAATAAATATAACAATTAGATCCTTCTTTATAGGCACATTTATCTCCTTCGCTAGTCGTCATTTTTACACAATTTGAATAGCTATCACACAAAGCCAGACTAATTGAATAACACTCTCCTCTGCCTGGGCAACAACACTTCTTTTCTTTTTCGATGGCAATACAACTACTTGGATCTTCTCTTTCACCTTCAACGCAAACATCTTTAACACTACAGTCACTATTCAAAGAAACATTTCCCACATCCTCAATCACCAAACTCTGAAACGTCACCAAATTAGGATTTAAAATATCCAAAAGAGTATAACTCATCAAAGCCAAAACCAAACCAACAACCGCGCCCGTTATCCAATCCTTGGCGGTAGAAATCTGATTAGCCCGCCCGCCTGCCGTAAGCCAAATCAATCCTCCCGCCATAATCATGACAACCGCGAGTATACCCACCGCCGCAACAGCAAACTTATACCAAGCTCGAATATATTGAGCAAGCAATAAACCTCTATTCTCCTTATTAAATTTTATTGGATCATTGCTTCTTGTAAAAGTACTTCCAGGAATATCAACCTGTGGCGTGAAAGTTACATTCTCACCCGTCAATGCTTCTTTTATTTTTGTGATAATTCTTTTGTCTTCTTCCGCCCTCGCCACCCCCGCCGGCAAAACTTTCGGGTTAACCCCGACATCCGCCCTCGCCACCCCCGCCGGCAAAACAAACAAAACACCCAGCCCAAAAAGCTGCATGGAAAAAATTATTAAAATAGCGAGTAGCAATAAATTGCGCGATTTTTTAGATTTCATGGATTTGTATTTAGTATTTGGTATCTAGTATTTTGTATTTTAAAACAATATTTTTCTCCTCGCATAATCATTATCTCCTTTCTTTAAAAAAATATCTAAAATTTTGATCAATTTTTCTTTAGTAAAAATAACAAAAAGAACCCTATATCTTCCAACGCGAAGACGATAACCATTCTTAACTCCTTTTATATTTTTAACATTCAAACCAAAAGGATATTGTTCTAATTTATTAAATTCTTGATACAATTTGATTTGCAGCGAATGGGGCAATTTGCCAAATTCGCGCTCTGCTCTTGAAATAAGAATAACTTTAAACATCGTCTCAAAGATTATATTTTACCTTAAGATCTTTTAGGGCAATTCCATCCTGCCATCGGCTTTCCTCGTAAGCCGCCATAAATCTAACCTGATCTTCCAAATCTTCAATAAGTTCTTCCGTCTCTTGCCATTTTTTCAAAGGCAAAATAACTATCGGCTCTTGACCGATTTTTATTAAATTTTGCATTGTAGCAACTGTGTTCATACTAATTTATTATAATTAAATTATTTTTTCATCTTATATTCCCCCCTTTCGCAAAGGGGGGGTTGGGGGGATTTAATCAAACCACCCTGATCCCCGTCTTTCTAATTTCCGCCGCCATCGGGTCGCACTCGTTTTGAAAATCTTGGACGGTAAAGCCGTGGGGTTCAATTCTAGTGTCTACGTCCAACCTCATATCCCATAATAAAAATCTATTTTTATCGTTATTTCTTTTTAATTTATCCGATACAACCGCCACATCAATGTCGCTCCATTCATTATTTTTGTTTTGAGCGTAAGAACCAAATAAATAAATAGCGGAAAACGGATAATTCGCTTCCTCTAATTTTTTCGCGTATTTTCTAACTATTTTTTTTGCTTCAACTTTTGACATAGTTTTTTATATAATGCAATCTCTTTTGTTTTCTTTGGACTTAATTTATCACTCATATTTAATTAGCCGCCAGCCGCGGAAAAGGTTCCATTTTTAAAATATTCTTTGTCTCTTTCTCTTGAAAAACATCTTTTTTATGCAAAGTCTCAACCACACTCACAAGCTTTGTATCTTCTTTTCTCATCAAAAGAACCCAATCATCTTTCAGACAGTCAATTTTTTCATCAATGAAATCCCGCAGTTCAATATTGAGCTTGCCCAAATCTGTTTTGGTCGCCATTGTTTCTTTGATAGAAGTTATTTCCCCCTCAACATGGCTAAAGCTTTCTTGAATAACTTCAATCAAATCTTCAAAATCTTTTTTTGAACTTTTAACCTCGTCGGTGAGATTATTTAAGCCAACTGTTAAATTCTGAATGCCTTTTGTTAAATTCTCAAACTCTTTTTTTATTTCTTGATCCATAAAATTATTATTATACTTTTTTTAAATATCTCTTCACCGCTTTTCCAAAACTTTCAAAATCATCAATTCTGCTTTGTAAAATTTCATAAACAATCCCGCGGTCAATTTTTTCATAATCATGCACCAAAATATTGCGAAAATTAGCTATTCCAAAAAGAACATCCCGCAATTTTCCACCAATAACTTTTTCTTTTGCCAAAATTTCAAACATCTCCTGATTGCTTTCAGGGCGGCAAAATGACTTTGCGTTAATAACCAATTTAGAAATATCCAAAACAACTTCAATGGCAAGCTGTAAATACCTTTCCGCCAATCCGTAAAAATGATAATCATCAACAAACTTTTGCTTGTTCACCTTTTGAATCTCTTTCAAAATTTTTTGATACTCTTTTAATTTCTGCAATTTTGAAATTATTTTATTATAAACTTCGCTCATAAATTTAATTTCTAATTTCTAATTTCTAATTTTCAAACAATGTCTAAATTTCTTAATGTTTTAATTTTCTAAACTATTCTTATTTAAACTTGTTGAAATTTTATTGAAAATAAGGGCAAGTTCATGCGCTTCTTTCCATAATAATCGCAAATCTTTGTTGTGCTCGGGATTGGAATGCGCTAATAATTCAATCCAATATTTTGTTTCTTATATTTCTTTCCTGCAAATAAAAATTTTATTTTTAAAATCTTTTTTAGAACTAGCGCCATTAGCTTCGCAATAATTCGCGCCTACGCTTGTTGCCGCTTTGATTAATTGTGAAATTATATTTTTGTTGATTTCGTCTTGCCTAACTTTTCTTAACAAATCAATTATGCTTTTGCTAAATTTTCTAGTTCTTTCTTCAAGATCGTATTGCATAAATTTTATCATTGAATCATTGAAAATTGTTTGAAAATTAAAAATTAGAAATTGAAAATTATTTTACAATATTTAATCAACTCATTAAAAACTGCCGATTATACTCTTCCAAAAAAGGTCTGAAATCAAAATATTCAGCCATTATCCGCCCCTCAAGCTCGCACCGCTTTAACAAACTTTTTTGATGCAATATTCTTCCTTCTTTGATAATTATATATTTAAAAAAAACAGAATTCAAATCATTTATTACCACCAAATCAATTTTATCCGTTTTAAGCTCCGCGCTTAATTTTCCCATCAAATCCAGACGCAACTTAAAACGTTCGCTGTTATTTAAACTTTTATTCAAATAAACTCCAATATCAAAATCACTATCAACCCCGACTCCGCCCAGCGCCTGTGAACCAAAAAGATAAGCAATCTCAACCATCGGCTCGCTTTTTATCGCTTTTTTGATTGAATTGATTTGAATCATTTTATTATATTTTTTTGATGATGACTCCTTGCGCGCCAATCAGAAATTGCGACAATAATTCCAACCAACGCAACAATGCCTATTAAGATCAGCAAAAAGTAGATAAGGTTTGTCATATATTTTAATTATCTTTAATTATTAATAAAGCCACCAAATAACACAATATGCTTAAAATTAAACCAAAAATAAAAACTGTAAAGTTAATTGTCTCTTCTTTTACAAACTGACCTAAAACCAACGCCCCTAAAATTAAGTTGGCTAAACCAAAAAATGAATCTGATAATTTGTCCCGTCTTTTATTCGTTAAAAACTTCATAAACTTACTTTGAATTACGAAACTAATATTTTAGGGTAGTTGCGAGTCCTCGCTCGCAATGTTTTTAAACGAAAGCGAGGGCTTTCGTCTACCCATTGTTACGTGATTAAATCGTTTCGTAATTCAAAGAAACTTATTCAAATCTCAACAAAAATATTATATCACAATCTCAAACAAAATACAAAAAAATTTTTTGCCAAAAAGGGGGGAAATATGGTAAAGTTAATTTAGAAAATACTAGATACTAAATACAAGATACTATATACTAATTTTATGCCCGCTCAACCACAAGAAAAAAATATAGACGATCTGCTATCGCAACAACATGGAAATGATGAATCAAGGGTGCAAAGCGAATTGCGAAGAGAACAAGTAAAAGCTAAAAAGCAAAAAGCGGTTAGCCCTGTTTTGGGCGATATTCCGCAAGGAGCCTCAAACAGCAAACAATCCGCAGACAGACAAACCAACGGAGAACAGCCTCGCGCGGACAACAGACAAAAAGGAGAGACACAAGAGGATGAAGAAAAAGTCAACAAAATACCGCTTTGGCAAATCAGAAAAAGAAAGCGGACTATAAAAAAATTAAGGGAGCTTGGCAAAGAATTAAACAAACTGAAAAAATTAATCGGCAAATATAAATCAACCAACTTTTTCTTTTTGGCTCTTTTAGCCTGCTTTATTGAAATGGCGGATCTGCCCATAGCTTTTTTATGGGCTACTGTTGTTTTAAGTCCGATCGCAATCTGTATTGGAATACTTAAAGGATCAGCCAGTCTTTTTATTTACATTAAAATTTATAATATAAAAAATGAACAAAAAACTAAAGACGCATGGTGGTGGTCATTAATTGCTTTTGTTGTCGGACTAATTCCTTGTATAAATGTTCTTCCTGAAACTTTGGTTCGTGTTCGCCAAGCGCATAATTCGGCAAAAGCGGCATTTGAAAAACACAAAGATGAGATAAAAAAAATAGAAAAAGAGATGAGTAAATTAATAAAACAATTGGGATAAATATTAAAAAAACAAAAAACTAAAAAACAGTTCTTTGCAAAAATACAAACATAAGATACAAGGAGGAGTTTGATGATGTTGGAGAAGAGGGTGGCGGGGGTGGAGGAGCTATATCTTTAACGCTCTGCGCAACCTCTGATAAAAATTCTCTCTTGTTCCGATTAGCACCACATCTATTCTTTGTTCATCGGTTAATATTCTGTAAGCTATTCTTCAATGAGTATTGTTTAATTTAAAATGGAATGACCTGCATTCAGACAGCGGGCCATGCAGTTTTTCTGGCTCATACGCAATTTAACCAATAATAACAATCGTTAAAAATTTTCAAACTCCATAATTCACCTTGCCCAAACAAACCCTGTCATTCCAAAAAATTTTTTCTGTGGAATTAAATAAACCAATTAAAACAGAATAATATCG